>NZ_JBBOXF010000001.1:1132500-1425000 GCF_038007465.1 Sporosarcina sp. FSL K6-1508 | reverse complement strand
CCACCTCCATTTAGACCATCACTTCGTTACCGGGGGTAACATCGTCAATGAAATACGTCCTTTTCCTTTATCCACACCTTCCACCCAAACGGTAACAATATCGCCTGAAGCTACAACGTCAAGAGGATGTTTTACAAAACCTTTTTTTAGTTTAGATATATGAACGAGACCATCTTCCTTCACCCCGATATCTACAAACGCACCAAAGTCAACGACATTCCGAACGGTTCCTTGCATTTCAAGTCCTTCATAAAGATCCTTCATATCGAGCACATCTGCTTTTAAGAGTGGTTGCGGGTAATCATCGCGAGGATCCCGATTTGGTCTTTGAAGTGTTTCAATAATATCTTTCAGTGTCACTTCTCCTACATCTAACTTATTCGCCAACGCTCTACCATCAAGAGCTGACAATGCGTCCGCAGTTTCTTTCTTTCCAAGCAACTTCTTATTTACTCCCGCCTCTTCTAATACCTGTTCTGCCAATTGATAGCTTTCAGGGTGAATCCCCGTCGAATCAAAAGGATCCTTAGCATCTGGCACCCGTAAGAAACCAATTGCCTGTTCATAAGTCTTAGCTCCAAGACGAGGGACCTTCTTCAATTGAATACGTTTCGTAAATAATCCGTTCTCTTCACGAGACTTCACAATATTTTCTGCGACTGCCTTAGAAAGGCCGGCAACATATTGCAGAAGTGACGATGATGCAGTGTTAACGTCCACTCCTACCCGGTTAACGGCAGTTTCAACCACAAAGGATAATGATTCAGAAAGTCGTTTTTTTGCTACGTCATGCTGGTATTGTCCGACACCAACTGAACCCGGATCAATTTTCACGAGTTCTGATAACGGATCTTGCAGACGTCTCGCTATGGAAACCGCACTCCTCTGTTCCACTTGCAGATCAGGGAATTCATCCCGCGCTTGCGGTGAGGCTGAATAAACACTAGCACCCGCTTCATTGACAATGACGTAAGAGACACCCGTTTGCGCTTCTTTTATACAATCCACTATGAACAATTCAGATTCGCGTGAAGCTGTCCCGTTACCTATTGCAATAATAGTAATCGGGTACTTTTTCAACAAATTTAAAATAGCCTGTTTCGACTTTTCTTTTTCCATTTGCGGCTGATGCGGATAAATCACGGATATTTCAAGCAGTTTACCCGTTTCATCAACAACTGCAAGTTTACAACCTGTTCTAAAAGCCGGATCTAGACCAAGTACAACTTTCCCTTTCAACGGGGGTTGCAACAGAAGACTCTTCAAGTTTTCCGAAAATACATGGATTGCCTGCTCTTCAGCCTTCTCAGTAAGTGCAGCTCTGATTTCCCGTTCAATCGAAGGAGCTATCAAGCGTTTAAATGCATCTTCAATCGCTTCTTTTACATGGGGTGCAGAAGGCGAATGTGTTTTACGGATCAATTCACGTTCAAGCCCGCCGATAATTCTTTCGGCAGGGAAAGATATCCCGACTCGCAATACATCTTCTTTTTCGCCACGATTTAAAGCTAGAACACGATGAGGGACGATTCTTTTCAAAGGCTCTTCATATTCATAATAATTCTCAAAAACGTTTCGCTTGTCCTCTGCTCCTTTACGCACGGCTGATACGATCATCCCATCCGACCAAGCTAACTTTCGAATATTTTCCCGTATTCCCGCGTCGTCAGCAAATTGTTCAGCTACAATATCTCGCGCCCCTGCCAGTGCTTCTTCGGCTGTATTCACACCAGCCTCCTCATTCACGAAAGGAGCAGCAAGTTCTTCAGGTACGCTTCCCGAAAACTCCATTAAACTTTTCGCTAATGGTTCAAGCCCGCTTTCGATTGCAATCATGGCGCGTGTCCGTCTTTTTTGCTTGAAAGGCCTATACAAATCTTCAATTCTTTGCAACACGGTAGCGCTTTCAATCGATTTCCTTAACTCTTCATCCAATTTACCTTGTTCATCTATCAGGCGAATCACTTCTTCTTTGCGCTGTTCAAGCCCCAACACATAACTGTAGGCATCCTCAACCGCTTTGATTTGCACTTCATCCAGTGAACCGGTTTCCTCTTTTCGGTACCTCGCGATGAATGGGACAGTATTTCCTTTATCGAGTAATGCGATAACCTTTTCAGCTTGATGTATACTAACAGCCGCTTTTCCAGCTGTTGCCTCAACAATATGCCTCATCAATAAATCCACCCTTTCTTCAATGTCTTAATTTTACCAGAACAACAGCCCAAGCGCCTGAATAAAGAAACACGAGCCTGGATGCCAATAAGGGGATAGACACGCGACTTCTGTCCTGCAAGCAAGAATAAAAGTGCAGGCTGCCCTCTCCAAGGCGACAACCATATAACTTATCTACAGGATAAGATTTTATAGCACGCTATAAAATAAAAAACCTACTTCTATTTTACAGAAGTAGGCTTCCAGCAATAAATGTAGCGTCATCGCCATGTTCGATTGATTGTAATACATTTTGATATAACTCATAGGGACCTGAACTTTCTTTCATGGAAGCTTTTGGACTTCTCAAATCCACTCCGTCTGAATGAAGGAAGAACAGATCCCCTTTTTGATAATTGTATTGTTGTGTCTTTAACTTTTGTGGTCTGCCAGACAAATAGCCCATTACAGGCAAAGGGTAAATCATCTTACTGCGATCTTGAAGCATATAAAAACGGACATTGCCTACACAGCTGTATTGAATTACCTTTTTCTTGTAATCAGCTTTGACGATAGCTACTGCAGCCCCACGTTTTTGAACCATATGTTCATTGCAACGGCTGAGTAGTTCATCTATCGATTCGTGGTGAAATTCCTTCAACACTTTTGGAAGTATTTGGGCTGATTGACGCGCAATCGGACCATTACCTAATCCATCTGCAATTGCACAGATAAAATAATCTTCCTCTGCATGCAGGAAATATGTGTCACCACATTCCCGATTTCCAAACTTCGCTTCCTGATAGACGTATACTTCGACATTGTCTGTTATCATCGAATCCACTATGACACACCGCCAGCTGCCAATATTGCTTCCTGTAATTTCTTAATCGCTTTGCGCTGTAGTCTTGAAACATGCATTTGAGAGATGCCAAGTCGTTCTCCGGCTTCTTTTTGGCTCAGTTGTTCAATATATGTATACTGGATGATTTGTCGTTCACGTTCTGACAATACATTGAGAGCATTCGCAACAACCATACGCTGGTCTGTTTTCTCAAATCCTTCGTCAGTTTCTCCAATTATATCGAATAGCGTCACCGTCCCCCCTTCAGAATCAGCTTCAAGGGTATGATCCATCGAGAGCGCTTGATAGCTTCTTCCCATCTCCATTGCTTCAAGGACCAATTCTTCATCGACATCCAAGTACTCTGCAATTTCACCGACCAGTGGCGAACGTTGCATTTCTGTCGTAAGTGTTTCGACAGCCGCCTTAATCTTCGGACCTAGTTCCTTGATACGTCGCGGAACATGGATTGCCCAAGTTTTATCACGCAGAAACCGTTTAATTTCACCGATAATTGTAGGGACTGCAAACGCTTCGAAACTTCTTCCGAATTCCGGGTCATACCGGCGAATCGCACCGAGCAGACCTAGCATTCCTACTTGAGCAATATCTTCATGGAATGGCTTGCCGTTAGAATATTTCCGGGCTATTGATTGAACTAGACGTTCATAATGGAGGACCAGGTTCGTCTGGGCTGTATCATCATTCGTCTCCTGATATTGCTTGATCCATTCGAGAACCTCCGCTTTCGTCCCCGTTACACGAGGAGACGATTCACTTATTTCCTCTTTAAGAGAAGATGTTTCATTCGGTTTAGGTTCATGAGGAGATTGTTCTTTCGACATCGACATCCTCATCCCCCCGCTCTCCACCGAGATATTTAGTCATGAAGACCGTCACACCTTCCTCATGATGCACTTTTACTTCATCCATAAGTGTTTCCATCAAATAAAGACCCAGACCGCCTTCCCGGAGAAATTGAACTTCTTCTTGTTCATTATAAGGACCTACACTTTTCTTCGTTTCTTCAAAGTCGAAACTTTTCCCGTGATCTGCAACCATTATCTCCAGTTTGTCTGCATAAAGGGCACAGCCAACTACGACTTCCCCTTGATCATCTTCTTTATATGCATGCTGGACAGCATTCGTAACTGCTTCACTCGAGGCAATCTTTAAATCCTCGATTTCATCATATGTAAAACCGAGTCTGCTTGCGAGCCCCGATATTGCAAGTCGGGCAACTCCAACGTATTGCGCTTTCGCGGGAACTCTAATTTCAATATAATCATACGGTTGCATCTTTGTCCCCACTTTCTTCCATCACGATATCCATGACTTCCGCTAAACCTGTGATTTCAAATAGTCTTTTAAGACGCGCATTGACGCCGACAATTTTCACATGTCCTCCATTGGCTTTAACCGCTTTATAAAATCCGACAAAAACGCCAAGTCCAGTACTATCCATGTAACCAACTTCAGAAAGATCCAATTCCGCTTGTAGCTCTTTTACGTTTTCTGCCGTCACCAGACGTTCTCTTAACGTCGGTGCTGTAAATGCATCAATTTCCCCAACGATTTTAAAACGTTGTATGCTATTTTCTTCCACTAATTCAACTTGTAAATTCATTTTCACACCCCGAATCTCTCTTTTTAAAAAGCACATTATTAATATATATACCCTATATTTAAAGTCTTAAACCTTCCCATTCTCTTTTTTAAAAATAACAATCGTGAAATCGTCCCGCAAATGAAAGTCTTGAAGGGAGGCAAGCCTTTGGTATACTGTATCTGCGATCTTTTGGGCAGTCTCGTCTTTCAATTCCGCCAAAATCGATTTAATCACTCCATCGTCTATAAAACCAGTATCAGTCCTGACCTCAGTTACTCCATCGGTCATCATGGCGATAAAATCACCTTCTTCTAGCAGAACTGTTTTTTCTTCATAGACAACGTTTGGATGTACTCCAAGAAGGAGTCCTTTTGCATCAAGTTCCACAAATGTCCCCTCAGAAGCCTTGTACATAAGGGCAGGCTCATGTCCAGCTGAAGCATAAGAAAAAGTGGAATCCCTCGCATCATACTTTCCGTAATACATGGAAATGAACATCGAATTATCTACACTTTTTTCTACAATCCGATTCACAATATCAAGGGCATTCCCCGGTCTTGTATTTTCGTTCCTCAAGCCGTCCATTCCAAATTTGATCATTGACATGCATAGCGCCGCTGGGATTCCTTTACCCATAACATCAGCTACTGCCACACTTGCCTCGTAACTATTATCGTTCAGAAAATAAATATAGTCTCCGTTCATCTGCATAGCAGACTCCGAGACAAACCCAATATCAAGTTCTTTGAAATCAGGTTTTTTCGTTTTTAATAACGTATCTTGCACTCTTGCCGCCACATTCATCTCCACTTGGAGCTCTTCCTGTTTCCGAATGAGGCTCTGATGTTCCTTAAGCGCAAGCCCATAATGGATCATCATTTCAATGAGAAAATCAAACGAGTGCCACAATCTTTCCGGCATATCCGGCAAAACTTCAGTGAGTGCTGTTTTGTGGATACTGATGACGTCTTCGGGCGAAATATCTTTTTCTATGAATCGCCGGCTAAATTGTTGTCCTACATATAAATCTTCTTCATTTTGTCCATCTACGTATTGTTTCAGTATTTCTTTATACTGCTTTCCAACTTCCTGAGGCATCCATAATCATCTCCTCATCGGAGCCATTTGGTAGTGGTGATCGTTGTGCCCACTCCCGGTTCCGTATCCACTTTAAATTCATCCATAAGCCTTCTCACACCCGGCATACCTGCACCAAGTCCTCCGGAAGTCGAGAATCCGTCTTCCATTACCTTGCGCATATCCGAAATGCCTGGACCATTATCTGAAGCAATAATCGTAATTCCGTAGAGGTCATTTTCTGACAACCGCTTTATTTCTATCTTACCTTTTCCAGCGTATAAATAGATATTACGCGCCAATTCACTAATTGCCGTTGTGATACGCGCCTGATCGACCGTCCCGAAGCCGGACTTCTTCGCTTCATTCCGACCCAACTGGCGGGCAGCAACAATGTCCCACTCCGTATATATATCTACAGAAGACCAGTACTCCATTGTTAGGCCTCCAATTCTTTACGAAGTTTGTCCAATCCATTTTCGAGATCGAGCGCCGTCAAAACGTTCTCTAAACGAATCCCAAGTTCGATAAGTGTTATTGCAACGGCAGGCTGAATCCCAGTAATAACTACTTTCGCTCCCATTAAACCCGACATACTGATAACATCTCCCAACACTTTTGCAATAAAAGAATCGATGAAATCAATGGGCGTTAAATCAATAACAACACCTCTTGCCGTCGTTTCATGCATTTTTTTCAATAAATCTTCTTGAAACTGGATGGCGGTCTGATCGTCAAGTTCCCATTGAACAGAGACAATTAGCGTGTCATTTAGTTTTAAAATCGGAATTCTCATATTCATGATTGTTCAACCTCCACTATTGTACGGTTCGTCAGTCCAAGTGCCTCCTGCATTCCGCGCTGCAACGTGCTAGTTGTTGTGAAATCGTTCAGGTTAATACCGAGCGTAACAATCGTTTGGGCAATTTCTGGGCGAATGCCAACCAGCATACATTTTGCTCCGACAAGTCGGACAGCGTCCGCTGCCTGAATGATATGATGGGCAACCATTGTATCCACAACTGGTACACCGGTAATATCGAGAAGTACAACTTCAGCGCGCTGCTTGACTACACCTTCCAGTAAGTTCTCCATAATCAGTTTAGCCCGCTCTGTATCGATCGTACCGACAAGTGGCATTACTGATATCTTTTCGAAAACCGGTATCAATGAAGCCGACAGTTCCTGCAAGGCAATTTTCTGCAAACTTACGGTGCGATCCCATTCCACAGCATAGGCTTCTATAATACTTTCGCGTAATGGCAAAATCCAATTATCGAAAAGCGTCATATAAAGCCGCAAATTACTTTGTTCTATAACCCCTTTTTCCTCCAATAATTCAAAGACAATTTTCGAAAAGTTATCAATCGCTTTATTAACAAACTTAATAGACCAGCCAAACCGGACAACCTTTTCCGTAAAGTCCTTCAACTTCTCAGTATTGACAATGTCTTTTTCATAAATATTCGATGTCATCAGTGCTGCAAACTCACTGCTTGTTTTTTCTACAAGTTGTTCAGGCATGAAATGAAAAAACTTTTCTCCCTTCTCATCCTTCATCAGTGCTTGCCATCGCTCAATAATCTCATTAATATTTTCATCTATGCCTTCCACCAGTTGAATACTCATAATTGTTTCAATATGCCTCCTTGTGATTTCCAAATTAACGTATCTTCATTGTAACGAAAAGAATGATGCAATACACTCTTTTTGTCATATTACTTAGGTAACCAAATGGTTCCAGTGAAAAGAGAGTGAAATGAAAAGAACACCACAGAAACGAATCCATGGTGTTTTTCTTATATGTATGCTCAGAATTTGATAAGGCCAAAACTTACTTCAAGTGCTTCATCGACCTGTTCCATCAAAAATTCATCTAGGTGTGTAATCTTATCGGTAAGCCGCGACTTGTCGATCGTGCGGACCTGTTCGAGCAGAATAACTGAATCCCGCTCGAAACCATATCGCACCGCATCGATTTCAACATGTGTAGGCAATTTCGCTTTTTGGATTTGCGCAGTAATTGCCGCAATGATAACTGTCGGACTAAATCGATTTCCTATATCATTTTGAATGACAAGGACCGGTCTCGTTCCTCCCTGTTCAGAACCAACTACAGGCGACAGATCTGCAAAAAAGACGTCTCCACGTTTTATTGCCAACTTTTCATCCTCCGCTTACGAGACGTTCCACCATATGCTGGGCTTCGAATTCCACATGAAGGCATTCTGTGGCGATTCTAAGGTTGATTTGCGACATTTCGAGATAACCGTTCATCATCTCTTCCTTGATCGTATCCGATTCGTAGTCAGTTACGTGTCGTCTTGTCGAAATATAAACGAAATCACCACGGTCCAGCTCTTGATGGACGACCGTATGTTCATTTTCATTCAGCATCCGTTTCGGAATTTTAACAATGATTTCTTTCATGTTTTTATTTACACGCAACGTTAGCACCTCCGACAAACCCGTTCCCTTATTTCAATACAAGTCCATCTTACCATTGAATACCGACAATGAGAAGACACGAAAGGAATTTTATTGACAGGATTCTGCAAATTTACTAGGTTTTTTGTCGAAAGTACGAATATTATATATTCTGTCCATCTTTCCCTGTGTATATTCTCGGTACTCGCTTCGCAATGGACACGGCAATTTCATATGGAATTGTGCCGAGTCGTCTCGCCCACTCTTCCATCGTAATTTCTTCCCCACCTTGACGGCCTATTAGCACTACTTTTTCACCAACCAGCAATTCCCGCGGAAGCTTCACCATGCACTGGTCCATGCAGATTGTTCCAATGATAGGCATCCGTTCGCCGCCGATGAGTACTTCCTGTCCGCGCAGACCGCGTCGCAGACCATCAGCATAACCAATTGGGATTGTACCAATCCACTCCGCTTCCGAAGTTTCGTAGGTGCCTCCGTAGCTAATTCGATTACCTGCCTCCAGCAACTTCACATAAGCGAGCTCACTTTCCAGCACGAACGATCTTTCAAGGCGAAACGGCAATTTCCCTCCTACATATTCCGAAGGCGCGATACCGTAGAGTCCGATTCCGAAACGGACTGCGTCAAGCGCATATTCGGGATAGAGGAGGGTTGCTGCGCTATTTGACGCATGAACAAGCCTTGGTTTTTCAGGCAATGTCTGTACTAGCTTCATGAACATTTTAAATTGTTCTTCTGTACTCACGGGGTTTTCTTCATCTGCACAAGCAAAATGTGTGAAAATTCCATCCAAAAGTACTTGGTTAGAACGTTCAATGACCGAAGCGAGAGACCGGAGTGCATCCACATCCCTTAATCCGATTCTACCCATTCCACTGTCAACTTTTACATGGACTTTCAACGGTCGCTTAAAACTTTCACTGATATCCAATGCTGACTGCAACCACTCAGCACTTGAAACGGTAATCGTAATCCCCAATTCAGCTGCTTTTTCAGCAAACATAAGCGGAGACGGCCCCATGACGAGGATGTCCCCGCTAATACCCGCCACTCGGAGTCGTACCGCCTCGTCAGGTGTTGCTACTGAGACCATTTCTGCACCAGCCTCGAAAGCGGAGTGAGCAACTTCCACATCACCGTGACCGTAGCCATCCGCTTTCACGACTGCAATAATTGAAGTTTCGCTTCCCAAATACGCTTTTAGATTCCGAACATTAGTCCGAATCGCTTCCAGTTCGACGATCACTTGCGTCGGGCGGTAATGAACAGGGTTTTCCATGACTCTCCCTCATTTGCATAGTAATACCCCCTATTATCCATCCCCCGCCCTTTTTTCGTCAACTATAGTTATTTCATACCTTCCGCTTTCATCGATCCAGCTACTTCAATCATCTCATCTTGCGTCAATGATTCAGAGGCGATGAAGAAGGAAACACCTTCACTTTCCCAACGTAGTGATTTTTCTGTAAGTGCAGCGATGGCGAATCCAAGATCGACAGGATCTCCTTCAACGGATACCGGCATTTCGTTATCAGGTCTAACTGCTGGTTCCTGTATAATGACGAACTCCTTTTCCCCTCCAAACGTCATAAATGAACGTGTACCAGTATCCGTTTTCACCACTTCCTCATCTAGGAGAGTGCCCTCTGCCCAAACTACTGATGGATAGTACGTGGAGAGTCCTGTTTTTTCATCATCCGCAGGCTCAGTTTCTTTACTCGTATTGGTTTCTTCCATATCTACTTTGTAATCTGCGGCCTTTCGTTCGATGCCAAGTGTAATCTTATTAAATGTGATACGAATTTTCTCTTCTTTATTTTCATCCAGAACTGAAACATACGTTGGCAAGAGTGTCTTTTTGTCAATATGAATTTGCTGGGTTGGCAGAACTTTCTTATGATTATTCCTTGTTGCAGTTTCAAAGACATAGGTATTATCCTCTTCGGTCATCGTAGCATTTTCATCAGCTTTAATATCATCTGACAAAGCACCAATTAAGTATGCCTGACTATTTTGTGCGGGCCATTCACTTTGGAACTTATATGTCTTACCAAGTGATGGCGTGACGACAAACACACCTTCTTTATTGCGTACGATCATTTGGGAGTCCTTACTTCCTGACTGCGTTACGTTAACGCGATAAAAAGTTGGCTTCGTATGCCAGACCTCAACCTCATATAAACGTGGCTCTGCTCCCGTCTTAATTTCCATGGTCGCTTGCAAGTCATACCCTTTCCCATCACTCCACTTTCCACTGAGCTTTTTCATGACGTCCTCTTTCGACGGCGCCCCACATGCCGCGAGGATTACCATGACTGCAACTAACAAAAGAGCAAATATCCGGCTACGCATACAGTTCATCCTTTCTCATTTCAATCGGGTAGGTCATCTTATGAGGAAGGACGAACAATTATGCAAGAAGGATTACTTGAGCTGCTGCGACGGTTTGCGTATGGGTAATCGAAATGAAACCATTAATTGATTCGCCTTTAAAAAATACAGTCGGCTTCCCGCTCGGCTCAGGTAATATGCCGATGTCCGCGAAGTTACACCGAGTTCCAATCCCTGTTCCTAACGCCTTGGCGAATGCTTCTTTCCCTGCAAATCGCCCCGCGAGGAATTCTATTCGGCGGTTACTTGTATGCGATTCGTAAATCTCCAACTCCTTCTCTGTTAAAATGCGCATCCGGAATCTCGGACTCCTGCCATCCAACTTAGCGATTCTATCCAATTCGACGATATCAAGCCCAATTCCTGCAATCAAAAAAACTCCTCCTTTCCAACTAGACCATAAGATATGTATAATGAGGTTATAGATTGAGGTGAATACATGTTTAGCCGTACAGAAAGCTTCTCGCAATATATCCGCCTATATCCGGTGGTGACGTTCTTCCTTGCTTTGAATATCCTTATTTATGTGGTGACTCTTATCCCGATTATTGGGACCCAAGTATTTAACGCTGGCGTTGGCATCAACTTTCTCATTTCCGAAGGAGAATGGTGGAGACTCCTTACACCGATGTTCCTTCACGGCGGTATTATGCACCTGCTGTTTAATATGTTTTCTCTTTTCATTTTCGGGCCTGAACTCGAGAAAATCGCAGGCAAAGCACGCTTCCTGACAATTTATATGCTCTCAGGTATTTTCGCTAATATAGCAACATTTTTCTTACAGGGTCCTGCGTATGCAAGTGTCGGTGCAAGTGGTGCAATTTTCGGGATTCTCGGAGCATTTGGAGCTCTTGTCTATTATACAAAGCATATCCTGCCGCAACTAAGACAGATTATTGTACCAATTATTGTAATCAGCATTATTATGACCTATATCCAGCCCGGAATTAACACAACCGCCCACATTGCAGGGTTAGTCGTCGGATTTTTAATCGGACTCAGCTATTTTCATCCGAAACGGATTGTCAGTTGGAAAGGTAAGAAAAGAAGATAAGAGAGCAGGTTACCCCTGCTCTCTTTCTGTATTTATTGCGTTTTTCTCATACCACGAAAGAATCTTCTCCGCTTCCGCTTCTTCCATATGATGTACTTGGGCGCGAAAAGTACTCATACCCGATTTGATATTTGTCGCTATTGTCGCCACATTTTTACGTTTGTGGAAGTAGTTTTGTTTCATTTCCATCGATTGAATTCTGTTTTTCGTCAAGTAAGCCGTCTGGAGGCTGAAGTTCCTGAACCGCATTGTCAACTGATTGCCAGAAATTCCATAAGCAGCTGAGCGGTGCTGCCATAATCCAAAGAGGACAATGACCGGCACGATAAGAAGCGAAAACAATCCGTATGGAAAGAAAAAGTACGTCAATGCGCCGATTGCAGGAATCATCCATAGGAAATCGACACGATAGAAAAAGCGCTTTCCACGCACGGGGAGTTTCTCCGTTGGTTCGTCAAGTATGAGATCCGGGAATATCT
Organism: Sporosarcina sp. FSL K6-1508; assembly: GCF_038007465.1. Taxonomy (NCBI): domain Bacteria; kingdom Bacillati; phylum Bacillota; class Bacilli; order Caryophanales; family Caryophanaceae; genus Sporosarcina; species Sporosarcina sp. FSL K6-1508. The sequence goes on along the minus strand of NZ_JBBOXF010000001.1, from coordinate 1,412,941 downwards.
CTTTTAACGGGCCGTAGATATCCGTTCTTTTAACAAGAGGGAACAAGTTAATTTTCGCTCCTTCAACTCCTCCTCCCCCCGCACTATCAATTGCCACAGCGGCATAGCCAAATAGCTGCCTAAAAGGATTTTCAATAATACGCACACTTTGAACCCTATTAAGCGGCACTGTCATTCTTTTTTTCTCAAGCAGACCGCGCGTAATGACAATATCTTCTTTTTCAAGCGAAACACTAAAACCATAGTACGCCAGGAATGTCATCGCAACAGACAGCCCCCAAACGAGAACAAATCCTAAAAAGACAGCAATCGCAACGATAAGAAGACCGAATTTGATGAAGCCCGAAATCTCTTCATACATCCAACCAAACGGAATCATCTCGGCAAACTGCGATAGGAAGATCCCAACACCCGAAAGAATGATCCCAATTCCGCCCGATGTAGTTGCCAGGATTAGCAATCCTTTTGACGACATCGTAAAAACGGATTTCGTTTGCGGTTCTTCCACTGCCTGGATATCTTCCGCCAGCACTCCATTTTCCTGCCAAACTTCCTTTTTGCCAGTTTTCGCCTGTGCTATTTTCTTTTCAATCCTATTTGCTGCCTCTTTCGTAATCGCAGTCAGTTCTGCTTCCGACTTTTTGGAAGAGGAGTTGCCTGCTGTTTCCACTTTTACTTTGACAAGTTTGAAAGGCCGGTGCAAAATCCCTTCCGTATAATCCAGGCTTTGAATCCGGTCAAACGGAATATAACGTTTCTTTTTTACAAATAACCCATATTCAATACGAAGTTCATTGTCTTCGAACCAGTATTCGAAACGCTTCCACTTAATAATTCCTGTAATGAAAAATACAATAATAAGAACTCCGAAAATGATAAAGGTTAAATAATCTAAATACCATTTACCAGACCCCAAATCATTCAGACCATTGGCGAACACAAGCACAATGATCGGCAAGATTGCTTCTTTTGCCGTTTTCAACACTTCTATAATTGCTGTAATCCAGTGTAACTTATAGCGTGTCTCAGACATCTTCTTCCGCCACCCTTGCAAGCGCTGATATTCTGCTACGAAGTTCATCTGCCTCTTCCATTACAAGAGCAGGGATAGTATGATTTGTCGCTGCTGTAGAAACCGTGATTTCAGCCAAGTCGTACTTCCGCAAAATAGGCCCTTGCGCCGTGTCTACGTGCTGAACACGCACCATCGGGATTAATGTGCGCTTAACGATGAAAATACCATGTTGCAGCTCAATTTCCGATTCTCGTACTTCATAGCGCCAACGTCTCCATCTTACTTTAGGGAATAAATAAATAAAAAAGTACGCATATAGAATGACGACCGTTGCAGCCACTGCATATATCCACCACGGACCTTTAAATATGTAAGTCAATACACCCGCCCCAATTGCTACGAGTAATAAGAATGCTGTTTGTATAATCCCGTATAATCTCCAAACTTTTAACCCTTTTTCCGAAATCCGGTTCACCGGTTGCTCTCTCATATAAACACCTCTCCCTTCTAACTTATTCTATACGATTCAGGACGTGAAATGTTTCATTTCACAAGATTGTATTTAGGGTTCTGTATGATGGTTTGTATTAAGTTGTTTACTTTTAACTTTATATTGTCTAGTTCAACAGGAACCTAGGCTAGTTTCTACACAAAGTTGTGGACTTTAAAATGTACAAAAAAGCCGGGTGTGCGCTAATTGCGCTACCCGGCTTTCCTACATACTTTTTCGTATTAACGATCTGATTTAGTGTTGCGTGAACGACCGCTGTCTCTTCTTGATCCGTCACGGCTGCCGCTTGGAGCGTTACCGCCGCTTCCGCCGCTACGACGAGCTCCGCCGCCATAACCGCGACCGCCGCCTGACGGACGACCGCCACTGCGGTTGCCTTTATAACCACCGCCACCGCCGCGTGAATTTCCACGTGCTGGTAATGGACGCTCTTCCGAAATCGATACAGGTGTATCATTCGGTTCACGTGTTAATGATCTGATTGCCGCTGCAACAAGGTCTTTTGCTTCATACTTCTCAAGCAATTCAGTTGCAAGATGCGTGTAATCACTCAATTCGTTTTTGTTTACGATTTCCGTAAGTTGTTCAACAGCCACACGTTGCTGACCAAGGATCGCTTCGTCAGATGATGGTGGATTCAAAGCAGTCATTTGCTTTTTAGTTGTTTCTTCAACAATACGAAGGTAACCCATTTCACGTGGTGTTACAAATGTAATTGCCACTCCACTTTTACCTGCTCGCCCTGTACGACCAATACGGTGAACATAGCTTTCAGGATCTTGTGGAATATCGAAGTTGTAAACATGCGTTACGCCTGAAATATCGAGTCCGCGTGCCGCAACGTCAGTTGCAACTAGGATGTCAACTTTACCTTCTTTAAACTGACGAAGAACCGACATACGCTTCGCTTGAGTCAAATCGCCGTGGATTCCTTCAGCGATGTACCCGCGGATACTTAGTGCATGAGATAGTTCATCAACACGGCGTTTCGTCCGGCCAAAGATGATTGCAAGCTCTGGTTGTTGAACGTTCAACAAACGAGAAAGAATATCGAATTTTTCGCGTTCTTGTGATTTAACAAAGAACTGTTCGATATTTTCGACAGTCATTTCTTTTGACTTAATTTTAACCATTTCCGGATTTTTCATGAACGTTTCCGCAATTTTACGGATAGGTCCAGGCATTGTAGCCGAGAATAGGAGTGTTTGGCGCTCAGATGGCACACTAGCAAGAATCGTGTTGATATCTTCGATGAAGCCCATGTTCAACATTTCGTCTGCTTCATCAAGTACAAGTGTTTGTACGCCATCAAGTTTCAATGTTTTACGTTTGATGTGATCAAGAATACGCCCTGGCGTTCCAACGATGATTTGCGGGTTATTGCGCAATGCGCGGATCTGACGTCCGATTTCTTGACCGCCGTAAACTGAAAGGATGCGTGCACGTTTGTCAGCACCGATTTTGTAGATTTCTTCAGAAACTTGAATAGCCAATTCACGTGTTGGCGCAATTACAAGTGCCTGTACTGCAGGGTTTCTTGTATCGATTTTTTCAATGATAGGAATACCGAATGCAGCTGTTTTACCAGTACCAGTTTGAGCTTGACCGATAACGTCGCGACCTTCCATACCAAAACGGACAGTACCTTCTTGGATTGGCGTTGCTTCTTCAAACCCCATTTTAGCTAGCGCGCGTTGTGTTGATTCACTGATATTTAATTCTGAAAAATTAGTCAAACTTATCAATCTCCTTTGTTTTTTCATTTGACAATTGGTTACATTTGCAAATGAAGGCACGGCAAATTCGAGCCTGTTAAAAGGGAACGTTTCCGATATTTTGCATTCTCTATAGTATAAGTAGAGGTTATGGTTGAAAAGGAAAGCCCGGTCTTTGCCGAGCGGTTCGATCAACGGACAAGTCGTCCAACTTATATGAGCAAACCGTTAAATTCAAAAAAAAGTACTCTTCACGTATGAAGAGTGCTACGTAAATGTATCCAATGTTCATCGTAGTATAACATGGATAAAAGCACTACGCAATCAATCCGCTTAAGTGGTAATAGTCAGTTTACTTGTGAAAAGCGGAAGTAGTCAGCCGAGGGAACGCAGCCAAAGTACGCCGCTTCCTGCGGCAATGGCTGCATGACCTACATCCTGTAGGCCTGGCATAAGATGGACCGGCGAAGCGGCGTTTTTTGCCGAATAGCTGGGCCAGCTTATGACCCGAGCGTCTGGCTACTGGAGCTAGACAGGATTGAAAAGCGGAAGAGGCCTGTCGCTGGAACTAGACATCTTCTTGCATGAACCGAAGCACTTCATTGAACCAATTGTCACAGTCATCGCTGTAACAGATATGATGCTTCCCAAGAGGTGATTTTATGAATTCCTTTTTTTCGGAACCAAGTGTTTTCATTAGATGTTTAGCGGTAGTAAACGGGACAATTCCATCTTTCTCGCCTTGAACGATACATACGGGAGTTGTAATAAGTCCATAATAGGGTTCAATTATTCTTACGATACGTAAAAATTCGAATGTGGCACGCAGCGGCGTGTGGGTCAATTTATATTCGTATAAATGGTAAAATGTATTCGGCGGATATTTTGCTTTAATCGGTTTCGCTAACATGGTTCCCATTTCTTTCAATAGGATGCGAGGACTTATATACTTTGCCGCCGCACTTAAAAGAACAAGTTTGTCGAACTTGTACCGCAACGCAAGATACATGGCAATAAGCCCACCCATCGAAAAGCCGACCACGATTACGCGGTCGACTTCCTTTTGTAGCTTTTTGAGCGCGAGCTCTGCTTCCATCAACCAAGAGTCAGCAGACACTTTTCCAAGATCCAACGGCAGGCCGTGGCCTGGGAGTGTCGGTAAGGAAATCTGCCAATCGGTTTCTCTTTTCAAAAAATTGACAAGCGGTCGCACTTCAAAGGGACCGCCTGTGAATCCGTGAATGAACAGCACTCCTGTTTTCATTCCCCTGTTCCTTTACCTATCAGGTCTTTCACAATATACTCAAGCGCCATTCCGCGCGAGCCTTTTAATAGGACGATTGAATTTTCGCCTGTAGATTCTTGAAGTGTATCCACAATTGGCGTGTAATCCTTTTCCGACCATAAAAGCCGCGTTTCGCTGTTGCTCTTTTCCAGTTTTTCATACAACCACTTCATGCGCGGACCATAGAGCATGATTCCTTCCAGATCCATCGCCGTAATTTCGTTAGCCAGATTTTCATGATAAACTTGCTCGTCATCTCCGAGCTCAAGCATATCAGCTAGAACAATCCACTTTTCTTTCCGTAATCCAGTTTCCTCTATGAAAGCAAGTGCCGCACGCATTGATGTCGGCGCCGCATTATAGGCATCATTGATAAATAACGCGCCATTTTCAACAATAACCGGTTGCATGCGCATATCTGTTAGCGATGTATGATGCAGAGCAGAACCAATATCAGCAATGCTGACAGTTGCTTCATTGGCAATAAGAATAGCTGCAAGTGCATTTTTCACTTGATGAGCGCCGTAGACAGGAATTGTGAATTCCGCATCAAGTAAACCTGTGACTTCAAAATGACTTCCCTCATCTCCAGATTCGATTTTCACAAGTGACAGTGTCGTTTCTTTTTGGTGGCCGAACGAGATAGCTTCTACAGCTGGATGTTGCCCGATAAGTTCTCGCAGGAGCGGTTCGTCTCCATCATAGAATAACTTACCGCCTTCTTGTAGTCCGTCTATAATTTCAAATTTCGCTTTAGCGATTCCTGCACGGGAACCTAGATCCTGCATATGCGCTTCGCCAATATTTGTAATAACAGCAAAATGCGGTTTAGCTAGTTTCGATAAAAATGAAATTTCTCCGAACCCGCTCATACCCATCTCTAAGATTGCGAACTCGGTATCTTCCTCAAGCGACAAAATCGTCAGCGGCAGACCAAGTTCGTTATTATAATTGCCTTCCGTTTTTTGCACCTTGAAATAAGGAGCTAACACGCTTGCAATAAGGTCCTTTGTTGACGTTTTTCCATTTGAGCCCGTAATGCCGACGACTTTACACCTGAGTGTATCCCGATAGGTGCGTGCCATTTCTTGAAGCGCCCTCTCCGGGTCTTCGACAAAAATCAGCGGCAAATCAGCAGGGGGATGTGGTTCGTCTTTCATCCATAAAGCTGCGACAGCGCCCCCTTTAATCGCTTGCTCCACATAATTGTGACCGTTCACTTGTTCACCCCGAAAAGGAATGAACAAGTCTCCCGCCGCAGCAGTCCGTGAATCGATTGACACGCCTGTCACGAACTCACCTTCCATATTTTGCCCATCCGCTTGTAACCATCCAGCGATTTCAGTTAAAGGTTTTTTCATGTTCAACCACTCTCAATCCATCGTATATTGTATTTTTTGTTTTTCCACATGCCGTTCCACTGCAAGTTCGATTAATTGATCGATTAATTCAGGATAGGTCACGCCTGTTTTCTGCCAGAGAAGCGGGAACATACTTGTCGGTGTAAAGCCAGGCATCGTATTTACTTCATTGATAAGTACTTCGTTTTCTGTTGTGACAAAAAAGTCTGCGCGAACAAGGCCTGAACAATCAAGCACTTTAAATGCACGGACAGCAATGTCTTCCATTGTCTTTTCGACGTTCTCTGTCACCTCTGCCGGTATGGCCAGTGTTGTGTTGCCGTCTTTATATTTCGCTTCATAGTCGTAAAACGCGGCAACAGGCTTTATTTCACCCGATACTGAGCATAATGGCTCGTCGTTACCCATGACACCCATTTCAATTTCACGTGCAGTCACACCTTGCTCGACGATAATTTTCCGGTCAAATTTTAGAGCCATTTCCACTGCTTCTATTAAACTCTTCCGGTCCGTCGCTTTGCTGATACCTACACTAGAGCCTAGATTTGCGGGTTTAACGAACATTGGCCAGCCGAGCTCCTGCTCCATTTTGTCAACTAACTGTTGTTGTCCGCTGACCCATCCAGTTCGGATGAAGTGGACATAGGGCACTTGTTTCAGTCCTGCTTGTGCGAAAAGTTGCTTCATGACGACTTTGTCCATTCCGGCGGAAGATGCGAGTACACCATTCCCTACGTATGGAACATTCAGTACTTCAAAGAGTCCCTGAACCGTTCCATCTTCCCCATTCGTTCCATGAAGAAGCGGGAAAACGACGTCTAAATCATCTGTTCCGCCGTTCAGGAAATCATGGATGCTATCAGGCTTATTGCCACCGTCGCCTTTGAGACGCAGTTCTTCTAGTGTTTCAACAGGGCTCTGAAGTGATTTACCTTTTCTCCATTCGCCATCGTATGTTATATAAACCGGAACCACTTCATATTTTTCAAGATCTACTGCCTGCGTCACCGCACGTGCAGTCGACAATGACACCTCATGTTCCGCTGATTTTCCACCGTACACTAAACCTAATCTTTTCTTCATGCTTTCCCCTCACTATCTATTATTTTTCGTTACTCCAGTTTACCATGAACGGCTCCCCGTCATGATTAATATATGTAAGCTCTTTAACCAAATAACTTAAGTCCTGTAACCCCGGCTATGATGAAAGATAAAAAAAGGAACTTCAGCGCACTTCTTTTCTCATGAAAGAAAGCCATGCCAATTAGCACACTTCCCGCTGCACCTATACCTGCCCACACTGCGTACCCTGTACCGACAGGCAATTCTTTCATGGCTACCGAAAGGAGAAAGAAACTAAGTGCTGCTGACACGATTGTCAATGCAGTATACTTTATATTTCTGAACCCTTGCGATAATTTCATCGTAATGACAAAAGCCACTTCAAATAGCCCTGCGATGATAAGTATGACCCAAGACACTACTCAGCCTCCCCCTTCCCATCAGCAAGCTTAAGGCCGACAATACCAACAAGCAGAAGCACTAGAAAAAACAGCTTGCTGGCACCCGCCCCTTCATTGAATAAAAGAATACCAGCAATTGCTGTTCCTGCTGCTCCGATGCCGGTGAAAACAGCATAAGCCGTTCCAATAGGAATCGTTTCCATTGCTTTCGCGAATAGAAAAAAACTGATTACGATGAAAACCAGTGTTATTATAGATGGCAGAAGAATGGTGAATCCCTGCGCTTCTTTCAAACCAGTCGCCCAAATAATTTCAGTAACGCCTGCAATAAGTAAATAAACCCATGCCACAACGATGATCCCTCTCTAAAATAAGCCTTAAATTTCCCACAAGTCTAACACGTCCGCCAAGACCCGAGCAACTTCACGTAGATAAATGCGTCCAATATGAGGATATGCATCCGTCCCCGCGATGCGTTATACTAAAAGGTGCTAAAGTATAAAGAAATACAGGTGACTTTCAATGAAATTGACAAACAGGCCAGCGGATCGTTTCGACTGGACGCTCGCCTTTATTCTATTACTATTTTGCTTGATAAGTTTATTTACAATCGCTTCCGCTCAAACATCTGGGCAGTATCCGATTAACTTCGTCCCGTTGCAAATCAGGTGGTATATTGTAGGTGCATTTATTATTGCAATGACCATGTACTTGGAACCTGAACAATATAAAAAGATGTCGTGGTACTTATATGGGCTTGGCGTTTTCCTCCTTGTCTTCCTGTTTTTCGCTCCAGGAGGAGAGGGACAGATTGCCGAAATGCGGCTCGGTGCTAAAAGATGGCTTCATCTTCCAGCTATTGGAACAATCCAGCCTTCCGAATTCATAAAGACGTTTTTCATCTTGGGGATGGCACGTCTAGTGAGTACACACCATGAAAAATTTGAGGAAAAGACTTTAAAAAATGATTTTCTTCTTCTTGGCAAGATAATGTTTGTTCTTATCCTTCCGCTCGCTTTCATCGTTAAGCAGCCCGATCTAGGGACCTCCCTTGTGTTCATCGCGATTACTGCAGCTATCGTAATTGTGGCAGGCATTTCATGGAGAATTCTTCTCCCCCTTTTCGCGGGAACAGCCGCAATTGGCGGAGGGTTATTATGGATGGCTCTCTATGCGCAGAATTTCATGGAAGAGACACTTGGCTTTTCACGCTATCAGTTTAAAAGGGTTTATTCCTGGCTAGATCCCTATTCCTTTCCATCCGATGAAGGCTACAACCTTCTAACTTCTATGACGGCAATCGGCTCAGGTGGAATTACGGGGAAAGGTTTTCAAAGCCGCGAAGTATATATTCCTGAAAATCATACCGATTTCATATTCAGTGTCATCGGGGAGGAATATGGCTTCATAGGCGCCAGTATTGTGATTACATTGTTTTTCATACTCATTTATCATTTAACAAAAGTAGCAATTGAATTAAAGGATCCATTTAGTGTGTATGTTTGTACAGGAATTATTGCAATGATCACATTCCATGTGTTTGAAAATGTGGGTATGACTATCCAATTACTTCCGATTACAGGTATTCCGCTGCCGTTCATCAGTTACGGCGGAAGTTCACTTATGAGTAATATGCTCGCAATCGGTCTTGTTTTCAGTATGAAATTCCATCATCGGACCTATATGTTCGACTCGGATGAGGAAGACTGAACAAATTGGCTGATTAAAAAATCCTATTTTAGTGGAATCAAGGTGATTATATATGAAGATGAACAATAAACCCACGGAGCGTTTTGACTGGTCACTCGCATTTATCCTGCTGATGTTTTTCCTTGTTAGTTTGTTTGCGATAGCTTCAGCTCAGACGACTGGCCAATACACTATAAATTTCGTACCTTCTCAGATTCAATGGTACATTGTCAGTTGTGTCATTATCGCCATCACAATGTATTTGGAACCTGACCAATATAAAAAAGCTTCCTGGATTATTTATGGTGGCGGTGTATTTATTTTAGCCCTTCTGTTCATTCTTCCCGAACACTTGGAACTGGTCGCAAGAAGAAATGGAGCAAAAAGCTGGTTCCACCTTCCTGGAATCGGAAGCATCCAACCAGCGGAGTTCATGAAGACATTTTTCATTATCGGCATGGCTCGCATGATTACTATGCATCATGAAAAGTTTGTTAAGAAAACATTGAAAACCGACTTTTATTTACTCGGGAAAATAGTTGCCGTTTTATTCCCTCCGTTATTTTTCATCATGATGCAGACTGATCTAGGAACAGGCCTCGTTTTCATTGCGATTACAGCGGTATTCGTTGTTGTTTCAGGTATAACATGGCGAATTATTTTCCCGGTGTTTGCAGGGACTGCGACGATTGGGGCAATATTGCTTTGGATGGCACTCTATGCACAAGATTTCCTTCAAAACAAACTTGGGTTCTCGCCTTACCAATTTGAACGTATCTATTCATGGCTCGATCCATATTCTTATTCGTCGAATGAAGGGCGTCATCTTATTACTTCACTCAACGCGATTGGATCAGGAGAGATTTTCGGGAAAGGCTATAAAGGCCGCGAAGTATATGTTGCGGAAAGTCATACCGACTTCATTTTTACGACGATTGGGGAAGATTGGGGATTTATTGGCGCGAGTCTGGTCATTTGTCTGTACTTCTTCCTCATCTATCATCTGACTAAGATCACGCTTGAATTGAAAGATCCATTCAGTACGTATATATGTGCAGGTATTATTGCAATGATCACATTCCACGTCTTCGAAAATATCGGAATGACCATTCAATTGCTCCCGATTACAGGTATTCCGCTCCCCTTCATCAGTTATGGTGGAAGTTCGCTAATGGGGAATATGCTCGCGATAGGACTCGTTTTCAGTATGAAGTTTCATCATCGAACGTATATGTTCAGTTCGGATGACGACGAATAAAGAAAAGCGCAAGCGCCTTGGTAGACCCGAGGGGCTGGGCGCTGGAGCTAGACATTGCTTTAGGTTGAAAAACTTGTACTTTCTTATCTTTTAAAGAAAAAAGCTTCGACGGTAAAACCCGTCGAAGCTTTTTTTAGATAAGATCACTTTCATTATTGAGATTGAATTTGCGGGTCTTGTGCAGGTGGCGCAAGGGCTTTCAGCATTTCCAGACGGGATTTCGTCATCGTAGCCGAAACACCCAACTTCGCCAAGTTGGAGATGATCTTTTTCAAATCAACTTCTTTAGCCATCTATTCCACCTCGACCTTTCTATTAGTTATAGACGAATACGCATAAGTAAAGTTTCTTTTCACAAGTAAATGTCGTTCTATTTTGCTCGTACTACAATCATACCACCCCTGTCCACTTTTTAATCTTTCAATTCTGTTACAATTGTGGACTTTTTGTAAATGTTTCATACCTCTAATTTTAAAAATCGATTTCATCAACATACCCTCACTAGGTATAATTAACTTAACTTAACGTAAAGAGGCGGCAAATTGACAAAAGACCTAATCTGAGATGATATTTCAGTAGAGACAGCAATTCAATCATGCCGGAAAAGCCATCATCCCCAGAACGTAAAAACCAATATGGTTCACCGGTTGAACAGAATTGAAGGGCAAATTAGAGGCATCAAAGGCATGGTTGAAAAAGATGTATATTGCGACGACATTATCACTCAACTTTCTGTCACTCAATCTGCACTTAATAGCGTGGTAAAAGTACTGCTCGATGGTCATCTGAAAGGCTGTGTCAAAAACCGACTTGCTGGAGGCGACGATGAAGCTCTTGATGAACTGCTTATTATAATTACAAAATTGATGAAAAAATGAGGAAGAATAAATTATGACAAATCTACAGTACTAAACGTTACAGGTATGATTTGCGGGCATTGTGTAAAAGCAGTAGAAGAAAGTCTCAGTAAACTTTCGGGCGTTGAACATGCGAAAGTCAATCTTGAATCGAGTAGCGTTGAAATCGATGCTTAATTTCAATATATACAGCATGAGATTTCATTATTTACTTAGCAATAACAACACTGCGGCTGGCTATAGTTCTTTTTTAAACACTATATCCTCCTGGAGAGTAGTATTTTTTTGCTTTGTTGGAGGCTTACGTGAAATGGGTGGACACTTCGAGGGGGTGGTTGGACACTTCAGGGATTTTGTTGGACACTCTCCCGTTTGTTGGAGGCTTTTCTGAAATGGGTGGACACTCCGAAGGGTGGTTGGACACTTCAGGGATTTCGTTGGACACTTACCATCCGATAACACCTGCTATCTGCGAAATACACTTATCCTTTGTGCGTTTAGTATATGACAGGTAAAATGAATGTATTGATTCAGCAGAAAGTGGGTTTGAATATGAAAAAAGCAATCCTTCTTCTTATGTCCGTACAATTTTTTGTTTATCTTGGATTCGGCATTATAATTCCAATCCTTCCGGAAGTCATCTTGCAGCAAGGATTTTCTGAAGTTCATGTCGGCGGTTTACTGACTGTTTATGCCCTTGCCTCATTCTTCACCGCACCGCTTTGGGGCGCATTGTCAGACCGTACTGGGAGGAAAAAGCTTATTTTGACAGGGCTTATCGGCTTCAGTCTTAGCTTCTTCCTATTTGCATTATTCCTTGAGAACTTGCCATTGTTGTATGTGTCCCGCGTTGTCGGCGGTATTTTCTCCGGTGCTCTTTACACCGCTGTTACTGGATTCGTTGCAGATATGACGGATGAAGAAAACCGCAATAAATATATGGGACTGCTCGGCATGTCGATTGGTCTCGGTTTCATTTTTGGGCCGGCAATCGGCGGTGTGCTCGGTAATGTCAGTCTTCAATTGCCTTTCCTAGCGTCCGGTACGCTGACATTGTTCCTGATGGTGTATGCGGGAATCATTTTGAAAGAACCCGAACGACGTGGACAAGCAAATAAACGTGCAATCCTTCCAAAAGGAGGAGCTACACTATGGCAATATCGAATCCGTTACCTGTTTTTGTTCTCGTTCATGGTGACATTCCTTCTTGCCGGGCTTGAATCGACGTTCCAACTGTTCCAAATATCAAAAATTGAAATCACACCGCTTCAACTTGGGTACTTATTCATGGCCAGTGGTTTTGTGGATGCAGCGATTCAAGGCGGTGTCGTCCGTCGTGTCAAAAATGGAACAGAAACGAAGTGGATTATTGGTGCGCAGATTGTTACCGCACTAGGACTTCTTCTTATTCCTTTCACTTCCAATCTCTTCTGGGCGGGATTTGCTCTTAGTGTCTTCACTGCCGGAAACGCACTCGCCCGTACAGTTCTCGTTTCATTAACATCAAAAGAGTCTGGCGGGAAATACGGAACGGCCGCTGGGATGACCTATTCCATGGACAATATGGGGCGCATCATCGGTCCATTATTATTTACATGGATTTTCACGCAACAAGCCGGCAATATGTATTTCATTTCCGCAATTCTTGCAGTTGTTTCTGTTGTGCTAATCGTTGCGTTCAGAAAGTCTGCTAAATCGCTCAAGAATTTGGAAACAGTTGCTGAATAATAGAAAACCGCTGGAGGCATTGCTCCCAGCGGTTTTTCTTTAAAGCAATTGCACAAATCCAACAAAAAAGTTATGAGCTTCAGGGTAATATTATTCCCTTCAATTTTATCCGTTTGCCTTATCTTTGTCGCTCAACCTAATTGGTAATCTCAAGCCGATTCGGAGATGAAATTGTAAATGCGATCTCCATATCCACATCACGTTCTATATGTTCAGGCGTCCACGGAATATGCAGATGCGGTTCAATTCCGATTCCTGTCATCCCTTGCCCTTTATCGATTCGGGACAGTCGGGATGTCGGGTACATCAGTTCAAATCCTTCGTCCCATTTTTTTGTTGCTAAGTTCGCATAATCATTTAGCCCCATTGTTGATCGACCGATGATGGTTACTTTGCTAGATTTCTTGCAAACTTCTACAAAAGAATCACCAGCACTGCCACACCTTACGTCCGTTAATACAACAATAGACTTTGGAAGTTCGTTCCCCTTGATAAAAGTGTCAGATATAATTTCACTGAAGTTGAATTCAACAAAACCTTTCCCCTTGTTCTTCTCCCATTGTTTCTTAAAAACCTTTAAAAACACTTGAGCCTGCTCGTCTTGAATATGTTTAAGAACTTCATCCAGTTCAGCTATTATTCGATTCGCACTTGCATCCGTGCAATTAAATAACATCTTTTCTTCATCGTCTGCCAAGTCGACGCCTTCCTCGGGCAAAAGGTATGGGAGTAAAGGATAATAACTGGAATCGCTTCCCCCATAATTGACACGTACATCGATGATCCATTGCTCCGCCGATTCAAGGATTGCCTGATTTTCAGTTACCACCATAGCTATGGCATCGGGATTTGCGAAGTCCGTCATGGTAATGACCACTTTTCCATCTGCTAGTTGCTGAACTGAATAAGTAGGCGTGTAGGTTTCTTTTTCATAGTAATCAAATGAAATGATATTCCGAATTTTCCCGTCGCTCTCAATTTCACCAACATCATAAAGTGACAGAATTGAAGTCCAATCTTCACGTTCAGAATGGTTTTCGTTTAGCAATCGATGGTGTCGTTCCCTTAATTCAGAAATGCTATGTCCTCCAAGTGATACGAAGTACATACCGGGCTTTAAACGATTTTCCGAGTCAACATGCGTAACATAAAGACGTTCTTCAAAACGACGGACTCGAAATCCGCGGACTTTCGGCTTTTCATTATTTTGTAAATCCGTCGCCGCGAAGAAAATATGATGATCGTTGAAATCCATCAAATAATCCTTAACAATTTCCTTAAACGTTTCTTTAGAAAGCTGATTTCTATCCTGTAATCCTCTTATCTTCTCGCTGAAGTATTCCGGATTATCACACCCTTTTTTATCTTGCCAACCCGCGTAATCATTATTCATAATATGGACGATTTCTTCGAAAACTCTTTCCATTTCCCCACCCCTTATTTCATTATTCAACAACTGTCTTCGCCTCCAACGCTTTCGAATCCCCAAGTTCCGGATGCGCTTTTCGTACGACGGACGGTCTTGCTAAGAATAGAACGGTGCCAATCAATAGTAGACTTGATGCAATGAGGATCCATTGTGCCGGGAATAGATCATATAAGAACCCATAGATAACTACTCCAAGCGGCATAAGCGCCATCGACATTGTTTCAAGGATAGAAAATACGCGCCCTTTATAATCATCGTCAATCATTTTCTGCATCATTACTTGCAAGGGCGTATTAACGATAATCATTATTGCTCCAAAGCTGAACATGATGAACAAATAAAAGCCAAACATAAAACTATATTGCATAGGTATGAAAAGGGGAATTGCTATGCTTCCCATAATGACACCCATTCCAAGAATGCCTCTCTTTGAGACAAGCAACGGATACTTCACTTCTTTGCGCATCGTCAAATAGATTGACAATAGCAGCATCCCCACCGCAAATGCACCTTCCGTCAATCCGAAATGCGTCGATGCCATCTTCATCTTTTCAATAAGAATGAATGAATAGCCGACTTGGAATGCACCAAATAGGAAGTTGATGAATAAAGCAATCCAAATCAATGTCATGAGAATTGATTGTAATTTTAAATAGGCTAATCCAGCCTTCATACTCTGCATCATCGATTCCTTCGGTTCCCCATCGACTATTTCTTTACGTTTCGCAAATAACTTGAAATTCATCGTTGATTCGAGAAACACTCCAATAACTGAAGCAATCATATACATTATGAGAAATACTGGCATCGAGACTGTTCCGTACAATAAACCACCTACTGCCGGGCTTCCGATTGCCGCAAATGAAATGGACATCTGATTTAAAGACATCGCCTTTTGAATTCGTTCTTCATCAACTAGACCAGTAATGGAAGAACTAAACGTTACGCCCGAAAATGTTGATGTAATTGATAAAACAACGGTTGTCGTATAGATAGCAAGTAAGGATAATCCTGAAGTTAGACTAACGATCAGAAGCCCCCCGATTGCAAGGGTTGAAGCAATTTGGGCTGTAATAACGATTGCCTTTCTTGAATACTTATCAGCCGCATAGCCTGCAAAAGGTGCAACAAGCGTCCGAGGTAAAAGGTTGCAAATAAGGTTCGTCGCAAAACTTGTTGCCGATCCTGTCAGTTGTAAAATGTAAAAACTGATAGCGAATGCGTATACTTGCGATCCGAATGAAGAAATAAGCTTGCTGATTGTGAACGTCCATAAATGATAGGTTGCTTTTTTAAGCTTGAAAACCTCTTCCATACAAACACCCCTGTCTGAATTGTTTAACTTCATTAAACGAATATTAACACGATAGATACTTCCATCACAAGAGAAAGTTTAATATAATTAAACTATATGATGAAAACTTCGGAGGTGCGCCTTATCGAAACGTTAGGTGAGCGAATACGGAAAATAAGAAAACAACAGAAACTTACGTTGGAAGCATTGGCGGGCAACGAGCTAACGAAAGGCATGCTGAGCCTTATCGAGAATAACAAGGCGAATCCTTCGATGGAAAGCCTATCTTATATCGCGGAAAGGCTCGGCGTTGAAGTTACTGAGCTATTGGAAGAAGTGAGTACGCAGGAACTGAGGGAAATATTGGAGCAATCGGAGAAGCTCTATAATACCGGACTAATGGCACTAACCGATGAATATGCCCAACTGATTTCAATCATTGAACCGTACGCTGAAAATTTAACACAAGGGTACGAATCTGCGCGCCTATTAGAAATGTATAGCTTCTGTCTTTATTACGAAAAAGCGGAAGGGTGGCAAGAAATTGCTGATAGAGCCGCCTGCATATATGAGCGAATGAACATTATTCCGAGACGTGCCGCAATCGGTATTTTCCGGGCGATGGTCAAATTCACAGAACATAACTATACCGTGGCTCTGGAATTTCTACTCCAAGAACGTTCCGAAATTGAAGCAACTAATACTTTTATCGATCCAATAACACGACTTGATTTTGACTATACGGAAGCAGTTCTTCACTTCGCAGTTGGAGATTCAGAAGCCGCTATCCGAGTAATGGCAAGTGCCTTTAAATTTTCGAAAGAACAACAAGTATTTTATCGGATCGACCACTTATATAGGCTGGCTGCCGCGCATGCCATGATGAAGGTAGATGAAATTGAATACACATATTATGTAAAGAAGTTGGCTCAATATGGGGATTTTGCCGAAGACAAAGAAGCATTGTTTTTCACGGAGTTCTCGGAAGTCCATTATTTGAATTCATACAAAAAGTCATATAAAGAAGCACTTTTACTTTTAGAGAAACTTCAGGAGAAAAAGGATACGCCAGATGAATACATTCCGTTTCTCAATTTAGAAAAAGGGAAATCCCTTTATGGAATTGGTCAATATAAAGAAGCCATTGCATTTTTAGAAAAAGTAACAATAGCGGATTATATTCATCATCCCTTTGATTTATCTAGCCTTTATGAGCACGATGCATACGAAGCCCTTTGTCAGTTGGAAATTGGTAATTCCAGTGAGGCAAGCCGTCTTATTCAAATTGCAGTTGAAAATATTTCACTAATGCCACATACACCGTACAAAGACTTCATCATGGAAACATACGAATTAATAACAAACTAAAAATACCGCAGAAGACAATGACGTCTTCTACGGTATTTTTTCATTTTATGAACGCTATCGCTATTATATGATCGGTCTGCAACAGCTTATGAGCGCTATCGACGTTATACGAGCGGTCTGCAACAGCTTATGAGCGCCCTCGATGTTATATGAGCGGTCTGTAACAACTTATGAGCAGTCTCGAGTTATATGAACAGTCTGCAACAAGCTTATGAGCGGTCTCGATATTATATGAGCGGTCTGCAACAGCTTTTGAGCGCTATCAACGTTATATGAGCAGTCTGCAACGAGCTTATGGGAGCTCTCGACGTTATATGAGCAGTCCGCAACAGCTTTTGAGCGCTATCAACGTTATATGAGCAGTCTGCAACAAGCTTATGAGCGACCTCGATGTTATATGAGCGGTCTGTAACAGCTTATGAGCGCTCTCGATGTTATATGAGCGGTCTACCATAGTATATCGGTAGACGGCTTATACTTCAGCTGTCTGTTTATCAAGCGGAGCGTTGTACATGTCTTTATCCAGTTCGCCTGTTACACGTGCAGTTGTAACGCCCGCCGTCATGGAGCCGCTGACGTTTAATGCTGTACGACCCATGTCAATGAGCGGTTCTACTGAAATCAGAAGTCCTGCTAATACAACTGGTAAGTTAAGTGCTGATAGAACAAGAATCGCAGCGAATGTTGCTCCGCCGCCAACTCCGGCAACTCCGAATGAACTGATTGCCACGATCGCAATCAAGGTAATAAGGAATGTCGGTTCAAGTGGATTCTGTCCTACTGATGGTGCAATCATTACTGCGAGCATCGCAGGGTAGATTCCTGCGCAACCGTTTTGACCGATTGATAAGCCGAATGATCCGGCAAAGTTGGCAATACCATCAGGCACGCCGAGACGATTCGTCTGTGTATCAATGTTTAGCGGAAGCGCGCCTGCACTTGATCTTGAAGAGAAGGCGAATATCAATACTTCCCCTGCTTTTTTCACGTATGTGATTGGGTTTAATCCTGATAGTGCAATAATGATTAAGTGAATGCCGAACATAACCAAAATGGCTACATATGAAGCAAGTACAAACTTGCCTAGACTATAGATAGCTGCAAAGTCAGACGTCGCTACGGTGGTTGCAATAATCGCTAAAATACCGTATGGAGTCAAGCGCAAGACAATCTTTACAACACCCATGATCAGAGAATAAATCGCTTCGATGCCCTTTTTCACTGTGGCTGCATTTTTTTCATCTTTTCTTGTAAGAGTCAAATATGCAAATCCAAGGAATGCTGCAAAGATGACAACACCAATTGTTGAAGTTGGTCGTGCACCGGTGAAGTCAAGAAACGGATTCGCAGGCAACAAGTCAATTAACTGATCCGGCAGTGTACGGTCCGCAATCCCTGCTGAGCGCTCTTCAATAGAAACGCCACGTGCAAGCTCAGCTTCTCCTTGCACGATTTCCTTCGCATCGAGGCCAAAAAGAAGTGTAACAGAAATTCCGATAACCGCGGCGATTGCAGTTGTTCCGATAAGAAGCCCTAATATCACACCCGCCATTTTACCAAAGTTCTTGCCGATTGTTATTTTTGTGAATGCTCCAAGGATTGAAATGAAAACGAGTGGCATAACAATCATCTGAAGTAATTTAACATAGCCTGTTCCTATCAGGTTGAACCACGGCATAGACTCCTGCAATACTGTTGAATCTGTGCCGTATGCAAAGTGTAAAATAAGTCCGTATACGATTCCGAGACCTAGCCCGGTGAAAACACGTTTTGAAAACGAAACCTTTTTGCGATGCATATTATATAGTATACCGACGAGCAAGAGCAACCCGGCAATGTTCAGAATAAGTAAGAATGTATTCACTTTTTTTCCTCCTAGTTTTTCAAATAAGTGCGTAGCATAAATAATACTCTAAACCAGTAATACATATCAGTCAAGTAGGCTTTCTATTATTTAGTTGCTATAGTTATCTTCTTTTTCCTAAGTCTTCCGGTATACTAGTAAGATAAGCATTATATGTAAAGGAGGTCGCTTATGACTCAGCTAATCAGTATTTCAGTTACTGCAGTTTTTATATTGAATATATTTCTCGCGATTGCTCTTATTTTTTTAGAAAGAAGAGATCCTACCTCGACTTGGGCGTGGCTTCTCGTTATATTCTTCATTCCATTTTTCGGTTTCTTCATCTATCTTTTACTCGGCAGACAGCTTAGAGAAAAACACCTTTTCCGCTGGGAAGGACGAAGTAAAATCGGAATTGATCAATTGATTGACTATCAGATTGAAGCAATCGAAGAAGACACCTTGGAATTTAGACTCGATGATACAGCCCATTACAAAGATATGATCTACCTTCATCTCCGGAACAATCATGCTGTTCTAACACAAGACAATGACGTCCAGGTCTTTAATGATGGCGCAGCTAAATTCGATGCACTTATTCAAGACCTCGAACAAGCGAAAGATCATATTCATTTTCAATATTACATTTTCAAATTAGATACCCTTGGAAAAAGGCTATTAAACGTTTTGATTCAGAAGGCGAAGCAAGGCGTGAAAGTGCGTGTGCTCTTCGATGATATCGGTTCACGGGGGCTTCGCAAGAGACATTTGCAAGAACTGATTGATAACGGAGGGGATGTTGAAGCATTCTTCCCAGCTACTATGCCACTTATCAATCCTCGAATGAACTTCCGGAACCATCGCAAAATCGTTGTTATCGACGGACGAATCGGTTATGTCGGTGGGTTCAATGTGGGCGATGAATACTTGGGATTGAACAAGAAGTTCGGCTATTGGCGTGATACACATCTTCGAATTGAAGGAAGTGCGGTACACCCGCTTCAGACAAGGTTTATATTGGACTGGAACCAAGCATCTGAAAAAAATGATATCGAGTATGCCGAGCATTTCTTCCCGGCTATCCCTCGTAAAGGTTCCGTCGGAATGCAAATCGTGTCGAGCGGCCCCGACTCTGAGTGGGAACAGATTAAAGACGGTTATTTAAAAATGATTTTCATTGCGAAGAAATATATTTATATTCAAACACCTTATTTCATCCCAGATATCAGCTTTTTGGACGCGCTGCGCATTGCATGTCTCTCTGGAATTGACGTACGGATAATGATTCCGAACAAGCCTGACCACATGTTTGTCTACTGGGCAACTTATTCAAATGTCGGTAAATTATTAAAAGCAGGGGCAAAAGTATATATATATGAAAATGGCTTTTTGCATACAAAGCAAATTGTTGTGGATGATGAACTTTCAACTGTTGGAACTGCCAATATCGATGTCCGCAGCTTCAAATTGAATTTTGAAGTCAATGCCTTCATTTATGATCGTGAAAAATCACATGAATTAGCTGAGCTTTTCGAACAGGATATGAAATTATCAACTGAATTGACCTATGAAATGTATTTGGAACGTACTCGTCTCATTAAATTGAAGGAATCAGTTTCACGATTACTTTCACCCATCTTATAATAAAAGAAAAGCGCAAGCGCCTTGGTAGACCCGACACGCATAAGTCGATTAAGGAACACAGCCTAGGTGCGCCGCGTCCTGCGGCAACGTCTGTGTGACCCCACATCCTGTGGGCCTCCGAGGGGCTGGGCGCTGGAGCTAGACACTGCTCCAGGTTGTAAAACTTATAATTTCTTATCTTAAAACAAAAGGGACGCGCCGCTAATACGGTACGTCCCTTTTGTTCTATGGGGATCTGAGTCACTTAAGTATTTATTGGACCCCTAGATATTCTTCCAATGTGATATTTCGTTTAAAAACTTCATCTGCAATTTCCTTGCCAACATAACGGAAATGCCAAGCCTCATGCATATATCCAGTAATCTGTTCTTTCCCTTTTGGGTAGCGCATAATGAAACCGAAACGGTGAGCATTCGCTGCCACCCATTTCCCTGCTCCCGTTTCCCCAAATGATGATGAGGCAAAGTGCTGTTCAAAATTCACTTCACCTATGTCGAACGCTAGCCCTGTTTGGTGTTCGGAATAGCCCGGGCGTGCACTGTACGTATCTGCCGCTTTTTTACCATCACGAGCAACATATCTATCGTAAAGGGTCGTTTGGTATTCAAATGAGCGATATGTGCTGAAAGCATTGAGATTAAAATCTGCAAGTTTCGCTTCCGCTGCCATCTTTTCAAATGCCGCACGCGCTGCTTTGTCTTCACCAGGCGCGTATGTTGCCGGAAGCGGATATTTTTTATTGGCGAGTAAAATCCCGTTTATGAATTTTGGTTCTTTAGGCAGCACCTGACCTTCAATATATCCTCCGTTATCAATTGAAGAATCCGACTTTGTTGAGTCTGTACTGTCGCTTTTAGCGGGTTTGGATGGCGGTGTTGTTTGCTCCTGTGATTTCTGATCGGGTATTTCCTCTTGTTCATTTCCCTTCTCATCATCTTCTACTGTTGCATCAGTTTCAGGGGCAACTGTCTCGTCCTCTGCGGGAACTGACATACCAATGGCTTCCTGTGCATTTTTTATACTTTTGTCCACATCCCAATTATTCAATCCAAGCCAAGTCAGCAATCCAATCATGATAACAGCTGAAACAAGTAACGTAATTGTAAGGCCTTTGCCTTGTTTTTTATGTCTTTTCTTAGAATAGCTTTTTTTTCGTTTCATTACTAAGCCTACCTTCTCAATATATATATCTAGTCTACCACCATTTCGCTTTGTGGTCAGCGTGTGCTATTATTTAATTTACCATTAATAAGGAGTTTGTAAGGGAGCAGATCAGATGAACAACCAAAGATGGCTTTCGTTCAGTTTTTTCGTTTTCTTCTTTACTTGGGGTGTATTTCTTCCCTATTGGACCGGCTGGCTAACAATTGAAAAAGGTTTATCCGTAACAGCGGCTAGTATTATTATGGGGGCTGGAATGATTGCCCGATCATTATCGACATTTCTTGTTTTTCCATACCTGACACAAAAACTGTCCCTGATTCGTGCTATGAAATGGATGTCCCTTGCAGCACTTATTTTAGCGCTCCTCTATTTACCCGATTCACCTTCTATTGTACTTCTCATTATTACGGTCTTATTCAGTGCAGTCTATCCAATGATATTGCCCGCTGTTGAGAGCGGCGCGTCTATCTTAATGCAGACAGAAGGTATTCATTACGGCAAAAGTCGGTCGTTTGGATCAATTGGTTACACAGTTGCACTTTTGTTAATTGGGGCTGCTACAGCTATTTGGACCGAAAAAGCAATTCTTTACATAATGATCGCCGGATTAGCCATTGCAACCCTATTTTTCATGCGCCCAGCACCGGCAGTTTTACAATTGAACCCAGTAAAAGGTAATTCAACAAAACGAGCAATTGATTTTAAAGCCCTTTTCACCTCTAAAGGGTTTGCAGTTGTCCTGATACTCGCTATTCTTTTACAAGGCGCGCATGCGTCCTATTATAACTTTGGATTCATTTTTCTAAATGATCTTGGAGTTAATGGTTTTTATATCGGGATCATCTTGAACGTTGCAGTGTTATTTGAAATATTGTTCTTCACATACGCTGATCGATTACTTGCAAATGTCAAAGTTTCTACAATGTTTTTACTAGCGGGTATTGGATCCACGGCAAGGTGGATACTTATCTCTTCATTTCCATACATAACTGTTTTCATTGGTACTCAAGCACTTCACGCCTTGTCATTCGGCTTAGCTCATTTCGCGTTTATACAATTTATTTCTGAAAAACTTCCTCGTGATCAAATTGCTGGAGCACAAGGAATCTACGCTGCGTTCGCCATGAGTTTAAGCACGGCTATCCTAACATTTCTGGGGGGCTATTTGTACGACATTTCTCCGCGGCTCGCATTTCTCGGTATGATTATCTGTTCTGTTCCAGCAATCATCATTGTGCTGACAACTAAGAAACGCTATGTTTATTGACTTGAATTTATCGTTCCATCTAAAAAGACGCTCACCAGAGGTTTCAGTTCCCGGTGAACGTCTTTTTATGCAATAAAACTAACAATGAGCAATATCACAAATGCGCAACCGAAAAAAAGTGACATCCATAACATCCATTTCGACTCACGAAACAATCCCTGCTCACGAAATGATTTTGCCCGAGCTCCGTTTGTCAATGAAAACAGAGCCACCATCGAAAGAACAGCATTGTTCAAATCGAGCTTAACAATGAAATAGACAGAAGCTAACGCAGCTGCAACAATTCCAATTCCAAATAACCATTTAGACTGCATTTTGATAACCTCCCTAGGCTGTATAATCCATACCATGTGGGCGTAGATTTGAATTCTATAGTTTGACTATAAAAAAGGCCGAAGATTTCTCTTCAGCCTACTTTCATTTGTCATCTTTAGTGTCTATTTCTTTTACTTTATCTTTTTTTGTCTCTGGTGCTTTTTCTTCTTTTTCACTTACTATACCCTCATTACCTTCTACCACTACTTCAGGATGCTTGTAATAGAACTTGCGGCCTAAATACGTTTGGAAGATAAGTAGAAGTCCCCCAACTGCCCAGTAAAGAGGTAATGCTGCCATCGCTTTGAATGAAATAAACATAATCATAATCGGCGATAGGTAAATAAATGCCTTCATCTGTTTCTTCTGCTGTTCCGGCATCGTCCAGAGTGATACACGCGCTTGAACAAAGTAGACCGCCCCGGCAAGTACCATCATGATCATGTCGGGTTCTCCGAGATTGAACCAAAGGAACTCATGTGTTTGTACTTCAGTGGAATTGAGAATCGCAAAGTAAAGACCCATGATGATTGGCATCTGGATGACTAATGGAAGACAACCCATATTAAGCGGATTGACACCATGCTTTGAATACAGCCCCATCATTTCTTGCTGAAGCTTCATTTGCTCATCTTTTTGTTCTTTTTCTTTTGCTTCTTTCAAACGCTTTTGAATGTCTTCCATCTCAGGGCGAAGCGCATCCATTTTAATTTTCATATTCTGTTGCGATTTATAGTTTTTCAGCATTAGCGGCATTAGAACTAACCGGATTAATACCGTGATAAGTATAATCGCAAGGCCGTAATTCCCATTGAAGAAATCACTGAAAAAATGCAGTAACCAATCCATAGGCTTTACAAAAATATTATAAAATGTACCTTCTTTGTTCTGGATGCCTGCA
The DNA here is from genome assembly GCF_038007465.1 of Sporosarcina sp. FSL K6-1508. Taxonomy (NCBI): domain Bacteria; kingdom Bacillati; phylum Bacillota; class Bacilli; order Caryophanales; family Caryophanaceae; genus Sporosarcina; species Sporosarcina sp. FSL K6-1508. Next base: position 1,388,834 of record NZ_JBBOXF010000001.1, on the reverse strand, counting down.
CAACCGCTCAAGAAAACGGCAGTGGTCATTAACATCGCGACTAATCCAATTTTCTTCTTCATTAGATTCACCTTCACTATTTCAAACTATTAAAAAGTATACCTTACCTAGTCCTAAAATTACAACGATTGACCGTCAAGGAAATTTTTTTCTTCCCCATTAATGGTGTAACGAAAATATTCTCCTGCCAGACTGCTTCGAAATCGCCTAGGAGTTTGCCCTGTATACTTCTTGAATATGCGTGTGAAATAGCTTTGATTGCAAAAATGAAAACGGTCAGATATGTCAGAAATTTTATCTTCTGAAAAGCGCAGATGGTACTGTGATTCCTCCACTTTACGAATTGCAATATATTCTACAAGCGTAGTACCTGTATGCTCTCGAAAAATTCGAGATAAATGGCTCGTACTAATATTAACTATTTTTGCAATTTCTTCGACGGTCATCGCAGATTCCACATTATTGTTAATAAAGTCGATGACATCGTTTACTGTGCCGTGTATTAGTTCTGGCTGCTTTGTCTCTGCAAGTATATGTGTATAAAATTCAATCAAGTCATCAACAAACTCAATCCTATTTTTTTCATTCAACTTCGAGTCAATCAGAATGAAACAATCTAAATTGAAATCAAATGCCCTGTGCGGAGTATGAGTGTTTTTCTCCAAATGTCTTGCTACCAGCGATGAAAGGCTAATCAAATAATATTTTATGACATCAATATCTTTATGTTCTGTATGCATTATCAAAGAATCCAAAATGATTCTAATCTCTTGTTGCGCTTCTTCTTTTTCAGCTCGAAACAGATGATTCAATAATTTCTCTTCCATTCCAAAAAAGTTTTCATTTTTCTCATAAGAGTCATGCTGCTTCATCTCATCAATGGGAACATTATCGATTTCTGGTTGTCGTCTGTCATAAGTAACTTTCACCTATCCACCTCTTTGCCAATAGTTAATAAGTTTTTATTCTTTATTCCATACTCCGACTTAATTTTTCCCTAGTTATTAGCGCTGATGCCTAGTTGTGAAGTCTCTATGTTATAATCTGTTCCCCAACTTTATTGTTTCTTAACTCAGAACAAAAAACGCTTCCTAATAGAAAGCGCCTTTTGTTCGTTACAATCCTCAATTTTATTGAGAGGATTGTTCCACACCAGGTTCATTTTGTTCTTTTTTATGATAGAGTCCGTCTGTTTCCGGAGTCATCTCCACATCGTCTTCTACTTCCTGGTTATAATAATGAACACTCGTTTGAGCACCCTCACTTACCATTTTATTGTCTTGAAGATCATAAGGATCTGAATGACCAACTTTAGTTTCAGGAGAGCGGTTTAACTTTTGTGATTCAATGAAGGAATCTACTTTCGTTTTCATGTTGTTAAATGCGACTTGTGCCTTGTCCCTATTTTCTTTTTTACTGAAATAGGCGTAAGCCCCTGCCGCAATTGTTGCAAGCAATAAGTTATTATTTCGTTTACGAGCCATTTAAATCATTCCTCTCAGATTTAATAAAAATACACTATGCATAGAGTATACCCGCATATGCCAGTTTAGAAACTTTCATTTTCCAGGTTTATTAAAATCATATCAACATGTGGAATCCCATCGTCGGCATAAGGCTCTGAAACCGCTTCAAATCCATGCTTACCATAAAAGCCAACTAGATGGTGTTGGGCTTGCAGGCGAATCTTTTCAGGTTTCCAATGACTTTTCATAAAGTCGACGCTTCGTTCCATGAGCATATGGGCAAGTCCCGTACCCCTCCTGTCCTCTCTGATGATAACACGGCCAATAGACGGTTCAATGTACTTCACACCCCCGGGAATCAGCCGGGCATAGGCGGCTAGTCCTTCATCGTCAGTGCAACATATATGAATCGCATTGTAGTCGTGACCGTCAACCTCGTGGTACGCACAATTTTGCTCAACGATAAATACATCAACCCGCAGCTTCAATATTTCATATACTTCATGTCCGCTTAATTCTCCAAATTCTTGATAAGTCCACTTCATAATATAACTCTCCCATATATATCATTTTCATTACAACGGTAGTGTTTACCCTCTTTTTTTGTTATGATAGCCAAAAGAAATGCAGAGGTGACAGTGCAATGATCCGACCTATGACTGCCAAGGATAGTGTGCACGTTCAACAAATTGTTCGTAATACTTGGAATGCAACTTATAAAGATATTATTCCAGAAGAAATCCAGAAGAAATTTATCGATTGCTCCTATTCGGATGCAATGATTTTGAAACGTATGGAGAAAACCTGCGTGCTCGTAGCTGAATGCAATGGTGTTCCTGTTGGATTCGCCAATTTCACAAAAAAAGATGAAGATGGCGATTCTGAATTGACTGCTATGTATATTTTACCATCGCATCAAAAAAGCGGCTATGGGAAAAAGTTACTTGAGTATGCGTTGTCTATACTTTCGGATGCCCAGCAATTGTTCGTCTATGTGGATGAACGAAATGCAATTGGACGAGCTTTTTATGAAAACCAGGGCTTCGAACTGCTCGATATCTTTGAAGAATATTTCGAAGGTTTGCCTGTGGAAACAGCCCAATATGTATATTATATTCATAATCCCGTACTTGCCTAGTGATTTAAAAAAACGCTTTCCTCTAATTTTGGGAAAGCGTTTTTTTATTCTGTCTAGCTCATAAAGGTCTCATTGTTCCATTATACTGGTCATCTACAAACTGTGGTTCATCTGTCAATGGTGGTTTCTTTACAAGACAAAGAATACCTGCAATGTAAAGAAGGATCGAAGTCACAGAAATTATCCCCGCAGTCAAACCTCCGATAATGAACATAATCCCGGCAAGTTTAGGGTTTTTGTTATTCCATATGTTAACGATTCCGATAATCGTTAAAATCAAGCTGATGATGAAGCTGATAATGAACAGCCACATAAAGTTCCCAACAAGGAAAAAGTTCGAATAGATTACATCTAAATCCGCAGTTGTTAGCGTTGGGTCAAACGCCATCATCTCCAAATCGAAATCTACACGGAATGTTGGCTCCGACTTCAAAAAGTTAAATAAAGCCAGTACCATAAAACTTAAGATGATCCCTATTGCAGTAAATAGGACACTTATTATCGATAAAATCTTTTCCGCAGTGCGGCTCATTAAATACACTCCTCTCTTAATCTATATATGACTATACGTTTAGCAGTAGAATAGGTTTCATTTCCCCCACATTATTAGACAGAATACAACAAAGATGTTTCCCTGGCGAGAAATGGGGGTATTTAGTATGTATTCAGGCATTACAGTTTGAATAAGAAAGGGGACGATACAAATGGAGAAAAAACTGATTTTCAGTCAATCCGACATGATGTATACTGTCGCCGGTGCTTCAGTGTTAACTGGCATATTGTACTTCATTACATTACTGTGAGGGATATGAATGATTCCAACTTTTTCAAATGAAATTTAAAAGGCAATCCGTCGTTGTATCTATAAAACGGATTGCCTTTTATTATGCTATTTTTTATACTTTGACGTCATCATAATCTTTATAACGTTCAAACGCTGTCACTACATATGAGCAGACAGGTTCCATTTTCAGCTCTTGTTCCCGTGCATAGTCAGCCGCACGGTCTAGGATTTTTTTCGCGATGCCTTGGCCTCGAAGTTCTGGTGAAACGAATGTATGATCCATCACCATAACATCTCCAAGAATTGTCCATGTAATTTCAGCCAGCACTTTTCCGCCTTCTTCATAACGAAACGCAAAAGCGTCTCCGCCTAGTTCAACAAATTGGAATTCCATCTAAACTCCCCCTTTTTAAGAAATTCAATTTCACAATAGAGCACTCTACTTTGTTTCTCGATTATTTAAACCATGACTGTATGGATTCAAATAGATTAGCGAAGAATTCCTTCACACTTTCCCAAAAACCCGGGTCAATGTCGCCAATTTTCTCTTTTATTTTCGAGGTCATATCCGATAATTGCTCGGATAATTTATTGAAATCGATATCTAAGTTTCGGATTCTATCCATTAAGTCTATGAGTAATTGACGATCCGCATCACTTAGATTGATGTTGAGTTTCTTCATCTGCTCAGTCACAATTTTCTCAACATCTTCTTTAGTCGCTGGGTTTTTCTCTGAGATTTGTTTTTTTATTTCTGTTAGCAGTTCAGCTACTTTGTCACTGTCGACACCAGATTCTTTTGCAAATTTCGTTGCTAGGTTCAATTCATCGTTTGCAACGTCTGTCCGTTCCGTATCGAGTTTTTCACCAGTCACTTCATATGCTTTATAAATACCGACGAGTGCCGAATGACCCGTTACTTTTTTAGGCGATGCCACTTCAACAATCGCATCTTCAATTCCTGCCGTCATCATGGCAGTTGCATATATTTCCGGCGTTACTTCTGTAATATTGTCCTGCGTAACAATCGTGATGACAAGCCCTTTACCTTCTTCCTGCCTCGTGATTTTAGCAGAAGAATACATTCTTGCTTTACCATTGCCATTTTCAATATATTTCACAAGATCATTGCCGTCAACTGTTATTTCTTCTACTTCCGCTTCCTTTTCAACACCCAGGCTTTTCTTCACACTTTCCTTTTCAGAATCCGACAAATCTGCGCCATATACGACAATCGGTACGCCAAGCTTTTCATTGATGACTGGATCCTCCGCACTGACAGTTCTCGGAACTAAAACTCCGATTGCCAGTACAGCCGCCGCCAACATCGTCAGAAGACGTTTCATGAAAATCCCCCCTTCTTACTACAAATTAATACGATTCAAAGCCGGAAAAGTTCCCGCGTCCCAGATTCATTTTAACATTGTCCATCCATCGCCCTGTTCAATTCTGCCCTCTTTCATAAGTTTTCCGAGCGCCCGTTTGAATGACGCCTTACTTAAATTGAACATTTCCTTAATCTCATCAGGCGTTGATTTGTCAGTAAACGGCATCCGTCCCCCGACTTCGTTTAAGTAACGCAGAAGTTTTTCAGCATCGTCTCCCAAGCGCTCTTCTTTACGTGGCAGCATCGAACCATTCAACGTTCCATCATCACGGACGCCAATAATGCGCACATTCATTTCCTGTCCCAGACGCGGTTCCCGCTCCTGCTCTGTATTGTGGATAAAAACACGGTAATTTTCCGGTACGCTGAGCATAAATGAACCGACCGGCAACAACCGGTAAGCTCTGGCCTTGACGTCCATATTAAATAGAGATGTTGGTGCTTCGACGATTTGTTCCATAACTCGTTCTTCTGTGGCGAGCCTGCCGAAAATCGTGCCGCCCAAATCCATTCGGAGTGTCATATACAACGCATCATCTATCTTTGGCCAAAGTGCACGAACTTTTGGCATATCATTCTTATTCACTAGCACTTCGAATGAAGAGCCGATATCAACATAGACACCTTCATGATCATCAACACGTATCACACGTGCCCAACCAAACGTGTCAGCTGTCATATTCGGCATTTGCATCGTTGCAGAGAGTTCTCCGCGCCTGTTCGTATAGAGGAAGACATGTACCTTGTCCCCTTCTTGGATCGTTTCATCAGCATCAGATGCATTCATCATTATATGATCGCCATCGCCATCCAATACCCATCTTGAACCGTCTTGCTCCAACACTTCTAATTCAGCTATATAGCCTGATTTAAGTTGTTCCATTATTTATCATCCTCTTCCTTCTGATCCATTACCCGTAATTTTCTGACAAACTCATTATCCTGTCCCATTGCTTCAACAAGATCCGTTATTCGATCCATTGCGTTCCAGCTTAAGTGATGTTCAATTCCTTCTACGTCGCCATAGATATTTTCCTCATCAACTCCAATAATGCGAAGAAATTGTTCAAGAAGTTCATGACGACGAACAAGTTTTTTTCCAAAAGAGAATCCTTTTTTCGTCAACTCAAGACCTTTGTAACGTTCATAGCTAATATAGCCTTCCTTATCAAGCCGCTGTGCCATTTTTGTAACGGATGAAGGGAGTACTGCCAATGATTCAGCAACATCCGATACACGTGCCACACCTTTCGCTTCGATATGCAAATAAATCTGTTCAAGATAATCTTCCATACCTGGTGTTGCCAATCTTAACGCCTCCAGTATGTATGCCCGGACTCATTCCCATTTACTCCTGTTCAAACGCACCATGTTTAACTTTTTATAGTCGGGGGTAAATTTAGAGTACAAAGTAAAGGGGTGAATCACATGGGTCGAATTCTCTGGTTAATTATTGTAGCATTATTTGTGTTTTGGTTACTCGGTCTCGTTTTTAAAATAGGTGGCGGGCTAATTCATATTCTTCTTGTAATTGCGGTTATCGTATTTATTATCAACCTCATAACCGGAAAACGAAGCGTGTAACGAAAGGGATGTCGACATTAGTCGGCATCCCTTTTTAATGTCTAACTACAAGCGCCAGCCCCTCGAGTCGCTTCAGTCTTGCAGATAAAGGCAAAGAACGCCTTTTTCTGCAAGACCTCCAGCACTTTTCGGGGCTAGACGGCGCCTAGAGCTTGGACCTACACGAAGTAGGTCATGCAGCTGTTGCGACAGGACGTCGCGCACTTAAGCTGCATTCCTTATTTAGTCTATTTTCGCATAGATGCATGTATTTCGTAAAATATTACCGTCGGGTGATAAAGAATCTTGTTTTAAAATGCCTTCGAGAGTAAATCCCGCACGTTCTGCGACACTGCGGCTTTTCATGTTTTCTTCGTCGCAACGAATTTCCACCCTGCGTGCTCCTAGTTGTTCGAATGCAAATTGTTCAATACGTTTAACGGCTTCTGTCATATAGCCCTGACCTTCAAATTCCGTAGCGAGCCAGTAGCCGATTTCAAACTTCGGGATTGACCAATCGATTCGATGAAGACCTGAAGAACCTATGAACCTTCCCGTTTCTTTATGATAAACATGGAAGCGAAGGTCTTGTCTTGTGATGAAATTTGCAATTGCCTTTCGCAAGCTTTCTTCTGTCATATGCAGTTCCGGTTCAGGTTGTGCCCATGGCATCCACTTACGAAGTGCAGGTAAAGAATTTCGAATCGCGTTCCAAGCATCTGACGCATCACCAAGTTCAGGCGCTCGAATGATGAGGCGTTCCGATTCGAATGAATCCGTGAAATCCGGAATACGCGGAGAAGGAGTGGAAGCCCGTGATTTCTCTCCGTCTTCCCAAATAACAGGCGTAGTCGTTCCCGCCATAAAATCTTCACGTGTAATGCCGTAAGTCACTGCATCATAATAGGAATTCTCTTTAGGAGAAAACCAAGCTTTCCGAAGATGTGCTTCTTTGACAAAACCAGCACGTTCGAACGTTTTTCGCATCGCAAGATTATCTTGCCTTGTATGACCTTCGAGACGAATTTTCTTGCCTGGTAGCCCGAATACATATTCCGCCACAAGACGGAGGGCTTTCGGACCGTAGCCGTACCCTCTCGACATATCTGCAATACGTAAATCGAACAAGGGTATCTCATCTTGCAGATCATAAATTTTTACAATACCCACTTTTTCTCCGGATTCATTTTCTACCCAGAATGTTTTCACTTCATCCGATTCATAGCCGCCCTCTTCGATTGTTTTTTCAATCAGATGACGTCCCGGATCGGAGTTGTCATGGTAAGGCCACGTATTAGTTGTCATGAAATGAATAAGTTGCTCCTGCTCTTCCATTGTCCATTCTTGTAAATGCATTAGAATTCGCCTCCGTATAGAACCTGCTTACTTATGAACACGCAATAAACGAAGCGAGTTCAGCACGACCAGCAACGTCGCACCCATATCTGCGAAAATGGCAATCCATAATGTCAGCCAGCCAGGAATGATAAGAAGCAATGCTATAATTTTTAAGCCTAATGCAAACATAATGTTTTCTTTGATGATGCGCAATGTTTTTCGGCTTAATTTCATTGTATAAGGCAATTTTCCTAAATCATCTGCCATTAGAGCAATATCTGCTGTTTCCAACGCTGCGTCCGTTCCCGCTCCGCCCATTGCAATACCAACTGAAGCTGCCGCTAAGGCAGGCGCGTCATTGATGCCATCGCCAACCATGGCGACACGGCCGTATTGCTCACTCAATTGTTTAATCGCTGTCAATTTGTCTTCCGGCATCAGTCCAGCGCGTACATCTGTAACACCCAACTCAGCAGCAATCGCTTCTGCCGTTACCTGGTGATCGCCTGTCAGCATAACAGTATGACGAATGCCAATACGTTTCAGTTGTTCAAGGACGTCATGACTTTCCTTACGGATAGGATCTGCTACAGCAAGCAGTCCGCTAAATTCGGTTCCTGTGACAATTGCCATTACAGACTTTCCTTGACGCTGAAGAGACGCCGCTTGCTGCAACATTTCTTTTGGCAATGAAGAAAGCTCCTGCGCCCAGCTCAGGCTCCCAATATAAGTCGTCATTCCCTCAATTTCAGCATAAGCACCTTTTCCGGTAACCGATTGAAAGTTGGAAACATCGACTTTCTGTGCACCATGTTGATGCGCGTAATCGACTACTGCTTTAGCAAGCGGATGCTGTGACATTGATTCGACTGCCGCGATTGCACTTAGTAATTGTTCTTGAACGACTTCTTCACTGACGATGAAATCAGTTACTTCCGGATACCCTTTCGTTAATGTCCCGGTTTTATCGAACGCAATCGCATCAAGCCTACCTGTTTCTTCGAGGTGAATGCCGCCTTTAATCAACACACCTTGACGTGCCGCGTTTCCAATCGCTGTGACAATTGCAACAGGTGTCGAAACAACAAGTGCACACGGACAACCAACTACAAGTACTGCAAGGCCTTGATAGATCCATGCGTGCCAATCCCCGCCAAGCAGAGGTGGTACGATAGCCACTAAAATTGCAATACCAATGATTGCAGGTGTGTAGTATTTAGCAAATTTATCAACGAACTTTTGAGATGGTGCTTTTTCTGCCTGTGCGTCTTCAACAAGATGGATGATTTTCGCAATCGTCGTATCGCCGACAAGCTTCGTAACCGTTACTTCAAGTGCACCCTCTTCATTGAGCGTACCCGCGAATACATTATCTCCGGACTTTTTCGCAACAGGGATGGATTCACCTGTAATTGCTGCTTGGTTCACAGTAGATGAACCCGTTAGAACTGCTCCATCCATAGCAATTTTCTGACCAGGTTTTACGATTAAAATATCGCCGATGACAATATCTTCTGTCGGAAGTTCTACAAACGCTTCCCCACGTTTTACTAGGGCGGAAGGAGGTGCAATATCCATCAATTGTCGAATGGATTGCCGTGCTTTATTCATTGAATAAGCTTCTAACGCTTCACTTACTGCAAACAGGAAGACAACAACCGCACCTTCACGCCATTCCCCAATGATTGCAGCACCAATAATAGCAATCGTCATCAACGTTTTCATATCGAATTCGAAACGGACCAAGTTCCGCAGTCCGGTTTTAAATATGCCCGTTCCACCGATTACAATAGCAATTGCGAATAAAGCAATCGCCGCTGGGTGCGTTTCCGTATAGCGAAATGATACAATCATTCCTATCAGTAAGAACAGAAGCGAAAAGAGCGTAACGAGGTTTTCTTTTCTTTTAAAGAAAGACGTTTTCGGTTCAATCAACTTATTCTGAAGCGGGACAACTTTAATGCCATCGAAAGCGCCTGCTGCTTCCAGGTCTTCAATCGTCGCACTACCACTAAATGCTAATTTAGATGCACCGAAGTTCACTTGTACATTATCAACAGAAGACAGATTTTTAACGTTTTTTTCAAACTTCATCGCACAACTAGCACACGTTAAATTCTCCAACCGGTATTCTTTCTTTTCAGCCGTTGCCATGCTCAACACCCTCTATCGTATGCTCATGTGCGACTTTCACGAGTTGGTGAATGTGGTCGTCTGCGAGCGAATAGTAGACCATTTTTCCTTTTTTCTTTGATTTTGCAAGTGCATGTTCGCGCAAATAACGCAGATGATGGGAAGCTGTCGCAACGGATGAACCAATCACTGCCGCAACATCACAAACACACATTTCTTCTTCAAGCGTCAATGAAAAAGCAATTTTCAATCTAGTTTCATCTGCCAACGCCTTAAAAATTCTGACCGCAGCCCCCATATCGGGCAACGCTTGCTGCACCCGTTCTACGATTTCCTCGTGAACCGTTGTCACATCACATACTTCTTTTATCGTCATAATCCCACCTCATTCAAATGATTGTTTGATTAACTTAAGTATATGCAATGTTCTTTGCAGTTGCAAGGCTAATCAAACGACCGTTTGATTGTTATTGACTTTCTAGACATTGACATACGAATTTATCGATATAGACACAACCTTAGTTTCTGGTATAGAGTGGCAGGCTGACATGGCTGGTTTATACGCTTTGTTCAGCATTGCCGTCATTATTGCATTCGTCGGCGGAGGACCGGGAATGATTTCTGCTGCAACGGGTGTGATGGCACTCGCTATGGTGTTATTAGTTAAAAGAGCATGGATATAGTATTTGTTTGCAGCCACTATTTTAACCGGTGTTTTACAAGTCCCATGGGGAATGCTGAAAATTGCAAGGTTCATAAAATTCATTCCGCGTGCGGTTATGATGGGCTTCGTCAATGCATTAGCCATCTTAATATTCAGTGCACAAATCCAATATATTTTTGGCATGTCCGTCATGACGTACATACTTGTCCTTGCGACTCTTGCGATTGTTTATTTATTCCCTTACGTGTTCTAAGCAGTGCCGGCAAGGCTTGTCGCCATTTTATCTTTAACCGCTGTTGTTCTGCTGTTTGGAATTGACGCCCTAAATGTCGGCAATCTTGGGACGATTTCACAAATGTTGCCTACGTTCTTAATTCCTGACGTGCCTTTCAACTTTGAAACACTAAAGATCATCTTTCAGACGGCACTGGCGTTATCAATTATCGAATTGTTGGAATCGCCGCTTACTGGTTTCTTCGGTGGCATGGTTGGGGCTTCGATGATCGGTCTGGAGGCCGAGATCGTTCTTATGTTTTTAATCGTCGTTCTAGGGGAATGGGTGGTGTTAATATCTATGCCAGTTTTAGCTGCCATTATGGTAATGGTATATTCGATTGGTTTTCATTCAAATACTTGAAAATAGCGCCTCGCGGGGACCATTTTAAGTGCAATTTTATTTACCGCAAAAATCTCCAAAAAACAGTCAAAAAGAAGGTCTCCGGCAATACTTTGCAGAACATTTATAGTATCCGGGGACAATTGTTTTTCGCTTCTGTACAAGATTTCATGAATGATTTCGATGATGTGAAAGAAGGAAGCCGACTCGTCATAGACTTTACGAAAGTACGCATATGGGATTATTCAGGCCCAGGTGCAGTTGACAAGTTAGTGGCCTAATTGAATCTGAATCATGTCGATATTGAAGTGATTGGTTTGGATGCTTCAAGTGCACATCTGTTCGATAGCTTGTTCGTCCCGTATGTGAAGTGAAGGAGGAGTTCAAATGTATAAACGAATACTAGTTGCGGTCGACGGCTCAGAAAACTCGCACCGCGCCGCTAGACATGCCGCTCAGTTAGCGGGATTGAGCTCCGGAGCGGTCGTTGAAGTCCTCTATGTCCTGGACTTTGACCGGACACGTACAGATGTTATCCATAATGCGGGCAGTGATGATCTTCATATCGATCGAAAGAAGCGACTTATACCTATCGAAAAGGCTTTCGAGCAATTGGAAATTCCCTATAAACTTGTCATCAAACATGGTGACCCTGGACCGATTATCATTCAGTTTGCCAATAGTGGTGAATTCGACCTTGTCGTTCTCGGCAGCCGAGGTCTGAACTCCTTTCAAGAAATGGTGCTCGGAAGTGTGAGTCATAAAGTGGCAAAACGTGTGACTGGACCGATTTTGATTGTTAAATAAAAAGCTCTTAGGGAGTGAGTGCATGTTGCGCGGAAAATGGAATGCCATAACAGACGTGCCAGGGGTCAAAGTTGGGCACCTAACGCTGGAACAATCATTGGACGCCGGTGATTGTGTGTGTACGGGCGTCACTGCAATTTTGCCGCATAACGGAAACGTTTTCGATCAAAAAGTGCCGGCAGCCAGTTTTGTATTAAACGGCTTCGGAAAAACAGCGGGCTTGATTCAAATTGAAGAGCTCGGCGTGATTGAATCCCCCATTATGCTAACCAATACGTTTAGCGTCGGTGCAGTGCTGGAAGGTACTTTATCGTATATGCTCAATGAAAACCCATTGATCGGTGATTCGACGAGTTCCCTGAACATCGTGGTGGGGGAATGCAATGACAGTTATTTGAACTCCATGCGGCTGATGAAAGTAAAGCCTGTCCATGCAATTGAAGCGATTCAAAACACTGACACCGGACCGGTTGAACAAGGAGCCGTCGGAGCTGGCAAAGGGATGATCTGTTTCGGAATGAAGGGCGGCATTGGCTCATCGTCTCGAATTGTACAGATAGACGGCGTCAGCTTTACGGTTGGTGCGTTGACACTGACAAACTTTGGGAAGGTTGGAGAATGCAAGATTGATGAATGGCTCAACCAGAATGGCTATAAGGCTACTGGATCGATTCCACAGTCTGAGGCGGACTGCATAAAACCAGACGGGTCAATCATGATTATCGTCGCGACAAATGCTCCTGTGAATGAACGTCAGTTGAAGCGCTTCGCTAAACGAGCATCGATTGGGCTCGCCCGGACAGGGACGCATATCCATAACGGAAGCGGTGATATTATCATCGCATTTTCGAACGGCTTCACGATTCCGCATGAAAGCACGCATATGACTGATGCATATGAGCTGCTGCGTGACGATCATCCGATTATGAACGACTTATTTCAAGCGGTGATTGAAGCAACGGAAGAGGCTGTGTATCAGTCGATGATTCATGCGGAAAAGACTTCCGGACGGCTGGGGCGTATTGTGGATAGATGGCCGGTTCATGAAGATATGTATTGAAAGCGGGGCGCCTTTGGTGTCCCGCTTTTAGTTTATTAGATTCGGTTGTGACGGGCTTATGAGCGGTTAGGGAGCTGGTATGAGCGGTCTAGCTACTGATAGGATCGGTTGGCACGCGTTTACGAGCGGTCTGGCTACTGATAGGATCGGTTGGCTCGCGTTTACGAGCGGTCTGGCTACTGATAGGTCGGTTGGATTGCGGTTACGAGCGGTCTGGCTGTTGGTAGGATCGGTTGCCCCGTGGTTACGAGCGGGCTTGCTGCTGATTTGATCGGTTGGCACGCGTTTACGAGCGGTCTGGCTACTGATAGGATCGGTTGGCTCGCGTTTATGAGCGATCTAGCTGTTGGTAGGATCGGTTGGATTGCGGTTACGAGCGGTCTGGCTGTTGGTAGGATCGGTTGCCCCGTGATTACGAGCGGGCTTGCTGCTGATTTGATCGGTTGGCACGCGTTTATGAGCGGACTAGCTGCTGGTATGAGCGGTTGGACTGCGTTTACGAGCGGTCTAGCTGCTGATAGGATCGGTTGGCACGCGTTAATGATTGACTGGCACTCCAAAAACAAAAGCAGGGCGCCTTAGCGCCCTGCTTTCAACATCAATGTATGGCCATCTTTAATATCCCCGTTCAAAACGGTTTCATGGTACTCACCTTTCACCCAATCATCTGCCTGATCATGGAACCATTGTGATTTCATGTGGCCGCTTTGACCCGGTCCCACAATATGATTCGCCTTCGTCAAATCGGACAAATCGGCTACAAAGCGCCAAGGCGCACCATGATTCACAGTACCATCTTCTTTAAATGCGGCCGCCTGGACGGTAACATTTGAACCGCCGATTGCCTGTTTTTTTGGATTCAAGAAATGTTCAAAGATTGGAGAGGCACCTGACAGGGCGTGCGGGAACTCCACTTGATGGAAATCTCCCCACTTCCAACTCGCAACCTTATTACCGAACAATCCTTCAATATCTTCGACCGATGTTACGAATGAATCAAAGACCCACTTATCAACGCCGCCATACTTCTCTACCCAGGCTCCTGGTTCGCCTGCGTACGCGTCTCGCATCATTTGATCGGTAATTGTCCCTTTCCCCGGTAGAAGCTTATAAACGTCCTCAGGCATCGCTTCACTGAACATGCCGATCGGCAATTGTTTTATCCACTTATGGAAGACAAGCGGTGCTGCTGCATCTGCGGAATCGTATTGATCCCACTCACGAAGCATTTTCACAAGAGCTTCATACTTCCCGGCGGTGTCTTCCGCTTCAATCGAGCCGATCATATCGTCCAGAAACTCGCGGGCATATAAATTTTTCTGATCCATCTGTAGTTCTATCATATCTTCCGCCTTGAAGTTATCCCCTGCGCGAAGCACTTCCGCTATCCGTTCATAGCGATAGGGCTGTGCCCATAGTTTTGTAATGTGATAAGGATAAGAATCATCGACGACTTGGTTGTTCGCTGTGGCGATGAACCCTTCTTTTGGATTCACAACACGCGGCAATTCATTATACGGAATGTAACCGGTCCAGCCGTAGTCAGAAGAATCCCCTGGTACAGGCAATTGCGCATCTCCTTGTTTTCTTATTGGAATACGGCCATTCGCTTTATAAGCAATGGTGCCGTCATTCGCTGCAAACACAAAGTTCTGTGCTGGTGCATGGAAATCTTCTAATGCTGACTCGAAACTTTCCCAGTCGGAAGCCTTGTTCATCTTCATTATGGCTTCAAGTTCTTTTGTCGGTTCAAGCGCCGTCCATTGCATCGAGAATAATGCTTCGGGATCTTCATCCTTGTAAAGAATATCCGAAATAATTGGACCATGTCTCGTGACCATCACTTCAAATGGTATATCATCTCCGCCTTTTACGGAAATCGTCTCGTCTCTCACTTCAGCCTGTTCCCATTCCCCATCAAAGAGAAATTGAGTCCGGTCATCAGGGTTCGGAATTTCAATATATAAATCTTGGACATCAGGCCCGACGTTCGTCACGCCCCATGCAATGTTTTCATTATGACCGAGAATAATGCCTGGGATTCCCGCAAAAATGACACCACTGACGTTTTGTCCTGGTGACTGCAAATGCATCTGATACCAGATGGAAGGAGTGTCGAGTCCAAGATGCGGGTCATCTGCCAGAAGCGGTAATCCTGAAGCTGTTTTATCTCCCGATACGACCCAATTGTTACTGCCGTTAAACTCTGGTGGTACTAGATCGGGGTCGAACTGACCGGCAACAGCGACCGGATTCGCAATGTTCGCCTCGATAATCGATGGCGCATTTTCTGGATAGGTAATGAACAGTTCCTGCGCTAAATCTTCCGGGAAATTATTCAAAGCCCAGTGCCTGACTGCCAAGCTGTCCCAATTTCCGCCCAGGTCATAGGCCATATACTTGCCTATCGTCAGTGAATCGATTTCAGACCACGGTTCAGGCGTGTAGCCCAGTATCTTGAATTCATAAGGAAACTTGCCATCCTGTTCCGCCTTCTCAATGAATGCATTGACGCCTTCCGCATACCAGCCAAGTACCTTTTTCGCATCATCTCCATATCCGTCGTAAGAGGCTTCGGCTGCCGCACGCAAGCTGAATGCACGGAATTTCTTATCTGTCCCCACGGCAACTTCTCCGACTACTTCGGATAATCGCCCACTCGCTTGCCTGCGAGCCATATCCATTTGAAATAAACGGTCTTGGGCTTGAACATAGCCTTGTGTCCGGTACAAATCTGCGTCCGATTCCGCCGTTATATGCGGTACGCCAAACTCATCTCGTACAATTTTCACATCTTCATCCAGAAATGCCACAGTCACTTCCCCATCAATAAAAGGTTTCGACTTTCCTATGTAAACATTTACAAAAATTAGTGCCGCAACAGCCAAAACGATAATTGCTCCAAACACCGACAACAGAACTTTCGTCCATTTCCCCATCCGTTTCCCCTGTTTCACCATTTTCCATACCCTCCCCGTCTTCCTTAATGATATTCTACTATTTTGTTTAAATACCTTCTTTCTCCAAATTAACCTAAGGGCTGCTCGATCATAAACCCTGCGCGACCAACCATATCAACAACTCTCTCAACAAAAAAAGACGAGCCAGCCGCTATTGGCCAGCCCCGTCCTCTTCTTTTTTATCCTTATGCAAAACCTCATATAACTCATCCTCAGTCGAGATATCCGCCAGTTTCACGTTCGACCGATAAGCTGCCCGGACAATCAAATGCCCCGCAACGGGTGCCGTTAGAAAGACGAAAACAATTCCTAAAAGAAGGCGTACACTCACGAAATGTTGGCTGAACAAAAAGTAAATAAAAGCGCCTGACAAGGTTAGTAAGACAGCGAGCGTCGAACTTTTCGTTGCAGCATGGGATCTCGTGTAGACATCAGGCAACCGAAGCAATCCAAAGACACTGATTACACTCGCAATCCCGCCTGTCAAAATCAAAAATGCGCCGATGAATTCACCGATCGTGTTTACGTTCAACGATAACACCCCTCTCGATGAATTTTGAGAAGGCAATTGTGCCGATGAATGATAAAATCCCCAAAATAAGGATGACTTCCAAAAAAGCTTTCGTGTTCATTATTACTGAAATGACCGCTATTGTAGCGATCAGATTTACACCAATCATGTCGAGCCCGATGACACGGTCCGGCATCGAAGGTCCGAGAATAATGCGTATGACAGCTATTGCAATCGTTATTGAGAATAATACGAGCGAAGTCGTCAGCATTGCTTGAATCATCAGCGGGTCACCTCCATGATCGCTCTTTCAAAATTATGCAGTTGCATCAAAAGCCCCTCACGCGATTGTTCGACGTCCATCGCGTGAATGTAAAGGACATTTCCTTCTGGCGATACTTCCATGACGACAGACCCCGGTGTCAGCGTCAAAAGAAGCGACAGCATCGTCACTTCTGAATCGCTCTCCAAAACTGTCTCATATTTAAAAATACCGGGTTTTATTTTTAGCGTCGGGCTAAGAATTTGTTTCAATACGACTATGCTCGATTTGGTTAATTCGGATATGAAGATGAATAACAATTTGAATGTTGCATACAAACGGCGCAAGTAAAATTGTGTTCCAAAAAATCGATGCATGAAAAATATGATTCCAATCCCGACAAGGAAGCCGGCAAAGAAAGTCGTAAACTTCAGCTCATCCTCATCGATTAAGAGCATCCAAAGCAGGGCTATAAATAAATTCAACAGTAACTGGGCTGGCATTAACCTTCACCTCTTCTTTCCGGCCATTGGACGGGACCTTCTTCGATTAGCGGTTTCCATTTAAAACCGCGTCTATATAGATATCAGGATTTGTCAGTGTGCGAGCTGCATCCGAAACGTACGGCGCAAGCCCTTCTGCACCAACTCCCAGTAAAATTGTCAGTATTCCAAATAAGACAAGTGGAATAAGCATCCCCTTTTTTAACGGTACATCGTCATCTTCATTGATAATCGTTTCACCCCAAAAACAGTTCAGGAAAATACGCAGAAGTGAATACAAAACAAAAATACTGGATAGGAAAGCGATTGCGAGCAAGACAAACGCACCCGCCTCAATCGCTCCTTGTCCAACGTATACCTTCCCGATGAACCCGCTAAGTGGTGGAATACCGGCAAGTGACAGCATTGTGATGAAAAACAACCAGCCAAGCAACGGATAGTTGCGAATCAACCCACTCATCTTTTCAATTCGTGCGGTTCCAGTCAAGTAGATCATCGTCCCTGCGATCAGGAATAACAACGCTTTAATAATCATGTCGTGGATAAGGTAATAAATAGACCCTTGAATCGCCACTTCTGTCGAAACGGCAAGGCCAACGAGTATGAACCCGACCGCAATGACGACGTTATAGGAGACGATTTTCCGAATATCATTATAGGCAATTGCACCAATGCTGCCGCCAATCATCGTAATTGCCGCCATTATGCCAATCATCAAATGCGTAACGCCCGGCTCGTGATAAAAAATGAGCGTAAATACGCGAAACATTGCATAGATACCAACTTTCGTAAGCAATGCACCGAACAAAGCCGCAACTACTGTCGGCGGTGCGCTGTATGACCCCGGCAACCAGAAGTAAAGAAGCAGTCCTGATTTCAAACTAAATACAATGAGAAAAATAATGCTAATTACTGTCAACAGCGGCCCTTGACCCACTTCCGCAATTCGTACTGATAAATGCGCCATATTAAGCGTACCTACAGTACCGTACAAGTATGCAATTCCCACAAGGAAAAACCATGAGGACAGCACATTTATTGATATGTATTTAATTGATTCGACAAGCTGGACCTTCCTGCCCCCAAGTGTAATGAGCACATAAGAAGATAACAGCATCACTTCAAAACAAACGAACAAATTGAACAGGTCACCCGTCAGAAACGAACCGTTAACGCCTGCAATAAGGAAAAAAACGAATGGATAGAAGAACATATTCTCATGCGCCCGCCCAATCGACGAGAACGCATAGATTAAGAGTATTCCCGTTACAATCCCCGTTGTCAATACAAGCAGCATAGAAAATGAGTCCGCGACGAACGAAATCCCAAAGGGCGGCAACCAGCCTCCAAAATCAAGCCGTAATATACCATCCGCTTGAATTAGGTTCAAAATAATAATACTGACTGTAATGAGCCCAACAATAGAAACAATACTAAACACCCGTTGCACTTTCACATACGGCCGCAGAAATATGAGTAAAATCCCTGTCAGTAAAGGGATAATCATTGGCATAACTATAATATTATTCATCTTTGAACCCTCTCAATGCTGCGAGATTGTCCGACCCGGTCTCTTTGTATGTACGGTATGCAAGAACCAGTAAAAAAGAAGTCACCGCGAAACTGATTACTATCGCTGTCAGGATAAGCGCCTGGGGAAGGGCATCGACATAACTTTCCGCATTTTCACCTAGTAGGGGTACTGCCCCTTTTTTCAGCCCGCCCATTGTCATCAATAGCAAATGCACGGCATGCGACAAGATGGCAGTTCCTAAAATGACTCGAACCAGACTTTTAGATAGCAGCAAGTAGACAGCGACCGTTACAAGCACTCCAACGAGTATCGTTATTAACGTTTCCATCAGCTACACATCCTCACTAATACTTAAAATAATTGTTACAACCACACCAACAACAGTCAGTGCCACCCCCGCCTCGAATAGGACGACGGTCGACAGTTCCGTTTCCCCGAACACCGGTAAGTTGAAGTGAGCGGCTGTTTGGGTAAGGAATGAAGCTCCGAAGATAACTGACCCCAAACCCGTCCCCACTGCAAGCAAGACACCAAATGCCGCAATCTTTTTGAAATCGAAAGGGATTCCCTTATGGACCGTTTCGATATCGAACACCAAATAGAGAAGAACGAAAGCAGAAGAAAGGACAAGACCGCCAATGAATCCGCCTCCTGGATTATTGTGACCCGACAGGAATAATTCCACGCCGAAAGTCAAAATGATGAATACAACGATTTTGGTCACTGTTTGTAAAATGACATCATTGATCTTCAACGTCCTTATCCCCCTTTCCCGCCTTCAATTTGATTAATGTAAACACGCCGATGCCTGCGATGAAAAGCACAACAACTTCTAGCATCGTATCGAATGCACGGAAGTCGCCCAATATCGTATTGACGATATTCTTGCCTCCCGCCAACTCATAAGCGTTTTCAAAGTAAACGGAAACCGACTCGAACATTTTATTGCCTTGGACGAGTAGTGCAAGTACTGTGACAATAGTTCCGACAGAGACGGCGATAATGCCCTTGAATACTTTTAATGATCGAGTCGATTTCTCCTTGCTCCATTCAGGCAAGAAATAGAAGCATAAGAGGAATAACGCAGTCGTCACAGTTTCCACAATAATTTGCGTCAAAGCCAAATCAGGTGCTCGGAACACAACAAAAAGAATAGCAATCGAATAACCGAGGACACCATTTAACAAGATGGCAGTCATACGCGACTTGGCAAAAATAATGGCAATACTCGCGCCCATCATTACGAAGATGATAATGTACTCGTTAATCGTGATGGGAGCATCGTTAGAAAAGTCGAGTGAAAAACCGCCAGTCCATAGCAGACCACCGCCAACTGTCAGGATGAAAAACACAAATATATAAACAAGATAATCCCTGAGGTATCCCGTCATATAAGTTCGTGTCAAGAACGATGAAGCTCTCTCCGTCTGTATCAACAAGCCGTTGTATATCGAATCGAGATTCCAGCGCATCGGTGCAAGCGTGTAAACCCCTCGCCAATAGCGGAGAAAGATGTATAACAACGCGCCCACCCCGACGACACCAATTGTCATCATGATAGGTGCATTAAAACCATGCCAAGCTTGTATATGCGGAACAAAGCCTTCCGCTCCTTCAAATGGAGGTAAAACCGCGGACATCGCAGGACTCAACAAATATTGTCCGACCACATTCGGGAAGAAGAATATGCCTACGACGAACAAGGCAAGAATGGACGGGGCAACAAGCATCCCAATTGGAGCTTCAAAAGCTTTGCGATCAAGACGATCTGGCTGATGTTTCCCGAGAAATGTTTGAAAAACAATGATCATGCTATAAACGAACGTCAACACGCTTGCAATCCAAGCAACAACAGGCAACAAGCTGCCCATCAAAGGCCCCATTGAGAAAATGTCTAGATTACGCACATTCAATACGGATTCGAAAAACATTTCCTTACTTAGAAAACCGTTAAATGGTGGTAATCCTGCCATCGAAAAACTTCCGATAACTGCGATTGTAAACGTCACAGGCATAAGCGATATTAGACCGCCCAGCCTTCGGATATCCCGCGTTCCAACTTGATGATCGACAATACCAACGACCATAAAAAGAGCACCTTTGAACGTAGAGTGGTTAATAAGATGGAACATGGCGGCAAATGTTGCCTGCGTATAGATAACCGAGTCCGCACTGTAGCCTTCGTTAAGAGCCGCCGACCCGAGTCCAAAGAGACTCATAATCAAACCAAGCTGACTGATTGTCGAGTAGGCGAGCAACGCCTTCAGATCTGTTTGCCGCACTGCGTTGACGGAACCCCAGAACAACGTGAATATCCCCACCCCAGTGACTGTATAAAACCATACCGCTTCTCCGCCAAATACAGGCGTAAAGCGTGCCACGAGGTATATTCCCGCCTTGACCATTGTTGCCGAGTGTAAATAAGCACTGACTGGCGTCGGCGCCTCCATAGCATCCGGCAACCAGATATGAAACGGAAACTGTGCTGATTTTGTAAACGCGCCGAGCAACACAAGCAGCATTGCAGGTAAAAACAAACTGTCATTTGTATACTGACCAATCGTCATAATAATTTCGCGCACACTGAACGACCCGGTCATTGTATGCAACATGATAAAACCAGCAAGCATTCCTACTCCACCAGACACAGTGATGAGCATTGACTTTTGTGCACCGTACCTGGATTTTTTGCGATGGTACCAAAATGCAATTAAAAGAAACGACGAAATACTCGTCAATTCCCAGAAAACGTACAACACCATCAAGTTGTCCGAAAAAATAACCCCTAACATAGAGCCCATGAACATCAACAGGTATATATAAAAGCGCCCTAATGCTTCTCGTTCAGACAAATAGTATATGGAATAGAGGATTACAAGGCTACCGACCCCAGTGATTAGAAGCCCAAAAATCATACTAAGCCCGTCAAGATATGTCGTAAAATTGATTCCGGCAGAATCAATCCATTTAATCGTATGTATATATGTTGCCCCGCCACTTACCGCAGGAATGAAACTGACAAAATAGATGAATAAGACGAGTGGAATGACCATGACAAACCACCCGATGTTGCGACTCTGCACCCTCTTATAAATAAACGGGACGAGCAGAGCGGCTAAAAACGGGATAAAAATAGCTATCGTTATCGCCAACGAATATAAACCTCCAATACTAAACAGATTAAGAAAAACGTAAGTCCATAAAAACAGTAAGTCTAAGATTGCAACGTATATTGCAATAAGGATGAATGAAGTTCTATTCCCCCGCTTCATAACTCACATTCTGTGAGCCACCGAGCGGCCGGCCCCCTAGGGTCTAACCATTATTCCAGGTCATAAAACTTACACTTTTCTTTTAAAATAGTCGTGATAAATTATCGGAAAATCTACAGAAATATACAACCTGTGTTATATACGTCTTGCAAAAATTCATTATTATATAGGGTAAACTTGACCTGCGTCGAGACTGACGGGATAATAGGGAGCTATAGCTAACAGTATTAGGGGGAACTCAAAGAGTTTATACAGGAAATTATACACTATTACTGAACTCTTAGCACTTTGAAGCATTCGCATCTTGTCATTTGTTACAATTTCATATATAATTGTTTGGTTTTCAAGCAATCAAAACTGCCAGTAGGAATTCAACTAACCAAAAAATAATTAAGAGGTGACTACCGTCATGGGCAAAGTAAAAGGTCGTATGGACGAGAGTATTCTCGTTTGTGTCTACTACGGTCCAAATGGTGAACGTCTCATTAGACGCGGACATAAAATAGCAGCAATCATGGATTGTCCATTATACATTTTAACAGTGGACCCGCTTCCATATGATGAATTTGACGCGGAAAAATCTGAGTATATCGATCGTTGGAAAGAACTGGCTGAAGAGCTGGAGGTAGAAGACTTCTTAATTCGGGATAATGAAAAACGTCCTTCCGCCAAAGTTATTAAGGAAGTGGCACATACACATAACATTACTCAAATTATTCTTGGCCAGACAGCCCAAAGCAGATGGGAAGAGATTACTAAAGGCTCGTTCATGAATGTATTGCTGCGGGAAATCACATTTGTTGACTTCCATGTCGTTTCTGTCGATCGCGCCATCAAAGACGAAATTGACGGCATGTTTGAAAAAGGAGTACGTGCTTACTTAGTCGAAGACGGCAACGGTTTCCGCGTCAACTTCACGCTGTCCAAAGGAGTTCGTTTTGAAGGTATTTTCTTCAAAGAAATCGGGACTGACTTTAATAACGGGATTTTTAAATTCATGAGCAACAATAAAATGTGTCAAGTACACATTACAGACGACCAGGTGACCGACCCTTCCCTGCTCTCTTGTAAAACCGCCCGGTAATAAGAAAATCGCCGGCCGTATCCTAGCCCCATATATGTATAAGGAGGCGTACTTAGCCTCACAGACGGGTTGGCTTCAGCCCCCGAACACTTAAGTCTGGATTTGAAGTCTCTACGTCATGGCTTATCTATATTATGAGTTTTTATCGTTTCCTAAGCATGAAAAAAAACGGATGGCCCAGTTATTGGGTCATCCGTTTTTTCATTCTGCTATTTCTTCACCAACGATTTTCACTTCAAGTTCCAAATCGACATCGAATCTTTTCTTTACTTCCGCTTTCACCATTTCAATTGTCTCAATGTAATCAGAAGCGGTCGCATTATTTTTATTAATGATAAAACCGGCATGCTTCAGTGATACTTCTGCTCCGCCATGCCCTTTCCCTTGCATGCCGCAATCTTGAATAAGCTTGCCTGCAAAATAGCCCGGAGGTCGTTTGAACACGCTTCCAGCCGAAGGATATTCTAGCGGTTGCTTTGACTGGCGCTGGAAGGTCAGATCTGACACTTTCTCATCAATGACTTCCTGATCTCCTACTGTGAGCTGGAAATCTGCTGAGAGAACGTAATAGCCGTTTGTTGAAATGATGCTTTGGCGATAACCGAGTTCAAGTTCGTCTTTTGAAAGAACTAACCGCTTGCCTTCCTTCGTCAGTACTGTCGCCTGTACAATTATATCTTTTATTTCCCCGCCATACGCACCAGCATTCATCGCCATTGCTCCCCCAATCGATCCAGGAATGCCACATGCGAATTCGATACCTGACAGTGTAGCTGCTGCTGCCTGTTTTGAAACATCAATAATCAATGCACCTGCCTCTGCATGCACAAATGAACCTTCTATTCTAATCGCATTGAGTTGTGACAAGTGAAGAACAATCCCTCTTACCCCCCCATCTCTAACGACCATGTTCGATCCATTGCCAAGTAATAGTAAAGGGATTTCATTTTCATATGCGTAACGTACCGTCGCTTCTGTTTCATCTATAGTACCAGGTATGACAAGAAGGTCTGCAGCCCCTCCAAGTTTTGTCATCGTGTATTTACACAGTGGTTCGTCTATTAATAATGTGCCTCGCTTAATTTTTTTCTGAAGTTCTTCAAACCATTGATGCTTCGACATCAACATTCAACCCTTTCAATATAAAGCTTTTCATCTTTAATAGTATGCTTGCAAACTTTTCTTTTGACAAGGAATTATTATTGAGTGTAAAATCCCACTGTTTACCCTATTCAAATTTAAATCATAAAAATACCTTGACTTCGAGATATATCTAGAATATAGTAAGACTATACTTATTCAGAGGGGATGTTTTTGTAATGACAAAATGGACAGTAGATGCTTCACATACAGGTGTTGGTTTTTCAGTAAAACATATGATGGTTTCTAAAGTAAGAGGGCGTTTCACTGGAGTAGAGGGTACAATTGAAGGTAATCCTGAAGATTTGACAGGTGCTAAAATCAATTTTAAAATCGATGCTTCTACAATCCATACAAACAGTGATGATCGCGATAATCACCTTCGTTCTGCAGACTTCTTTGATGTGGAAACATATCCGAATCTAACATTTGTTTCAACAGATATCGCGAAAAAAAGCGATAACAAATATGACGTCACTGGCGACATGACTGTTAAAGACGTAACGAAAAAAGTTACATTCGAAGCCGAGTACGAAGGAACAGCAAAAAACCCTTGGGGCGTAGATATAGCTGCATTCGAAGTTGAAGGTAAAATTTCAAGAAAAGAATTCGGCCTTACTTGGAACCAAGCGCTTGAAGCAGGCGGCGTTCTTGTTGGAGATGATATTAAAATCACAATCGATCTGCAAGCAAATCCAGCAGAATAATAAGAAACGCTCAAGATGCTGTTTAACCCGGACAGACATAAATCAGATTGGCGAAGCGGATGTTTCGCTAGGGAAAGATGCAATTCAATCCTTCCTAGCTGATATAACTTATGCTCCGAGGGATGGCACTTGAAGTTTGGACATTTATTAGTAAGTTAACAAAACCGGCCATGCGATCATTATGATCACATGGCCGGTTTTTATTTCATTAAGCTTCTTCTGCAGCTTTTCGAAGTGCATCCGCAAATGCTTCGGCCGGCTGCGCTCCAGAAATCGCGTATTTACGATTAATGACGAAAAACGGCACACCTTTCACGCCTATTTGCTGAGCTTCTGCAATATCCATTTTTACGTCATCTGCAAACTCGTCAGAATCTAGTACTTCTTTTGCACGGTCTCTGGAAATCCCTGCTCCTTCAGCAATACGAAGCAGCACATCGTCCTTACCAATTTTTTCTCCGTCAATGAAATATGCCTGCAGTAATTGTTCAGATACCGTTTTATCGACACCTTCCTGTTCGGCTAGTTTCGCAAGACGATGTGCATTGAATGTGTTTGCTGGTGTCATTTTGTCAAAATTATAGTTCAGTCCAACCGTTTCCGCTTGAACCGCTACGTTATCAGTCATCTTTTTTGCCTCTTCAATACTCATTCCATACTTCTCCGCTAGTCCTACCTGCATGGGTATGTCGGATTCCACTGGCGAATTCGGATCCAGTTCATATGCCTTGAACACGATTTCGGCACTTTCCCCGAGACCAGTTTGCTCCAACGCCTCTTCTAATCTACGTTTACCAATATAACAAAAAGGGCAAACATAATCTGACCATATTTCAATTTTCATTATTTTCAACCACCCTTCCTCCTTCTATTTTAAATTTCATCAAAGAAGGTAACAATGAATATGCTTACTGCTATTTCAAGCATACTTGACGGAGGTTATTTTATGTACAATTCATTATGGCTCAATACCGCGTATCCACAGGAACTATACCCAAAAATCGAGGGGGATGTCACATGTGATGTCTGTATTATCGGAGGCGGATTGAGTGGAATTGCCAATGCTTATTTTTTAGCAAAGGAAGGAAAAAACGTCATCCTTCTTGAAAAAGATACAATTCTAGCGGGGGCGACGGGTAACTCCACTGGTAAACTGACTGCCCAACATGATTTTGTTTACGCCAAATTACTGAAACAGTTTGGACGAGACAACGCCAAACTGTATTTTGATGTAAATGAAGATGCCGTTCAATTCGGGAAATCTATTGCTATAAAAGATGAACTAAAAGCAGCTGATTCAATTCTTTATTCCCAATCAAAGCTCGGCACTGATTTACTCCATTATGAAATGAAAGCCTATAAGGAGCTTGGTATCCCCGGTGAACTTGGGCGAAATTCAGAATTACCGCTTCAAATTGACGCAACGCTTACCTTGAATAACGAAAGTCAGATTCACCCTGTACGATTCGGACAGCATCTTGCACAGCTGGCGGTCGAAGCTGGCGCCCGTATTTACGAACAATCGGATGTAGTAGTAATGGATTTTAAAAAACGGCTGCTCTCTTTGAAATCAGGGCATGAAGTCACATTCACTGAACTCGTATTATGTACCCACTATCCAATTGAAGCCCTGCGCGGACTCCAAATCATGAAATTATCAGTCGATCGATCTTATATCGTCGCCGCAGAAGGAGATATGCCGCTCCGCGGACAATATATTGCCGTCGATGAACCGAAGCGGTCGATTCGGACCGCACTGATTGATGGGAAAACATTTTTTCTGCTATCTGGGGAAAGTCATCAGGCTGGAATGGAAAGTGATACACAAATACATTACAACCGCCTATACACCGATTTGCAAGAGTTATATAGTCTTTCCACTCTCACGCATGGCTGGTCGGCGCAAGACCCGCAGACACCAGATTTGATTCCCTATGCAGGGATTATTTCTCCCAGTATGCCTTACGTCTATTTAAGTACGGGATATCGAAAATGGGGATTATCGAATTCAATGGCTGGCGCACGAATTATCAGCGACCTTATCGTCGGAAAAAAGAACGCAGCTTCCGCCCTTTATTCACCTGATCGAACGGGGTTTGGCACATTTTTATTACAAGCTTTAAAAAATACAGGACTTGTCTTGAAAGAGTTCACGGGTGGCCATCTGACCCGGACTGACTCGCCTATTTGTACACATATGGGATGCCGGACGAGATGGAATTCCGGCGATGAAACATGGGATTGTCCATGCCATGGCTCACGCTTTCGAAAAGATGGATCTGTCCTCGAAGGCCCTGCAACCAAACCATTAGAATTGTAATATAAGATGACATCCTTTTCAGGTATACTGTCGAAAAGGGGTGTTCGTATGACTTTACGTGAAATCAGACGCATTCGACGGACTGCAGAAGATCGCTATCCGTTTAATCCGGATGTCATTCAAAATTTCGAATCACTTACATTGAAAGCTCCTGTTACGATTATTGCCGGTGACAATGGAAGTGGCAAAACAACACTTCTTGAAGGTATCGCGGCAGCTGCCGACAGCACTTTAATCAGTGGAGAGCATATGAATCTAGACCGCTCTCTTTCCCCGGCATTTGAACTCGCAGATGAATTGAAGCTTATTTGGTCTGTGAAAACTGGAAACGGATTCTTTTTCAGGGCTTCTGACTTTATCACGTATACACGAGGTATTGCCAACATTCGGGAAGAGGCACGACTGACAATGGAGGAAATACAACGGCGCGATCCGAATAGTCTTGAAGTGTTGCCTTACGCAAGAACATATTATGAACTTCGGGATTTATATGGAGAAGGACTTGAGAAGCGTTCACATGGGGAAAGTTTTCTTGACTTGTTTCAAGCTCGCTTTCGACCTGACGGCTTTTATATACTGGATGAGCCCGAAGCACCATTGTCCCCAAATCGGCAACTAACCCTACTGGCGATTCTCCACGATATGATTGCCGAAGGTGCTCGATTCCTTATCTCAACCCATTCGCCGATTCTAATGGCCTACCCCGGTGCAGATTTGTATGAGATTCAAGATGGAGAACTCATAAATGTATCGTTTGATGACATCAGGCATGTCAGTATGACGAAGGACTTCTTGAATGACCCTCAGAGATATTTACGGCATTTGTTTAAGTGACCGAATTGGATTATGCGCCTTTGATTAGTCTGTTGCGGATTGTTATGGGCAATCTATAAACTTTGAGGGGCATTTCAGACGCCATATATCCCTCCTTAAAGCAAAAAAGGTTACAATCCAGTGGACTGCAACCTTTTCCTAATCACTTTATTTCAATGCTTCTGTCAATACAGGTACAATTTGTTTCTTACGAGAGACGACGCCTTTCAATGTTGCTGTGTTGTCTACAAGTGTAACATTAAATGCAGCACTGGCACGGTCTGCTTCTTTACCAAGTGCTAGGACAATCGAATCGTTATTCAAAATATCCGTAACAACGAACAAGAATAGATCCAGCCCTTTTTCAGCGATGACGCGGTATAGAAGGTCTTCTAAATCCGCTTGCCGGTTCATGACTTCGTTAATATCGATTGCGTTCACTTGTGCGATTTCCACTTTCACATCATTGATTGCAAATTCTTTCGCGTCGAGCTTTACAAGATCTTCAAGCGTTTTATCACTTAAATCCGCACCAGCTTTTAACATAGCTAGTCCAT
This sequence comes from Sporosarcina sp. FSL K6-1508, assembly GCF_038007465.1. Taxonomy (NCBI): domain Bacteria; kingdom Bacillati; phylum Bacillota; class Bacilli; order Caryophanales; family Caryophanaceae; genus Sporosarcina; species Sporosarcina sp. FSL K6-1508. The sequence continues at coordinate 1,360,215 of NZ_JBBOXF010000001.1, read as the reverse complement.
ATTCCTGCACATCTACGCCAGCGATGGCTATCATTTCTTCCGCCGCTGCCCGATCTTCGTCTGTAAACGTCGGTGATTTGAACAGAAGAGAATCTGAAATAATTGCTGAAAGCATTAGTCCAGCAATATTTTTCGGTATCTCAACACCGTTTTCCTTGTACAACTTATTCAAAATCGTTGCTGTACATCCGACTGGCTCAGCCCGGTAATAAAGAGGATCGTTTGTTTCAAAGTTAGCGATTCTGTGATGATCCACAACTTCGATTACTTGCACGTCATCGAGATCATCCACACTTTGCTGTTTTTCATTATGATCGACAAGGATGACTTGTGCCACTTCCGGAGCAGCCCTCTCAATAAGACGTGGTGCCTCGAAACCGAAATAGTCAAGTGCATATGCCGTCTCGTTCGTGATAACACCAAGTCTCACTGCTTCCACGTTCATCCCCAATTGTTGCTTCAGATACGCATAACTGATTGCCGAAGAGATTGAATCGGTATCAGGATTTTTATGTCCAAAAACAAAAACCTTTTCCATGTAAAATAGCCCCCTGCTTTTTATATTCTTTTTCATTTTATCATAAAGGACGATCAAACAGAATTGCTGCAAGTTCATCTTTATTAATAATGAAGTCGACGATCGTATAGTTATCTAAAACCGCCAAATAAGCATTCAGTGCCTCGTGTAAGGCACCTTTTAGCCGGCAAACCGGTGAAAGTATACAACTATTCAATCCAGGTTTGAAGCATTCGACAAGATGAAAATCGTCCTCTGTCTTTCGAACAAGTTCCCCAACGTTGATGTTTTCTGGTTTCACTTTCATCCGGATGCCACCGCCTCGTCCCCGGATTGTTTCGATTAATTCCATCTTTCCAAGTTCGTGTACAACTTTCGTCAAATGATTTTTCGAGATGCTATAGGTGTCTGAAATCTCCTGTATTGTCGATAACTCTCCAGGTTCTTTCGCTCCGAGGTAAATTAAAACGCGCAAAGAAAAATCTGTATACATCGTCAGACGCATCATTTCACCGCTCTTTCAAATCCTATTATAACGTTTGTGGCAATTGCGTGAAAGAAATGTGACTAACTTTCTAACACTCTTTAAAGGTGTATTAAATATATATCTTTAAACCTTTTTATGGTTTAAGGTTAAGTTAACAAATATGAAAGGTCGTGCTACCACATGCTATCACAAGAAACCATCAACATTATCAAATCGACTGTACCTGTATTGGAACAACACGGCAAAACAATTACAACTGTATTTTATAAAAATATGTTTAAGGCTCATCCCGAACTTCTGAATATCTTTAATCATGCCAATCAATCTCAAGGACGGCAACAAAATGCACTTGCAGGCCTAGTTTACGCGGCAGCCGCTAATATCGATAATCTTGAAGCAGTATTGCCAGCTGTTGTCCAAGTTGCACACAAACACAAATCCCTCAATATTACACCAGAACAATATCCAATCGTTGGCTACCATCTATTAGGCGCTATTAAAGAAGTGTTAGCAGATGCTGCAACTCCTGAAATTATCGCAGCTTGGGGAGAAGCGTACGAAGTTATCGCAGGTGTCTTCATCGGTATCGAAAAAGAGATGTACGCCAAAGCTGAACAAATGGACGGCGGATGGAAAACATTCAAGGACTTTGTAATTGCTGATAAAGTCGTCGAAAGTGATGTGATTACATCATTCTATTTAAAACCTGTCGACGGGCAAAAACTGCCTTCATACAAACCGGGTCAATATATTACTTTACGCGTTACCATCCCGGGTGAAGAGTATATACTGAATCGACAATACAGTTTGTCACAAGCGCCAACAGGCGATCATTACCGCATTTCGGTCAAACGGGAAGATGAAATTACACCAAACGGTAAAATGTCTGTTAACCTCCATTGTGAAATGAATGTTGGTGACACAGTTGAAGTCAGTGTTCCTGCGGGAGTTTTCCACTTGGATACCGAAAGCAAAAAACCAGTCACACTTATCAGTGGTGGTGTTGGTATCACTCCAATGATGAGCATGTTTGAAACTATTGCAAAAACAACACCAGAACGGCCAACTGCATTTCTGCATTCGGCACGTACCCGCAAACACCAAGCATTCGATGCGAAATTACGCACATTGAACGAATCCATGCCCGCTTCAACTTATGCTGTCCTGTATTCCGATGAAGGTGACGGTTTCATCAACCGTGACTTCCTGGCGGCAAACGTTATAGATGGCAGCGATATCTACGTGTGTGGACCGACAGTATTCATGCAGTCTGTCATTAATGATTTACATGCGATCGGGATTGCAGAAGAGCAAATTAACTTCGAATTCTTCGGTCCGGCAGAAGAGTTAGAACTTGTAAACGCATAAAAAAGACTGTCCAAAAAGATTTAGAATGAAAAAGCCGTCACCCTACTTGGATGACGGCTTTTCTTTGTTCAATTTTAGAAATATAAGCAATGGATGCCTGATTAAACATTTCTGGCTGGTCTATATTGCATACATGCCCTGAGCTTTTTATCTTGATGAATTCGAACCCTTCATTGCGTCGAACCACTTCCTCGATTGGCGGGATGAAGAGATAGTCCTCGTCACCCATCAGGAACAATGTCGGGATCGCAGTCGTTGAGACTTGCAATCGTGATAAATAGGGATTGACAAGTCTTGTCAAAGAAAGCCATTTGACAAACTCCTTCTGACACATCTTCTTTGCCTCGTTGACAAACAACAATCTCGATTCTTCATGTTTTTTAAGAGGCATGATAATATAAGCAAATAATCTATAGAGCATCATGTAAGGGATGAAACGTTTAGAGGTCCGGCCAATCAACAGTAACAGTTTTGTGCGGATATCCAGACGGATGATAGCTCCTCCAAGAATAAGCGATTTCACCCGCTCAGGATAATGATCCGCTAGCGTCTGGGCAACAATCGTACCGAGCGACATTCCGACCACATGCGTTTTTTCGACACTGATTTCATCTAATACATCAATAACTTCTTTTGAAATGTCTGTAAATGTATCGCCTTTTTTCCACTTCCCACGGTCTGACTGTCCGTGCCCCCGCAGATCCAGTAGAAGAACATTGTGTTTTTTTCTAAATTCCCGGATTTGCCTGTACCAGACGGAAGAGCTGCCGCCTGCACCGTGTATAAAGGTCACCCAAGGAGCTGTTGAACTTATTTCGAAAGTTCGATAGTGAAGCAAGCCTTTCACCCTTCCTCATTAACTAAGTCCATTAAACCATCTTACATGGAACTAACTCAACCTTCATAAGTGTTCATTCGCTTTATTCTCTGAAAGTGCGACTTCTTTTCGACACAAACTGCAGAAAGAAAAGCGCAAGGCGCCTGGAGGCTAGAAACAGCTCCTGGTTAAAAAACTTATACTTTCTTATCGTGGACAAAAGCGCAGGGCGCCTTGGTAGACCCGAAAAGCACTGGAGCCTAGACGTGAACGATCACTTTACTCAAGTTTCTATCAGTAAGAGATTTTATAATTTCCGAAACGGCAAAAAAACAGGGACGGTCATCGAAGCTGAGCTCCGTGAACGTCCCTGAGTGTATTTTGAAATAACGTTATTTCTCAACCTTTGCAGGAAGTTTGATCGATGCGAAAATCAGTGTGACAACTAGGAACAGACCGAGATAACCGATTGTTGGATAGAAGTAAGCTACAAGATCTGTAAAGCCAACAAAGCTCAATCCAAATCCGATCACGAGAGAAATCAAAATAAAAGTATTGAATTTTTTCGTGTCAGTTTGAACGAAACGTGCTCCGAACGAATAGAACATACCGACCGCAGTATTGAATATCATTCCGTATAGAACGAACGCCATAAATACGCCAAGTATTGGAGAAACGTCGTTGATAATTGCCAGCATTGGCATGGCAGTATCTCCAACCGTTTCAATTTTAGCAAAAACCGCCAAGTGACTTAGCAAGATAAGTATCCCTAGACCAAGTCCTCCCGCCAATCCACCCCACGCCGCTATTTTCTCATTCTTCTCTGTTCCGCCCATAACCAGAGTCATGGAGGCACCCACAGCAATGTTAAATGACACATAGTTGATTGACGAGATGAACCAGTTCGGCAATGTCGTTTTTATACCTTGAGCAATCGGATCGAGCACCGCGAATGAAGTATCCATGGTAGTTAAGCAATAAATAGATACAAGAACAACCGCAAGAATAAGGAAGGGTGTAATACTTCCAATTATGCCGACGACCTTATCAACATTAAGCATGACCGTCAACATGACAAGAACAATCATAAGAAGACTGCCGACAAATGATGGTAATCCGAACTGTTGGTTCAAGTTTGAACCAGCCCCTGCAATCATGACAACTCCAACGCCAAATAGCGTGAAAACTATTATGTAATCAACAATAATACCTAAGTAACGACCACTTATTTTATAGATGACTTCTTTATGTGAAGTGGTCTGCATTCGACTTCCAAGTCGAGTAAGCACCATTCCGAGATAAGCAAACAATGCTGTCGAAATAATTGCCCCCACGATGCCAAGAAGACCGAAACTTGTAAAGTATTGTAGAACTTCCTGTCCGGAAGCGAAACCTGCTCCTACGATTATACCGATGAAAGCGCTTCCCATTTTAAGTACTTTTTTCATGATGTCCCCCTATTAGTACACGGCACTAAAAATAAGCAACTCCATGAATCAGCTGCATTTTTAATATTAAGTGTTATAGTACTCTTCTAACTTATCACTCTTCCGATACATTTTCAACAATAATAAAAGCATAAACGCCTAGTTAAGGGCGGCAGATATATAACAGACCGACGGAGAGACGGAGAAGTGTTCGGGTTGGCATATACCGCACAAACCCTTTGGTATTGAAGTCTAGACGTAAAATCCTCTCCACAGTTTGCTATTTTATAGTCTCCTAATAATACAAAAAAGGCCGCTATCCGGCCTTTTTGTAATTTTTGCTATTATGATAATACTATTTACTTTTCAAGAAGCTTTAATGATTCACGATTAAACGCTGGTATGTCATCAGGTGTGCGGCTCGTCACGAGCTGATTTTGGCACACGACAACTTCTTTGTCCACATATTTCGCACCTGCATTTTCCATGTCGACTTTTATCGATTTATAACCCGTTGCATCTCTTCCTTCAAGAGTTTTGGCTGTGATTAAAAGCTGAGGCCCATGACAGATTGCAAATACCGGTTTTTTATCATCCATGAACGTCTTCGCAAATTTAACAAAGCGGTCGTCTGCACGTAACTGATCCGGGGAAAATCCTCCAGGGATAAATAATGCGTCAAAGTCTTCCGGTTTTACATCGTCGATGCCGAAATCCGTCTTAACTTTTGCATTACCTTGCTTTCCGGTCACTTCTGTACCTGCTGATTTTTCAATTGTTACTACTTCATGTCCAGCATCCTTGAATGCTTTTGCTGGCTCCGTGTACTCTGAGTCTTCAAATAGATTCGTGATTAAAGTTGCTATTTTAGCCAATTTAAATACACTCCTTTTTTGTTTGTACTCTTGTTCTATACCTCTATGGGCTACATTTAAACTTAAGGCCGGTACTTTGAGACATAAGGATTATCTTTTTCATAAAAACGCCATGGATAATGAACTGCTTCCCCGGAGTTTCCAATACCCACCCGGGGACCTGCCACAATTTCTTCCGGTGCAGCACCTGCCGCAATAAATAGCGGTTCATCTGTCCAATGATGGCCGTAATACTTCATAGTCACACCGAGGGCTTTCGATAATTTCCCTGGTCCATTTGTCCAATCAATCATTTTCAAATGATTGCCGCGATTCTCCTGCATCATTTCTAATCCAGCGACCGGTTCCCCCGCCCGGATAAGAATGGCATGGGGAGTTCCGATTGCTCCGCTTACAACATTCATAAGGGTATGTGTATGCATTTGATAGGTATAAACAAGTCCCGCGGTTCCAAACATGATTTCTGTCCGCTTCGTTCGACGATTATCAAAACTATGCGCCGCTCTGTCTTCAGGTCCATGGTACGCTTCTGTTTCAACAATACGAACCACAATATCTCCTTCCGGCTGTTTGTGCACAATATACTGTCCAAGCAGATTTCGGGCCAATTCGAGTACAGGCGCCTCAAAAAATGGTTTATCTATAGGTGTATACATCGCAATCGTCCTCCACTTCTTTATTAGTATTCCCTAGAATCACAAATCTAAATAACGTATACTCAAGAAAAGCATCAGGCGCCGTCCAGCTTCGACAGGCATAAGACGGTTTGTGGAGAGGGCGTTCTTCAGCCCTCGTAACAAAACGCCTTATGTCCCGAGGCGTTGGCGCCTGAAGCTGGACATCAAGAAAAATAGTCGATAGGATGAGATAAATATGGAAAAGCTGCAAAATGAAATACGTGAATTCACGAAAGCTCGAAATTGGGGCGGCAATCACGATGCTCGAAATCTCGCCATTTCAATCTCATTGGAGGCAAGTGAACTACTGGAACACTTCCAATGGAAATCGGGAGAGGAAGCAGTCGCTCATAATAGGCAGGAAATCGTAGACGAGGCGGCGGACGTGTTCATTTACCTACTGCAATTCGCTGATCTCCTCGGCATTGATTTGGAAGAAGCAGCACGTGCGAAGATGAAAAAGAACGCAGTGAAATATCCTGTATAAATTTATTTAAACCGTTCCCAATCTTACAGGAACGGTTTTTTGTTAAAAAGTCAAAGTATAAGGCTACCAAGGCGCTTGCGCTTTTCTTTTTGTCTAGCTACAGGCGCCAGCCGCTCGGGTCATAAGCAATCCGGCTATGTGGCAAAGAGCGCCACAAGCTGGATCGACTTATGCCTGTCGCGTCTAGCGGGCGCCTTGCGCTTTTCTTTATTCCTTAATTAATCCTTTTTCTACCAGAAAGTCCTTTGCAACATCTTCTGGCTTCTCTTTATCCAAATCGACGCGGGCATTCATTTTCAACATATCTTCTTCCGAAATTTTTCCTGCCAAGCTATTTAATACTTTTTCAAGATCTGGGAACTTTTTTAATGTTTCTTGACGGACGACTGGCGCCGCGTCATATTTCGGGAAGAACCCTAGATCATCTTCCGTTGTGGCAAGATCGAACATCTGAATACGGCTGTCTGTTGTGAATGCTGGAATAACGTCAACATCCCCATTTTTCACCGCTTCATACATCACATTCGGGTCTAAGCTTTTCGTTTCCTTAAATTTAAATGGATAAGAAATCACCATATCATCGTAGCCATCACCTTTACGTTCATAGAATGCATGCGGTGCTCCGAATACCATGTCTTCATCAGCGGAAATTCCCGCCAGATCGGAGTACGTTTTCGCATTGTATTCTTTATCCTTCGTAAAAGCCAGTGTATAGCCGTTTTCGAAACCAAGCGGTTGAAGCCATGTTACTTCAAATTTATCTTCGTATCCCTTTTTCACACGTTCCAACACGCTTTCAGAACTCTCTCCCGCTGTCGATTCTTCTTTCAGAACGTCTTTCAAACCCGTTCCTGTATATTCTACATAAAGATCGATGTCACCTTTTTCAAGCGCTGGCGTCATGATTGCCACTTCACCCAGCCCGTCTTTGTAAGTCACTTTATAATCTGTTTCCGCTTCAATGTATTGACCTAAAATATGCGGCAGTATGAATTGCTCTGTCCACGGCTTTCCACTGATAACAATTTCATCTTTACCGCCGCACGCTCCAAGAAGCAGTGCCGACGACAGTAAAATAATTCCTAACCCTTTTTTCATCTTTCTTCCCCCTATCAATGTTGTACGCCTTTTGGTGTTACCTTCTTCTCTACCCATTTCAGGATAAAGTCAAAAGCGATGGCGAGAAGTGCAACTGGTAGCGCCCCTGCAAGAACAAGCGCATTATTGTAGGACTGCAACCCCCTATAAATAACATCTCCGAGCCCCCCTGCTCCGACAAACGTTGCGAGGGTAGCAATACCGACCGTCAGCACCGTTGCCGTTCTAATCCCCGCCATGATGACAGGCAAGGCGATGGGGAGTTCAATTTTCTTCAAGATTTGATTCGGAGTCATCCCCATTCCGCGACCCGCCTCGACAATCGCTTCATCGACACCGGTAAGACCTGCATATGTATTTCGTACGATTGGCAACAACGCGTAAATAATAAGTGCAATAAGAGCGGTCTTTGAACCAATTCCAATTAAAGGAACTAGAAAACCGAATAACGCAAGACTTGGTATTGTTTGCAGAACTGCTGCTACTCCGATAATCGGCTCTGCAAAACGACGATGGCGGGCGATCAGCATTCCAGCTGGCAAAGCAATGAGAATCCCGATGGCAAGTGCTACAAAAGAAAGGAAAATGTGTTGGAGAAAAGCTTCTGTAATCATGTCTGAGCGGCTAGTCACCGTTTCGATAAAGTTCTTCATGATTTCACCCATTTCCCATTTTCCATGGAGGCTTGTAAGAGAGAATGATGCCCTATATAACCAATTACGACCCCATTTTCAACTACAGCAAGACGGCTGGCAGGATGAGCGTCCAAGATCGTAATTGCTTCCTCCACTGTCAGTGCCGAAGTAACTTCCCTAATTTCGCCTGTCCATGTTTCATCAAAAAAACTAGTAAATTCTTTGATAGGCCTTTGACCAAAATTCCGCTGTCTATCAATTCGTTCCTGTCCAATAAATTCACGAACAAAATCATTTGCCTGATTCTCAATCAATTCATCGGGTGAAGATATCTGCTCTATTTGCCCCTCCCGCATCACGATAATTACATCTGCAATATCGAGTGCTTCATCCATATCATGTGTTACAAATACAATTGTCTTTTGGATTTTCTTCTGCAACTTTTTTAATTCTTTCTGCAGCTGCTCACGGCTGATGGGATCCAGCGCCGAAAAGGGCTCGTCCATTAAAATAATATTCGGGTCACTCGCAAGTGCCCGGCTAACGCCGACCCGCTGCTGTTGCCCGCCAGATAGTTCAAAAGGATAGCGCTTCTTAAATATACCCGGATCGAGATCCACCATATCGAGCAGTTCATCGACACGACCAGTAATTTTTCCTTTATCCCACTTGAGTAATTCCGGAACAAGTGCAATATTATCTTCAATCGTCATATGAGGAATGAGACCAATGCGCTGAATGACATAGCCGATTGAACGACGTAGCTCCACTTCATCCCGTTCGGAAATTGGCAGCTCATCGATATAGACAGCGCCTTCTGACGGCGCTTCTAGCCGATTAATCATTCGCATAAGCGTCGTCTTTCCACAGCCGGATGGACCGATAATAGCCGTCAGCTTATGTGTAGGGATTGTCACAGAAACACCTTTCAACGCCTCTGTACCGTCCGCAAAACGTTTTGTTACATTATCAAAGCGTATCATGGAATTCCTCCTATTGAAGTTCTTTGCGGCGAAGACACTAACCATCTTTCAACTTCATCCGATGTCTTCAGCAGTACGACATCCGCTTTAGTTTTCTGCAAAATGTTTAATACACCCGGCCGCGCGTCTTTCGGATAGCGCCAAATCCAGCGGGCAAATTTCATATCAATCTTTTCTGGACACCCCTTCACCATATCTGGACGCGTCTATCCCCAGTAGCTCCATGCTCTTTTCATGACTCGCGATAGGCAAAGCCAGTTTGGGAAGTCAAGGAAGATGATTAAATCCGCATATTGTGGTCTCATTTCAAGTGTGGAATCGAAATTTCCATCGATGATCCATTCATGCTGCGCTACCACATCTTTCAACATCTCCCGGAACTCCGGTTTCGATGTAGGCACCCACCCTTCATTCCAAAATAGGGCATCGAGATGATGCAAGGGCAATCCCCACCTCAGAGCAAGCTTGCGGGACAAAGTCGATTTCCCGGCGCCGCTGCAACCAATAATCAGTACTTTTCGATGTTGAATCGTTTTCATTAATTCCTCTCTCCCAATACACGGCCAATCTCCAGCCAATCCGCATCCAGTGAGGGTCTATGCGAGGGCCTGTAAAAAATAGACGCGGGATGAAATGTTGGTACGATTGTATACAATTCTTTCGTCCAGTTGAATGTCGTATCATCCAGTTCGTTCAAATACTGAATCGGTCGCTTTAACAGCTTTCCATGGAGTTCTGTCACTTTGGCTTCTTTGCCGAGCAGCCGTTGCAACCCGACGTTGCCGAGCGTGACGATCAGTTTCGGTTCAATGTTCGCCAGCTCATAATCGAGCACGGGCGCATGTGCCAAAATTTCTTTCATTGTTGGCGGCCGATTATATTTCCGTTCCGTTTTCGTTCCGTCACGGTTATTTTTCGTTCCCCATCTATAGGGCCTGCTGCGGACTGCACTTGTAATATAAACGTCCTCACGTGTTAAACCGATTGTGGCGAGTGACTTCATCAATTCCTTACCGGCACGTCCAATGAATGGAATGCCATCAACCAATTCGAACTCACCCGGTGCTTCTCCTATTAGCATCAGTTTCGGCTTTTTCGGGCCTTCCCCGTAAATGAATCCCTCCACAGGAAAGCCTTCTACCCGCTCTTTTCCAAGAGTCGCAATCGATTCAGGTATACGGAACATCAAAGCACCCCTTTCTGGTCTTTTCATTCTAACAAAAAAAGCCTTTCCATCAAAAGGAAAGACTCTAAACTTTAAAGCTATTGGCGTGTTGTGTTATGTAGTTTGTGATTTACGCTGTTTAGTTTGGGCCATATGTTGTTAACTATTCAAGGTAAATAAAGGTTCTATAGAATTCTTTATTGTGCTCCAGTTATATATGGACCCAATGCCTCGTCCACACTATTCGCGAAATTTTTCCCCGCACCCCAATCAAAGCGCATGAACATTCCTTCTGAACCGCCGGATGCAACTGCATGGACTTTCGTTTGTCCAGCTAAATTATCGATTGTCACAGTAAGCGACGCTCGGTTGCTAGACCTCATATAATACTTTTCAAACACCGCTACATGGATCTCATGTTCACCAAGCCGCCTTACATACTGATCGACAAGCGTTCCACTGATGCTCCCTCTCACAACGTATGTTTCAATAGCATTCATTGCAACTACTGGTGATAGTCTCACAGTAAATTCACGTACTGACATTTTACCATCTCCCTTTATCCTTATCTTAATTTACGGATGAACAGGGGCAGAAGTTTCATTCATATGTTGAACATTGAATTCACTAGGGATGCTTTTGCTCAGTAAATATAGGTATTCATTTGTTCAACATATCCTATAAAGTCAAAAAACCTGCCCTCATCGCCTAGGGCAGGTCCATCATTCATTCCAATTCTAGTTGTTTTGTTTCTGTCCCTAAAAAAATGACGGCTAATACTCCGATAATAATTGCTCCGCAAAAGATGCCGAAGACTGTACTGAATCCGTATCCTGCTGCAAGAAGCGAACCAACGAGCAACGGTCCAAAAATACCTCCAATGCGACCAACCGCGGCTGCCATTCCGGAACCTGTTGCACGGATTGCAGTTGGATATTGTTCTGGGGAGTATGCATATAATGCTCCCCATGCCCCCAAGTTAAAGAAAGATAATAATGCTCCTGAAATAAGAAGCAGCGTTAGTGTTTCCGCATTTCCAAAAAACAATGCACTGGCCGCAGTTCCAAGAAGATACGTTGCAAGAACAAACTTCCGTCCTGCCCTCTCTATTAACCAAGCAGCAGTAAAGTAGCCAGGCAATTGCGCTAGCGTCATGATCAAAACGTATTTAAAACTATGGATTAAATCGAAGCCTTTCATCACCATGACACTAGGTAACCAAAGAAACATACCGTAATAGGAGAACACAACCGTAAACCAGACGATCCAAAGCATGAGCGTCCGCTTTGCGTACTTCTTCGACCAGATTGTTTTGATTTTATCCCCCATTGACTGTTTGGGCTGTCCATCCGCTTTAAATTTCGGCGAATCTGGCAATCTACGCCGAAGGTAAATGGCGTAAAATGCAGGGAGGGCTGTGATGATTAGCGCTAGTCTCCAACCATAGTCCGGGATGATAAAGTAAGCAATTAAGGCAGCAATCAACCAACCCGCTGCCCAGAAACTTTCAAGAAGAACGACGATGCGCCCCCGTTCATGTGCCTCTACGCTTTCAGATACCAAGGTTGACGCGACTGGCAATTCACCGCCAAGTCCTGCTCCGACAAAAAAGCGAAGGATCAGAAATGCCGTAAGTGTCATCGTCAACGCCGACAATCCGCTCGCGACCGAGAATAGAACAAGCGTCATCATAAAGACATTTTTTCTGCCGACGCGGTCCGCCAGCAATCCAAAACCAAACGCACCAACAGCCATCCCGATTGAGTTGACACTGCCTATCCAGCCCATCTGGGACGGTGTTAAATGCCATTCTACTGTAAGTGCCGCAATAACGAACGACAGAATTCCCACATCCATTGCATCGAACATCCAGCCTGTTCCTGCGAGTGCTAATAATTTATTTCGAGAAATTCCCTGTTTCTTTTTCACAATTTTTCTGCCCCTTGTAATGTAATGTATAACTAGGTGTCTTTACACCTGTAATTATACCCCATACACTAAGGTAGCACAAAGGTTTTTTAAGCTACAAGCACTAGACTGACTGCCATAACTGCCATTCCAGCCATCATACCGTAAACAGATAGATGGGCTTCTCCGTATTCACGTGCTGCCGGCAATAGTTCATCGATTGAAATGAATACCATAATGCCTGCAACTGCGGCAAAAATCACGCCAAACATAATGCCATTCAAATAGGGCATCAAAATTAGGTAAGCCACAATCGCGCCAACTGGTTCTGCCAACCCAGAAAGAAATGATAACTTGAATGCCTGCTTTCGATTACCCGTCGCAAAATAGATAGGTACAGCGACAGCAATACCTTCTGGAATGTTATGAATCGCCACCGCGATGGCAATAGCAATTCCAAGCGTAGGATCTTGCAATGCCGAAGTGAATGTTGCAATACCCTCTGGAAAATTGTGAATGGCAATAGCAAGAGCCGTGAACATTCCCATTTTTTTCAGTTTCGCGTATTCATCATTCGTCGGACCTGCATTTACATCCTCTACACTCTTTACGTCATGCGGATTCCCAATCGCAGGAATCAGACGGTCAATAAGTGCAATCAGCAGCATTCCGCCGAAAAAACCAGCAATTGTTGCCCAATAGCCATTTGTTAGGCCAAGCTCCAGTACCAGTTCATCTTTCGCTTTTACAAATATTTCTACAAGTGACACGTAAATCATTACGCCCGCTGAAAAACCGAGAGCTATTGAAAGAAACTTGGTATTCGTCCTTTTCGTAAAAAAAGCAAGTAAGCTTCCTATCCCTGTCGCAAGTCCTGCAAACAGAGTAAGAGCGAATGCAAACAGTATATCTCCATCCATACATACATCTTCTTTCTATTTCAAAGTTAAAATTATTGTATGCTACAAGTTTCCCTACTGCAACATATGATAAGAAAAAACTATTATGATCGCTGTAGATGATTTAGTCTATCAACAACATTGCTTCATCATCCAGAAGGGCATAATCACCCATTTTATTATTTATAAATATAAGACCAGTTCCCGACATGTAATTCTGTTCCTGCATGCACGTATCCAATTATGATAGTTCCTTTTTCGCCCGTTCGGACAACTGTCTTAACTACGTTTACAGAATCTTTATTTTGTAAGGTTGTTTTATTGGCAGCAGTGATTTCTCCGCCACGAAAAAGTCTTGCACCTTTATATTGTGACCCGCTGTAACAGAGCTATAATAAAGCCCCTTCGATGTCACTTCAATGTTGCCATTACTATATAGCACGCTATTGATAGCATAGGGTACGGAAAGTAATAATTTTGGTGTTTCTCTCTCACAATACAATAACTGATTTCAATTACCCCATACCTTTCCCCCTTTCAATTCGGATTTCCGTTTCACTCTAGCACATTCATATTACCACATTTTTCTCCATTTTCTATCAGTATACCCACTGTCTCAGGAACCAAAGCTCTAAGCGCTAAGCGATAAATCCCGGATGTGAAATTTATAATTTCCTATAAAGTAAAAAAGAGCGGATTCACTTTTCAGTGAACCCACTCTTTTACTAGTTTTACAATACCGCTTCGACTTCTTCAACCATTTCTTTTACAGATTGAAGTCCGCCGCCAGACAGGTACCAATAGTCTGGATCTAAGTAAATGATTTTACCGTCTTTATAAGCGTTTGTTTTCTTCACAAGGTCATTTTCAATTGAATCTTTTGCACTTGCATCGCCGCCTACAGCAGCGTCACGGTCTATGACAAAGAGAATGTCTGGGTTTGTTTCAAGGATATATTCGAATGTGATGCTTTGACCATGCGTCGACACTTCAAGTTTTTCATCAGCTGCTTTAAAGCCAAATACGTCATGAATAATACCAAAACGTGAATTCAGTCCATAAGCACTTACTTTTCCTTCGTTTCCAAGAATGATCAATGATTTTGCATCACTCTTGCTTGATTTTTCATTAATCGCTGCAATTCTTTCGTCAATGTCCGCAAGTTCTGCTTTCATTTCATCTTCCTTACCAAAGAGTTCAGCAACCATTTCCATGTTGTTTTTGAATGACTCCATGTAGTTAGTTGAATCTACGCCTACAAAGACTGTTGGAGCAATTTCACTTAGTTCATCGTACATCGCAGATTGACGTCCTGAGATGAAGATAACATCTGGTTTCATTGCATGAATTGCTTCAAAATCAGGTTCTTTAAGACCGCCAACGTTTACATATTTCGAATCTTCATATTTCGACAAGTATGAAGGAATATTCTTTTGTGGAACACCTGCTACTTCGATACCAAGCTCATCTAGCGTGTCGAGCATACCAAAATCGAATACGACAACTTTTTCAGGGTTTTTCGCAACTGTAGTCTCGCCAAGTTCCTGCTTAATTACCATTGGTTCTGCTGATTCGGTTTCTTCAACTTTTGGCTCTGATTTGTCACCAGTTGTTGTATCGTCTTTTGCATCCTCGTCTTTCGATCCACAAGCTACAAGTACAGCCATTAATGCGAACATCATTACTGTCATTAGTATTTTCTTCATCATTACCATCCTTTTAGTTGTATTGTAAGTGTAAACATCGAGCGCTTTACGCTCTCCCGATTATGAATTGAAGTAGACACATATTCGGCAATTAGCCATTTGTTTAATTGGGATATCCATATCATAGATATCTTTTAACGAATCGGAAGTAATAATTTCATTGGTCGGGCCATCTTTGACAACACGACCTTCTTTTAATGCAACAATCCGGTCTGAATAGACGGATGCAAAGTTAATGTCATGCAGAACGATGACAACTGTTTTGCCAAGATCATCAACGAGTCTTCTCAATATTTTCATGATTTGAACGGAATGCTTCATATCTAGACTATTGAGTGGTTCGTCCAGCAAAATATAATCCGTGTCCTGTGCGATAACCATCGCAATAAATGCACGCTGGCGCTGTCCACCCGATAGTTCATCCAGATAATCATTTTGCATATCCATTAAACCCATATAATCCATTGCCTGCTCGACAAGCCGTAAATCTTCTGCAGTCAGTCTTCCTCGGGAATGCGGGAAGCGGCCAAATGACACAAGTTCACGGATTGTCAGACGGACGTTCATGAAGTTCGATTGTTTCAATATGGAAACCCTTTTTGAAAACTCATTTGACTTCATTCGTTTCACATTGTCGTTATCGACGAGCACTTCACCCGTATCTGCATCCAGCAGACGGCTTACCATTGACAGGAGCGTCGATTTACCCGCACCATTTGGACCGATGAAAGATGTGATCTTACCACGGTGAATATTCACGTTCACCTTTTCAACGACCGCTTTTTTACCATAAAACTTCGACAGTTCACGGACTTGGATCATGTAGATCGACTCTCCTTTAATAGTAAGTAGATGAAGTAGACGCCGCCAATGAAGTTAATAATGACGCTGAGTGTAGTCGAAAACGTAAAGACACGCTCGACGACCCATTGTCCACCAACAAGGGCGATAATACTCATAATAGACGCGCCAGCAATTAGAACGCTGTGCTTATAAGTTTTGAAAAACTGATAGGATAAATTTGCAACGATCAATCCGAAAAACGTGATTGGCCCCACTAATGCAGTCGAGACGGCAATCAAAACCGCTGATAGAACCAGCATTGTCTTGACGACTTTATCATAAGAAACGCCTAGGTTAATGGCAGTATCTCTGCCAAGCGATAGCACGTCAAGATCGTTGAAATATTTCCAGCCGACGATGAAACTGACGGCGACGATACCAAGTGCCCACCAGACGAGTTCTCCACTGACGTTGTTGAAGCTTGCAAACATCTTATCTTGTACCATCATGAATTCATTGGGATCAATGAGCACTTGCAGAAACGTCGAAATGCTTCCAAAAAATGTTCCAACAATGATTCCAACAAGCAACAAAAAGTAAATTGGCTGTTTGCCTCCTCGGAATAAAAAGCGGTAGAGGAGAAGCGCGAATATAACCATTGCTGAGACAGATAATATGAAATTCACATGTTTATTAACGATAGCCATATGCCCTGAACCGAGGAAAAAAATAATGGCGGTCTGCAACAATAAGTATAATGAGTCCAGCCCCATAATGCTCGGTGTCAAAATGCGGTTATGTGTGATTGTTTGGAAGATGACAGTTGAATATGCGATTGCTACTCCTGTAATGACCATCGCCAATACTTTGATGGCCCTGCGCGGTAACGCATAGTCGAAACTTCCATTTAATCCTTGGAAAAGATACAAAGCACAGAAGACGGCGGCCAAAGCAGAGAAAATGATAAGTTTCGTTGAGTTACGCATAGGCCTTCCTCCTAAACAATAAGTAGAGGAAGATTCCACTGCCGATAACGCCTACCATCAAACTGATTGAAATCTCATAAGGATAGATAAGTACTCTGCCTAAAATATCACAGATAAGCAGGAATATCGCACCGAGCAGTGCCGTATGTGGCAATGTCTTCTGTAAATGATCCCCTTTAAAAATGGAAACGATATTCGGAATGATCAATCCAAGGAAAGGTATCATTCCGACCGTCAAGACGACGGTGGTTGTTATAAGCGCAACAAGGATAAGCCCGATATTGACGATCCGCCTATAAGCAAGCCCGAGATTTTTCGAAAAATCCTCACCCATCCCCGCAACCGTAAACCGGTTTGCGTACAAATAAGTGATAATCAGCACGGGAATGCTTATGTATAGAAGTTCATAACGTCCTTTCATTATCATCGAAAAATCACCTTGTAGCCATGCCGACATATTTTGGATGACGTTCGCTTTATAAGCGAAGAACGTCGTAATTGAAGACAAAATATTACCGAACATAAGCCCGACGAGTGGGATGAAGATCGCATCCTTGAATTTTATGCGGTCAAGGATTTGCATAAACAGTAGCGTGCCGGCAAGCGCGAATACAAATGCGACAATCATCTTTTCAATCGTGGATGCGTTTGTGAAAAACAGCATTGAGACAAGAATCCCAAGCCGTGTAGCATCCAAAGTTCCTGCTGTCGTCGGTGAAACGAATTTGTTTCGGCTCAGCTGTTGCATAATAAGACCTGCAATACTCATTCCGGCTCCTGCAAGGAGAATGGCGACGAGTCGTGGCAGACGGCTGATTAGGAAAATTTCGGTTTCTTCCGATTTAAAATCTAGCAGACCCATTGGCGTAATATGGCTCACTCCAACAAATAGCGATAGGAATGAAAGACTGATGAGTGCGATGATCAAGTAACGTATCTTCATGGGTATCCCCGATATCGATTATTTACAACCAATTGAGAATCCATTAATGAAAACAATTATCAATTAGCTGCAAATTCAATTATAGCATGCTAGAAATAGCTGTCAATGAATAACTGAAAATCATTATCAGTGAGAATACAAGAAAAAGTGGAGCACCCTTGACGACCTGCTTTTCTTATAATGGGTCGTGGTGATTTATGATCGGTCCGGTGGTTGATATGATTGGTTGTCTTAGGTTTATGATCGGTCTGGCGGCTGATATGATTGGTCGTCCCAGTTTTATGATCAGTCTGGCAGTTGTTATGATTGGTCGTCCCAGTTTTATGATCGGTCGGTCTGAGTTTATAATTGGTCTAGCAATTATTATGATAGATTTCCTTTTTTTCGTGTTGCAACAATAAAAAAGACGCCGGATTGGATACCCGGCGCCCATTGTTTCACTGTCCCATCGATTCATTGATATCGTCAGCGTTATCTAGTATTTCTTGTGGAACTTTAATTTTGTCGATTTCGTTAATTTTACTGATGTCCGCCTTTACTTTCTGATTGATATGCATTTCTTCTCCTTCTACTTTCATTGTCATGTCCATCTTCATATTGAACGCATTTGTGTAGAAAGTCTTTTTGTCGATGAAGATTTCATAGTCAAGTGACTTCACTTCCATGTTTTCCATCACTTCCGCCTGTTCTTCATTCATTTCCATACCCGCAGGCATGTTTTCAGTAGCAACTTTTTTGAACAACTGACTGAATTTATCGCCTGCTGCGGATAATGTAAGGATGTAAGCATCATCTGTTTGCTCGAACTTGAAGTCATCTGCAAAATCTTTGAACATGTTCATGTCGAGTGTCGGATCCGCTCCCCCGGCCAGTTGGTCACTCATTTCCTCGTACATTTCATTCGGCAGCTTAATCCATTCGCCAGACTCCGATTCATTCAGGAAGAAGCCTGCATCTGTCATATAGATTTCCATGTCCATCTTCCCTTGCTCACCCATGTCCATATTCATCTTCTGATACATTGAAAGTGGTTCCATCACCATATCCATGTCCATTTTTATCTTACTATTCATTTCAAACTCTTGGCTTGGCACTTTAATCAGCTGATCGATATCCATTTTTGCATGCATGCTCTTTTGCTCTTCCGAAACTGCCATCGCCTTCTCATAAACTTCCTGCGCTGTCATTTTGCTCTTATTCTGGACTTCTACCTTCTTGCCCGTGTCAGGATCTGTTTTCGGCTCCGCAGTCGTACCGCATGCACCAAGTCCAAGGACAAGTATTCCAGTTGCAATACCCTTCATCCAATTCTTCATTACATTCGCTTCCTTCCAGTTGCTAATTTTATCTACATTTACTCTTACGACTCAAAACGGAAAGGGTTCCATGTTTTAAAGTAATTGAATAATAATACTTAAGTTTCAATTTGTATCTATTGACCTATATGTCTATTATTTCGGTTTCTGAAATTAATCATCGTCTTCTGTCTCTTTTTCCGCTATACTAGCAATTATCAGACTAAAGGGGATTAAAATGATATGCTAAAAAAATTCTTTTCATATTACAAACCGCATAGGCGACTGTTCATCATTGACTTTTCAAGTGCTATTTTCGTAGCGTTACTCGACCTTGCATTTCCGGTCGCGGTCCAATGGTTCATTGATGATTTGCTGCCTAAAGGAAATTGGGGACAGATCACGACGATAAGTATTTTATTATTGGTCATTTATTTACTGAGTACGTTCCTTCAATATATCGTCAGCTACCTTGGTCACAAGCTTGGCATCAATATCGAAACCGATATGCGCCAGCAGCTGTTCAACCATGTACAGCGGCAATCATTCCGATTTTTCGACAACACGAAGACCGGGCATATTATGAGCCGAATCACCAATGACCTGTTCGACATCGGGGAACTCGCTCATCACGGACCGGAGGATATCTTCATCGCAATTATGACGGTCATCGGTGCTTTCGCTATTATGTATAGCATCAATCCGGAACTCGCTTTGATCGCCATTATTATGGTTCCTTTTCTCATTATCCTTGTCACATTCTGTAACATCAAAATGAATGCGGCGTGGCAAAACATGTACGGTAAAATTGCTGACGTCAATGCACGCGTAGAAGATTCCGTGTCAGGTTCACGCGTCGTCAAATCGTTTACAAACGAAGACTTCGAAATTGCACGTTTCCGTATAGATAACGGGAATTTCAGAATAGCCAAGCTCGTCGCCTACAAAGTGATGGCCTGGACCCATTCGAGCATGTACATGATGACCCGGCTTGTCACACTTATCGTGCTCGTTGTCGGAGCCTGGTTCACCCTCAACGACAAACTGTCGAGCGGTGAACTAGTCGCCTTCGTTCTTTTTGTCAATGTACTCATCAAACCTGTCGATAAAATCAGTGCGTTATTGGAGCTGTATCCAAAAGGAATGGCAGGATTCCGGAGGTTCCGTGAATTGATCGAACAAGAGCCAGAAATTATAGACCGCTCTGATGCGGTGGCCGTTACACATTTGAACGGCGATATCGTCTTCGAAGACGTCCATTTCCACTATGACGGCAACAAAGCGATACTAAAAGGGATTGATTTGAACATACGCGCGGGTGAAACGGTCGCATTCGTCGGCCCATCCGGCGCCGGGAAAACAACGATTTGCTCGCTCATTCCACGTTTTTACGATATTAATGAAGGAGCAATATCCATCGACAGCATCGATATCCGCAATATGACGCAACACTCCTTGCGTTCGCAAATCGGTATTGTACAGCAAGACGTATTTTTATTTACCGGAACCATTAAGGAAAATATTGGATATGGTAAATTAGATGCAGGAGATGATGAAATTATTGCAGCAGCGAAAAAAGCGCATCTTGAAGACTTCATCGCTTCACTTCCTTACGGCTACGAAACGCAGATTGGAGAACGCGGTTTGAAACTATCGGGCGGTCAGAAACAACGACTTGCTATCGCCCGTATGTTCTTGAAAAACCCGCCGATACTTATTCTGGATGAAGCGACTTCTGCTCTCGATACAGAGACGGAACGAATCATTCAACAATCACTTTCTGAACTTGCTGCTAACCGTACGACACTTGTCATCGCGCACCGACTTGCAACAATCCGTGATGCTGACCGCGTTATTGTGGTAACAGAAAAGGGAATTGCGGAAGACGGAACGTACGATGAGCTTGTGAAGAAAGGCGGGATTTTTGCCCAGCTGCATAATAATCAATTCAAAGAGGTTTAACCCTTCAATAAGCGGGCATACTAGAATTATCCCACCCCCTTTCTCTTAGATAGAGAAAACAGCACTCCATGACTTCCCTGGTCATGGAGTGCTGTTTTTTGTGTTTTTAATGGCTTACGATATACTCTTCAAGTTTCGCTCGCTCCGAAATGTCCATTTCTACCGTCAAAAGCGTCCCTTCTTCTTCATACTCTGTATTCTTCACATTTGCTTTGCCATTCAAATAGGACACGATATCACCGCGGTCAAATGGGATAAGCAGCTTACATGTGACATATTGTTCAAAAATCTTTTTCTTAATCAATTCAATCAGCTCATCAAGACCTTTTCCTTCTCTTGCAGAGATCCAAACACTGTCATCACTCACTG
This sequence comes from Sporosarcina sp. FSL K6-1508, assembly GCF_038007465.1. NCBI lineage: Bacteria > Bacillati > Bacillota > Bacilli > Caryophanales > Caryophanaceae > Sporosarcina > Sporosarcina sp. FSL K6-1508. The sequence continues at coordinate 1,338,828 of NZ_JBBOXF010000001.1, read as the reverse complement.
TAGGGTACGGGACATCTGCCAGATCCGCTTTATTGTAAATATTGAGAGTTGTTACATTCTCTACGCCGACAGCTTGCAAAGTTTCATTCGTCACTTCCATCATATAGCCGTGTTCAGAATTCGACACATCCACTACGTGCAACAGGAGATCTGCATCGCGCGCTTCCTCCAAGGTTGAACGGAATGCCTTTACAAGATGGTGGGGTAACTTCGAAACAAAACCGACTGTATCTGTTAAAATGAATTCTTTATTATCCTCTAGCTTCACTTTTCGAATAGATGTGTCGAGTGTCGCAAACAACATATCTTCCTCATATACTTGCTTCGCATTGTCCACGTCCATTTTCAACAGCAATTTATTCATAAGGGTGGACTTTCCTGCATTCGTATAGCCGACAATCGAGACAACAGGGGTACCACTTTTCTTTCGTTGTTTCCGCTGTGTGTCACGCTGATCTTTCACATGGTCAAGATCCCGGCGAAGTTTCGCAATCTGATCTTCGATTTTCCTGCGATCGAGCTCAAGTTTCGTTTCACCGGCCCCTTTGTTTTGTAGACCGCCCCCTGTTCCACCGCCCTGTCTGCCAAGAGATGCACGCAAGCCAACCAACCTTGGAAGCATGTATTGTAATTGGGCAAGTTCAACTTGCATTCGGGACTCGCTTGTTCTTGCGCGTCGTACAAAAATATCAAGAATCAGCATTGTTCGATCTATCACTTTACAATTCAGTTCTCGCTCAAGGTTGCGAATTTGAGAAGGTGAAAGTTCATCATTAAAAATGACCAGATTGGCGTCTAATTCCTCATAGAAATTTATAATTTCTTCAATTTTCCCTTTGCCGACGTAAGTTGAGGGATTGCGCTTTTCCATATTTTGCGTCACTTCTCCAATGACCTCGACACCGATAGCCTTTGCCAGGTTACTCAATTCTTCCATTGCATATTCAAAATGTTGATCCTTTTGCTCATGGACCCCGACAAGTACCGCACGCTCAATTAATAACTCCATAGAACTACCCCTTCCGGACAAGCTATAAGTATATTTAGTCTACCATAAGTGGCGAAACCTTATGGACATGGACGAGTTGTACGACCAACTGTGAAACTATACGACAGCTGGTTAACTCTCAGACCGCTCTGTCACCATTAATCAGTTTGTCCAATGACAACATCCGTCAATCTATCCTTGTCACCAATATGTGCCACAAATTTCAATGCTACATTCTGCATAGCAATTTCATTAGCATTCCCAATTTTCCGCGACAGTAAAAGTGCCCATTTCGCCGCTTCTCTCGATGGATCGCCGACATTGAAAATACACTCTGTAATTTCCAGCTGTTCATTGGTCGCAGAAAGGGTTCCATCTTCACGTAACTTTGCAAACCGTATTTCATCCGCATCTTCCCATTCGATGAAAAATGGATACGGTAATTCATTTGATATCGGTTGGTCGACGAATAGCATTCTCCATTTCCTTAATTGGCCATCAGCTGTTCTTCGTTGTGCATCCAGTACGCCTGATGTATGGAATCCTTTGTTTTCAATTTCTTCATTAAATTGCTTAATATCCGCAACAGACAGACAAATCGTCCCCCAGCCTTCTCCTTCCTCTAAATCATGAAGCAATAACTTTGTCAGCGAATGGTCCACTTTCTCTGCAATCTCTTGTCGCTCTACCGATAACCATTCAATATACGCATTTTTTGTGTAAAACAACGCATTATGCGTTCCCCACTTTTCATGACTACCACCAACTACCACGTGACGTCCATTTTTTTGTTGCTCCTCCACAATTTCCGCAGGTTCTTTTCCAGTAAAATAAACGACATGGTCGAGTTTCATAATCCTAGTCCCCCTTTATTATTTCCAGCTATATGAAAAGCCTGCAGTCTAATCACCGCAGGCTTTCAAATTACTTATCTTCGTTAAGGATATCAAGTGCTGCCGAGAATTCTTTGTCAATCTCAGCATTTGGTTTATAAGTGATATTACTAACGACAACTGCAACAATGAGACAAAGTAGGAAGCCAGGAACGATTTCATACAGATTGTCTTTCAATACAGCGACATTTCCCCAAATCATAACTGTAATAGCACCAGCAATCATTCCCCATAGCGCCCCTTTTGTTGTAAGTTTGCGCCAGTAAAGGGATAGAAGGATGATCGGACCGAATGCAGAACCAAATCCAGCCCATGCAAATGAGACGATGCTCAGAATTGATTCATTGTTTGGCCAAGCAAGTACCATAGCAATGACTGAAACAGCGAGAACAGCCATTCTTCCTAAAAATACATAGTGCTTATCCGTTGCGTCTTTCTTCATAAACGTTTTGTATAAATCTTCGACAAGCGCGGAAGAGGATACAATCAATTGAGAAGAAATTGTACTCATAACAGCAGCAAGAACAGCAGCAAGCATGATTCCAGCAATGAATGGATGGAAGATAATTTGTCCAAGGACAATAAATACCGTTTCATTATCCACAAGTGTTGCACCTGTGTTCTGCTGGTAATAAGCAATCCCGATAAGTGCGGTTGCAACCGCACCGAACAAGCTTAAGAACATCCAGCTAATTCCGATGCGACGTGCCTTTTTCGCTTCTCTGTGCGAGCTAAGTGCCATGAAGCGGACAATGATATGCGGCTGTCCGAAGTAACCGAGTCCCCATGCAACCGCTGACAAAATACCAAGGAAGGTCGCTCCCGAGACGAAATTCAGCAATTGTGGATCGACGGCACGGATACTAGCCGTCGTTTCTGTAAATCCTCCTGTGATGAAGATACCGACAATCGGCACAAGAAGAAGTGCAAAGAACATGACGATACCTTGAACAACGTCCGTATAACTGACCGCCAAGAATCCTCCGAATAATGTATAAAAAATAACGACAGCCGAAACAATCAATAGACCTGTGTGATATTCCAACCCAAATGAGCTAAGGAAGAACTTCCCGCCCGCAACCATTCCTGAAGACACATAAAACGTGAAGAAAATAAGAATGATAACACCAGAAGCAATGCGTAAAAGTCGTGATTTATCTTTCAGGCGACTTTCCAAATAACTCGGGATTGTAATGGAGTCACTTGATACCTGTGTATAAACGCGAAGACGCGGTGCGACAAACACCCAGTTCAAGTAAGCCCCAATTGTTAATCCGACTGCAATCCATGCTTCAACTAACCCGTTGAGATAGATGGCACCCGGCAATCCCATAAGTAACCAGCCCGACATATCTGCAGCGCCAGCACTGAGAGCGGTTACAGCCGGTCCAAGCGCACGTCCGCCCAGCATATAATCAGTAAGATTGGACGTGCGTTTGAAGGCATACCATCCAATGAAAACCATCGCTGCCATGTATATAATAATTGCAATTAACTGATACGTGTCATTAGACATGATGAATCCCCCTTTTTTAAGATCTTTTCTATCATATCACCTTTCTGATAAATGAAAATCACTTTTTTAATTGTACTAGTTATTATTACACGATAAATAGACACGGAACGAGGCAATTAATCCATACCTCCTGCATTTCCCGGGAAATAACTGAGTTTCGACACGAAGTTTTACATATTTCAATAGAAAAGTGGCTAATAAAATAGAACTTTAGTATATTTCAAGAAATTAAACGCCAGGGGGATGACGTTTAAAGCATGACCATGCGGGAATTGAGTTTATGAGGAGGTGATTTCCAGTGCCATGGAACAATAATGATTATCCTGCTTCATTCAAAAACCTTGAGCCCGCAGTGAGGAAGAAAGCTATCGAAATTGCCAATGCTCTTCTGCGTGAAGATTATGATGAAAGCCGTGCAATCTCAATTGCCACAACAAGAGCAAGAGAATACGTAAATGGAGACGACAATGACCGTCCAGGATATGAAGTGAAACCGCGTGAAAACGACTGGGTTCTTATGAAAGCTGCTGGTAAGAAAGCTATTTTTACAGAAGATACGAAAAACGGTCTTTTGGATAAAGCAAAACCATACGTCAATAAGCAAAACGGCATCCTGACTATTTATCATGAAGATGGTTCGCTTGCAGAAACTTTATATGAATAAAAACAAGCGTATTCCCCCATTTCAGAGGGATACGCTTATTTTCATTGATATGATTTCTCTGTGGACATTTCACGCAATTTAAACTTTTGAACTTTTCCCGAGGCAGTCATTGGATATTCATTCGTGAATTCAATATATTTTGGAACCTTATGGTGTGAAATATTTCCTTTACAAAATTCGCGTACTGATTCTTCGTTTAGCTGCACGCCTTCTTTCGGTATAATCCAAGCCATCAGCTCCTCGCCGTATTTCACATCCGGCACCCCTACGACTTGCACGTCTGAAATATCAGGGTGCGTGTACAGGAACTCCTCGACTTCTTTCGGATAAATATTTTCTCCGCCACGGATGACCATGTCTTTAATGCGCCCAGTAATATCGATATAACCGTTTTCGTCCATTACGGCTATGTCGCCTGTATGGAGCCAGCCTTCTACATCTATCACTTCACGTGTCGCTTCCGGATTATTGTAATAGCCCTTCATAACATGGTATCCACGTGTGCAAAGTTCCCCGGGTACGTCGACGGGCATTTCTTCACCCGTTACAGGATCGATAATTTTCACTTCTACATTCGGGTGCGGTTTGCCCACAGTCGATACACGTTTTCCAATTGGATCATCTGTTTTCGTCTGTGTAATAACAGGTGATGATTCTGTTTGTCCGTAGCAGATTGTAATCTCACTTGCCCCCATGTCCTCGATGACACGCTTCATCACCTCAATCGGACAGACTGAGCCTGCCATAATGCCAGTACGAAGCGAAGACGTATCGTATTTAGTGAAATCAGGATGATTTAACTCTGCTATAAACATTGTCGGTACGCCATGGAGTGCTGTACATTTCTCCTCCTGAACTGCTTTAAGTACTTGTAGCGGATCGAACTGTTCAAGCAAAATCATCGCCGAACCATGCGTCACTGCTGCAAGCGTTCCCAATACACAGCCGAAACAATGAAAAAACGGAACAGGAATGCAGACACGGTCCTGCCCTGTCAACTTCATATAATCACCGATTTGTTTGCCATTGTTGACAACGTTATTATGCGTCAGCATAACTCCTTTCGGAAAACCAGTAGTGCCTGATGTATATTGAATATTAATGACATCGTCAGGATCGAGTGATCGGAATTGCTGTTTAAACTGCTCATCCGTAACCTTATCCGCATGCGTTATGAACTCCGACCACTTATACATTCCTTCTACTTCCCGCTCCGTCATCAGGATGATCCGTTTAAAATGGGGTAGTTTTTCACTCGATATGAAACCTTTCTCACTTGTAATTAGTTCAGGACAAACCGTACGGATAATATCTATATAACTCGTTCCTTTAAAACTTTCATCCAGGATGAGTGTCGTTGCCTCCGATTGTTTCAGTAAATACTCCAGTTCTGTAGCTTGGTAATTTGTATTCACTGTAACGAGGACTGCCCCCATTTTCCCCGTCGCGTATTGGCTAAGTAGCCATTCCGGCTTATTGTCCGACCATATTGCAACATGCTCTCCTTTTTCGATTCCCATGCCAATAAATGCTTTTGCAAGAGTGTCCGTTTCTTCATCAAATTCCTGATATGTTTTCCGAATCCCATGTTCCGGATAGATATACGCTTCATGCGTAGGTTGAAGACGCGCCTGTTCTTTTACAATTTCCCCCACTGTCTTGCGTAATAACGTCATAATTCATTCCCCTTCTCTGCATCAATCATATATTTATATATTATCACAAAATTCTAAAGGTTGGAAAATATATTATTGATAATTAAATCATATTCTCTTAATCCTTTGCTTTATTTTACGTAAAAAAGTGTGCTGATCCGCTTTTCAAAGCAGAACAGCACACTTCATTTCATTCAACAGGGAAGACTCGGCCCCTTACATCTTTGTACACGACATGCTGTCGTTCAAGCTTTGTGGGCGAGTCAAGACCTGCTGCAGCGGCGATTCGGAAAAGTCCTTCCCGCATCGTCAAAATATAATTTGTGACACGGTATTTTTTCTCTTCCACAACAAGCCCCTGTTGTAATTTCTTATCTGTTGTCGCAACACCTGCTGGACAATCATTTGTATGACAACGATGGGCCATAATGCATCCGACCGAAATCATAAAACCCCGAGCAATTTGAACCAAATCCGCGCCCATCGCTAAAACAATTGCCGCCCGGTCTGGTGTCGTAATTTTACCCGAAGCAATGATTTTCACCCGATCACGCACTTCAAATTTCCTGAGCGCATCGTCAAGAAGAATGATTGCAGAGCGAAGTGGCAATCCTAAACTGTCTGCAAGGTCCTGATACGTTGCGCCCGAACCTCCTTCACCGCCATCAAGGGAGATGAAATCCGGACCCATGCCTGTTTCATGCATGAACGACGCGAGTTCTTCCGCATCCTGTTTACCGCCGATAACGACTTTAATACCAACTGGTTTACCAGAAGTTTGCCGAATTTCATCGATGAAATTGAAAAGCGTCGGATAATCATCAAACTGATGAAAGCGGTTCGGACTGTTGATAGTCGTATAGGGAACGACATTCCGGATTGCCGCAATTTCTTCCGTTACTTTCGCACCTTCTACGTGGCCGCCACGCATTTTGGCACCCTGCGCTAACTTAATTTCAAATGCTTTCACTTGCGGGATTTCCGCTTTTTCACGGACCCGTTCCAAGCTGAACTCACCATCTTCTGTCCTGAATCCGAACAGACCGGAACCAATTTGTGCGATAATATCCGCATCGCCCGCCAAATGATGCGGTGATAGACCGCCCTCGCCAGTATTCATCCAAGCACCCTTTGCCATGCCAATGCCCTTTGATAGTGCCGTGATTGCATTTTCCCCAAGCGCCCCGTAGCTCATCCCAGATTGACCAAGCATACTGCGAACATTGAATGGATGCTCACAGTTCGGTCCAATGACAATCGCATCCTCTTCCGGCAACAGCCATGGTAATGTTGGAATTTCTTCGCGGTGTTCTTTTCGCGAAAAGAGATTATCTTCATCTACGATATAGCGCATCGTATCCACTAAATTTTCATTGTCTACACGCATTTCCTCATTCTGCATTGTGAACATCGCGTTTCGTATATAATAACCCGATTCTTCAAAATCTCGTTTTGAACCGAAACCGATGATGCTATTCAAATATTTTCCCGGCATTACCATGCGCAAGTATTCCTCACGATTGAACGGTTCACCGTCATTATCATCATCGAAAAGATATTGCCGAAGCTCAGGCCCGGTCTTCTCAAGCATGTAGCGCATCCGCCCTAAAATCGGGTAATTTCGAAGAATCGCATGTTGCTTTTGTCTTCTGTCATAAAAGTAAAGAAAAATGGCAATCGTAATTGGTATGATGACTAGAAACAGGATTAACAAAGTTGTTGTAATCGAAATACTTTCCACCCAATTCATTGCTCCACCCCTTATTTAAGCTTTATAGGTAGTTTACCACTATCGTAGTCTGTTAATCTTAATTCACAAAACAAATTTTGGAGGGATCCCATGGTTATCGAATTATTAACTGCACATGCATCCGTGCGAAAATATAAAGATATTGCATTGTCAAAAGAAGAAGTCTACGAACTTATTCGTGCAGGGCAACATGCCGCCAGTTCTCATTTTGTACAAGCATACTCTGTCATCTATGTCACAGACGTTGACAAGCGGAAGCAGCTAGCCGAACTTGCCAAAAACCCGCAACAGATTTTATCAGCAGGCGCCGTCTTGGTGTTTTGTGCGGACTATTGCAGATTAAAAAAGGCAGCTCAGTTAGTGGGGAAAGACATTAACTTCTCCTCCGCTGAAAATGTACTTGTCGGCTCCATCGACGTTGCTTTATTCGCTCAAAACGTCGCTATTGCAGCTGAGTCAAAAGGCTTCGGTATCTGTTATATCGGCGGAGTCCGCAATGCTCCGGAAGAAATAAGTGAATTACTATCACTTCCAAAAGGCGTTGCCCCATTGTTCGCCATGACAATCGGTGTTCCAGACGAGGCGAATGAAGTGAAGCCCCGCTTACCAGTAGAGGCGATCATTCATGAAAACGGTTATGATGCCGATAAATACGATGAAATTATTCCAGCATATGATGAGATAATGAACAATTACTATTTGAGCCGCGGCTCCAATCGAAAAGATGCCGCCTGGTCCGATTCCATGGCTGACTTCTTGGAAGCTCCTAGACGTACCTATATGAAAGAATTTTTGAAGAAACAGGGATTTGAGTTTAACTAGGAGTGATGAAAATGCAATTTGAAGAATTAGTGGATGAACTGACACTCCGGATGACCGACGGTACTTTCATTGGGGGGACAATCAGTCAAGCCCGCACGAAAACAGATGACTTAAAACGGGTGAAAGTGAAGCCCGTGGAAATAAAGGGCCAGTTGCATATTCAATTTGAGTATCAGTACGAACGGGTTTTAAACCATGAAAATGTGATGCCTGAAGTACTGCGGCCACACTTACAGCAACTGCTTGAGCAATTTAGACAAGTCCACGCTGAATTTTCCGCCGAAAAGATTCATGTTCAACTGACGAAGAAGTTCAAAGTGATGTGGAAATCGGAAAAAGCACTATCTGAGAAAGTGGTCGATCTCTCGCATAACCGAAAAAAAAACTATTTACTCGATGAAAATACACCTTATCCATTTCTTGTTCGACTTGGTGTTCAGACACCCGACGGCAAGGTAAAAAAGCAGAAGCATGATAAGTTCAGGCAAATTAACCGGTTCGTTGAATTCATCGATGACGCCCTCGCCCATTTGCCGAAAGACCGTACTGTCCGCATTCTCGATTTCGGTTCCGGTAAATCATATTTGACGTTCGCGCTTTATCACTACTTGCGGATTGAAAAAGGACTGGATATTAAGGTAACCGGACTGGATTTGAAAAAAGAAGTGATTGAAGAATGTAACTTGATTGCAAAGGATCTTGGTTACGATAACCTTGAATTCCTGGTGGGGGATATCAATGACTATAATGATGAAACCTCAGTCGATATGGTCGTTACATTGCACGCATGTGATGTGGCAACAGATATGGCGCTTGCCCGTGCCGTAAAATGGGGAGCGAAAGTCATCTTAAGCGTCCCTTGCTGCCAGCATGAATTGTTCTCGCAGGTCAATTCCCCGGCACTCGACGTTATGCTTCAGCACGGACTTATCAAAGAACGGTTTGCCGCACTGGCTACTGACTCGATCCGTGCTGAATTATTGTCACTCGTCGGCTATGAAGCACAGCTTCTTGAGTTCATCGATATGGAACATACACCAAAAAACATCTTGATACGCGCTTATAAAACCGGTCGAGAGGCTTCAACTGAAGAAATAACACGTTACACTGAATTCAGGCACCTGTTGAAAGCCGATCCATTCTTAGAGAAGGAACTAAAAAGCTTATTGCCTTTTTGAATAAATAGAGTTCTGCAGAAATCATCCACGCTTGCTTGACGCAAGTGTGGATATTTTTTTCAATTTATTGAAACACGTGGTATCATTTAGAACAATTAGTTTTATTCATATAAAGGAGATAACTATATGCCGATATACAACAAACTCGTGCGCGACCGGATTCCCGAAATCATCGAAAAATCCGGCCAGACTTGCAATACGCGCCTTTTAGATGAAGACGAGTACATAATCGAAATCAATAAAAAAATGTATGAAGAAATGGAGGAATACGAGGCTGCCGAGACGACGGATGATGCCATCGAGGAGCTGGCAGATTTGTTGGAACTCATCCATGCGGCTTTATCCCATTACGGTGCGTCATTTGAAGACTTAGAAAAAGTAAGAGTTGAAAAGGCGGAGAAGCGCGGCGGTTTTGACGACCAGATTTATTTGATGAATGTTGAAGAGGACGATAGTTAAAAACACAAACCAATAAATATAGAAACCTGCCGCGTAGGCTCTTTTCTTCCTATTTACTGAATTAGTTTATGGTAAAACAAAGAAATCACTCATTCGGTTTATCTAACTCGACTGCCATAAAGGCATACCCATCCCGTTCATGCTGTCCTGAAAAGACGACTGGAACGCGCTCGCTAAAAATCGGTCCATCTACAACGACAGTATGGAATTCACCAGATTCCCCACACGCATCAATTCCGAGTGCTTCAAGTTCGTCCATTAGTTCTTCAGTAAATTTACGTCCTATGAAGTGTGCCGGCATCATTTTCGTGTTAACGACAATGATGTATGCCTCGAATCCCTCTTTTATAAATTCTTCCAAGATCTTGCGGCGCGGCTCCATCCATAGCGGATGAACTGCTTCCATGCCGACTTTTGCACATGTTTTTTGGACCCACTCTAAATGGTCTTCAAGATCAATATCCCCAAACACCCCGTGGTGGATATCTGATGCAATACATTCGCTCATCGCATCTAAAAATTGCGCCTCATACCCTTGCCAGTCAGACCCTCGTATCATTAAAGGAATACCAATTCTCCTTGCCTGGGCTTCTACAACCTCTAAAGGCAAAGCATGCGATTTTGATCGTTCTACGTCCTCTTCAAACATGGTCCATAAACGTTTTGGGATGCCCCCCGCTTTTATCGCACGATAATAAGCCATAGCTGAATCTTTCCCGCCGCTCCATGAGGCTACAAACGGTATACCTTCCATCTTGCTTCCCCCCTGTGTAGTAAATTATTAGGTTTTATTCACTTTACCATAGAATTACCAATGTTTCGAAGAGAGTTCTTCTAATTGAATTTTATCATCGAATGAAATCCCAAAACTTTTTTGTCATATCCCCCGTCAAATAACTATAACGTGTTCGCGACATGTTGAAAATTGGAGAAGGTGAATCTTTTGTCATGACAAAAAAAGAAAAGTTCGAACTCGTAGAAAAATTTATAGTGGAAAATCGGGAAGCTCATTATCGCCTTGCGTACAGTTACGTTAGAAATAAAGAAAATGCACTCGACATTGTCCAAGACGCCATTTTAAAAGCCCTAAAATCAATTGATCGACTTGAAGAGATTGCCTATTTGAAAACCTGGTTCTACCGGATTATTGTTAACACATCCATTGACTTCATCCGAAAACATCAACGCATTACAGTGATGGACGATGACATTCTTGGCGTGCATTTGCCTCAGTTAGAGGATGACATTACCGACATGGATTTGCAAGATGCCATTGACCAGCTACCTCCGAAGTATAGATCTCTTATCATTCTCCGTTTTTTTGAAGATTTAAAGATTGATGAAATCGCCGTGATCATGGATGAAAACGTCAACACGGTAAAGACACGATTATATGCAGCACTGAAAAAGTTGCGCATTGAAATTGGGGAGGAGTTCAGATTATGAAAAAAATGAATAAATTAAAAAAGAAGTATGACGAGATAGAGATTCCGCCTGAGTTGGAGGATGTCGTAAAAGATTCGATTAAGCAAGCAAAGGCCTCACAAAAAAAACGACCATTTCTAAAACAATGGACGATAGGTGCCGCCGCAGCCGCCGCATTATTCATCGGCAGCATCAATATGAGCCCATCTTTTGCGCAGGCAATGGCAAACGTTCCACTTCTTGGAGCGATTGTGGATGTATTTACCGCGCAACAATTGACTGTCGATAAAGAGACGTACCAAGCGAATGTCGCTACACCGGCAATTGAAGGACTGGCGGATGAAGAGTTGCAAGCTTCATTAAATAAGAAGTACATCGAAGAAAACAAAGTGCTTTTCGAACAATTTCAACAGGATGTTGCGGAATTGGATAAGGCCGGCGGCGGTCATCTCGGTGTCGACACTGGTTATGAAGTGAGAACGGATACTGAGCAACTTCTATCGATTGCTCGCTATGAGGTGAATACGGTCGCCTCCTCTTCAACTACAATGAAATATGACACAATTGATAAGCAGAACAGTATTTTAATCACACTACCTAGTCTTTTCAAAGATGACAAATATATCGCTACCATTAGTTCGTATATAGCTGGTGAAATGAAGCGACAAATGGCGGCAGATGAAGATATCTCATATTTCTTGAATGACGAATTTGGAGCGGATTTTGAAAAAATCAAACCCGATCAGAATTTCTATATCACAGCTAACAATAAACTCGTTATTTCATTTGATGATTATGAAGTCGCGCCCGGTTATATGGGTATCGTGACATTTGAAATTCCAACCAATATCTTGAGTGATCTGTTGGTCAGTGATGCATACATTAATTAATCCCTTTCCATGAGAAAAGCAGATACATAAATGTGTCTGCTTTTCTCTTATTATTATGCTGGCATTGGCGTATCTGTAGGTAACGCGTAGCCTTCTTTGTAAGTTTCATCAATGAATTCACGGATTTCTTTCAGCGTTTTACCTTCTTGCTTCATCATTACAGATTGCACGGCGATGTCGAGGCAGACCTGACAGCGTGTGCCATGGTCATCCCAGACGACAGAACCGTCTTCACGCACTTCGTCGATAAAGCAATTCAAGTTACTGCCATGTCCCGCACTTTCGCCACAACCGCAATAACAAGGCATCCAATCAATGACGTCCGTTGCCGTCCCCGCCAATTGATAGACAAGACGCATGTCTTCCGATTTGTCATCCAGGAAGGACGGTAAAGTAGCTGCTGAAGCCGTAACTTCCTGTAAGTCGCCGTTTGGCGCATGCTTTTGTTCCCCGTGTGCCATGTCGTGTTCTTTCTCGCTTGGCTGGGCTTTATCGCCGCATGCAGAAAGGACAAGAACCGCCGCTAGTATAATGAACAATAATTTCTTTTTCATATAGTGCTCACTCCCGATTCGCGTAGTTGTCCATTCATCATAACGCAACCAATTGTTTTGATGGGTTACAGATTTGTGGACAATTAAGGATGCCTACGATTATCATTTTGCTTAATCCAATAACGGATTCCTTTCCCAGCATACGGTTCATCCGAAAATCTTGGAATAACATGCAAATGCGCGTGCGGAATCGACTGACCGCCTGTTTTCCCCGTATTCCAGCCAACCGAATATCCATCGTGTCCGTTCCGCTCTTCCAAATAGTCTTTCGCTTTTATTAGGAGCTCCTGTGTATCTATCAATTCCTCCGCGGTTAATGAAAAAACATCCACTGCATGCCGTTTCGGAACGATAAGTCCGCTTCCTTCCAGCACTGTTTGTTCGGAAGACTTTTGAATATAAGCACATGTCTTATTTTCAAAGATAATTTGCTGCTCCGGGTCCGCTGACAAATTGCAATATGGACACTCTTTTTCGTGCATACAGTCGACTCCTTATTTCCCAATCATTTTTGAAGGAACGACATACTCGTCAAACTGTTCTTCTGTCAGCAAGCCTGATTTAAGTGCCGCCTCTTTTAGCGTTGTGCCTTCCGCGTGGGCAGTTTTCGCGATTTTCGCTGCATTTTCGTAACCGATATAAGGGTTAAGTGCTGTCACAAGCATGAGTGAATTTTGAACTTTGCGATCAATTTCTTCACGATTTGGTTCAATGCCAACTGCACAATTATCATTGAAACTGATCATCGCATCACTTAATAATGTTACAGATTGAAGGAAGTTGAAGATGATAACCGGTTTGAAGACGTTCAGTTCGAAGTTCCCCTGGCTCGCTGCAAAGCCGATTGTTGCATCGTTCCCCATGACTTGTGCCACAACCATTGTAAGTGCCTCACTTTGTGTCGGGTTCACTTTTCCTGGCATGATGGAACTTCCTGGTTCATTTTCAGGAATGGTAATTTCACCGATGCCTGAACGTGGTCCGCTTGCCAACCAGCGTACATCGTTGGCAATTTTCATAAGGTCCGCCGCAAGCGCTTTAATGGCGCCGTGAACATAAACAACTTCATCATAACTCGTCAATGAATGGAATTTATTTTTCGCAGATGTGAATTCAATACCAACTGCTGAACTGATCTCAGCTGCAACTCGATCACCGAATCCAACAGGTGCGTTCAGACCTGTTCCAACGGCTGTCCCGCCAATTGCGAGTTCTTTCATTGACTCAACGCTGTCTGTAATCATTTTTTCCGTTTTCTCTAACATACGGTGCCAACCGCTAATTTCTTGACCAAGCGTTAAAGGCGTAGCATCTTGCAGATGTGTACGGCCGATTTTAATGATATCCATGAATTCTTCTGATTTCTTGCCCAGCGTTTCTTTTAAAACGTTAATTGCCGGTACAAGTTGCTGTTGGACAGCGATGACACCTGCAACATGCAGCGCTGTCGGGAATGTGTCATTCGAGCTTTGTGACTTGTTCACATCGTCGTTCGGATGAAGGCGCTCTTCTTCGCCCCACTCTTCAAGAAGTTGATTGCCGCGATGTGCAAGCACTTCATTCATGTTCATATTCGACTGCGTGCCACTACCTGTTTGCCACACAACAAGCGGGAAATGATCATCCAATTTCCCGGAAATCACTTCATCCGCCGCGAAAGAAATCGCCTTCATTTTTGCTTCAGAGATAGCACCATGTGCATGGCTTGCGATTGCTGCTGATTTTTTCAAATGGGCAAATGCACGGACGACACCAATCGGCATTCTTTCTCCGCCGATTTTAAAGTTTTGTTTACTACGCTGTGTTTGCGCCCCCCATAGCTTGTCCGCAGGTACTTTAATTTCCCCAAATGTGTCATGTTCAATACGATAATCCATCATTCATCCCTCTTTCAATTGTAAGTATTCCCATTATCGCATGATTGGCACCTTTTTTTCATCCGCCCAGTCTTGGATGAATGCTTTTTGCCGAGGATTCAAGTTTCCTGGTAATTCATCTCTGCCGAAGAAACGATGTGCTTTGCTTTCTGTCCCCCTCTGTTGCAGTTCACCCCAATAGGTCTCTGAATGAAAAATAACTTGCACACTGTACACCTGATCACCGTTCGGATAAGCCACATAACATGACTCTCCGGAGTATAGTCCGAACAACTGAAGCTCTCCTACCGTTAATCCAGTCTCTTCATATGTCTCCCGTCTTGCTGTTTCTTCAAACGTTTCCCCGAGCTCCATCACGCCACCCGGAATACACCAATTGTCTTCATCTGTACGATGTTGTAGCAATACTTTGCCCCCATTAGTTAGTATGACGCCGCAGCCAACTGTTAAGAGCGGTTTCTGTCCAATCATTATCCGCATCGATTGAATATAGTCCATTGGATTTCCCCCTATGTATTCCTTCTATATTTTTAGTATATAGAAAAGACCCGGTTGCCCGGGCCTTCCCCTATCCTTTATTTCCAATCGAATTGGTTGCCCTTCAATTTAGGGATTGAACTGGGTACCTTTTCCGGCTTTGAGACCGTTCGGATACCCTTTCCCATCGTACCTCTCATGATATTGTTCAACAATAAAGGCAACATCTTTCAACCAGACTACAGAATGCGCACGCATGATTTTTGCACCTTCGATTGCTTGGGACTTCATGGGGCCCATTCTTCCTCTGTCCGCTATTGTCTGAATATTTATATTATAACAAGTCGCATTCGAGTTTCATATACTTTTTCCCGAATGTTGTAAAACGATGGCGATTAAAGCTCTTGCCTTAACGCATTGATGACATCGATTTTCGTTGCTTTACGTGCTGGACGCCATCCAGAGATCATCGCAACGCCAATACTGATGGTGGAAGCGATAACAACAAGCTGCCATGGAATGACGGAGAACGTGACAGTCATATCTCCAAAATCCTCTTCACCCAGTGCTGCTGTAACTATTATCGGCAATACGTAATTTGAGACAATGCTCACTCCATAAGAGATAATGACCGCAAGAACCGTTCCAATAATTCCAATCCATGCACTTTCCATTAAGAATAGTCGCTGGATTAATTTCGGATTAGCACCGATTGCTTTCATTACTCCAATTTCACGCGTACGCTCTGTCACAGCCATTGTCATCGTGTTGAAAATCCCGATAGAGGCAATTAAGATGGCGATTGTACCAACAAATACAAGTCCTGCTTTCAACGCTAGGAAGAAGACGTCTAACTGGTCCAGTTCTTCTGATATCGAGTACACGCTGTATCCATCGTCTTTCAATGCTGTGGAAATTGCTTTGACGTTTTCTAATTTATCCGCATAGACATTTACATTGCCATAAAACAATGGATTTTCATCGGCATTCTCTTCTACGGGTTTCTCTACATGCGCATAATAGATTTTTTCCAATTCTAGAATGATAGTAGCATCTGCATATATTTTTTGATCCTGCTCCCAATCTTTCGCGGGTTTCTTTCCAACACCAACTATTGTAAGTTGCATTTTTTCTTCGATCATTTCACCTTCGTCATTACTGATTTGATAACTGAACTGTTCACCAATCAATTTTCCGTCATACGTAGTAAATTCACCCTCTTCATTTTCACCTTGTTGATTCATTAAGGTATCCGCGAAGTTGCTTCCCACAACGACTTCGTTTACTTTTTCAGGTAAACGTCCCTCCTGAAGCTCGAAATTCGCTTTCTTTTCTTCTGTAAAATCCGTCACAATGAGCTGACTATTCCCTGTGAACTCCCCGATTGAAGATTGCTGTTCTGCCCCTAAGTTTTGACGGAATACAACTGCTTTAACATGATCCCGTTTCTTCAGCTCTACAACTTTCTCATCATCCATCTCACTTGAGTACACCTCAATTTGTGTCACAAGTCGGTTCGATAAGATTTCTCCCCGAATCGTTTCATGCAAGCCGAATCCGACTGACGCGAGTACAATTAAGAATGCCGTTCCCATCGTTGCTGCAAGTACGGTCATAAAAACTCGCATTTTGTTTTTCTTGATATGTTGCCGTACGAAACTGATCTGGTCTTTAAATTGCATGCTGAGCACCGCCTTCTGTTAATACGCCATCGTGCATTCTATATACACGATCCGCTGTTTGTGCCACTTCATCGTCGTGTGTAATGATGACGAATGTGATACCGCGTGCTTTGTTGAGCGACTGAATTAGCAAAAGAACGTCCTGTTCTGTTTCCGAGTCGAGACTGCCTGTCGGTTCATCAGCAAAAATGATGGGCGGATCCGTGATAAGTGCACGTGCAATGCTGACACGTTGTTGCTGGCCTCCGGATAATTCATTCGGATAATGGTCTTGCACGTCCGTGAGTCCAACGTTCTGCATCAGATCTTTTACCTTCTTTTGTCGCTCGCTTTTGTTAATCCCTTTCAAGGTCAGCGGCAGTTCTACATTTTCAAATGCTGTCAATCCAGGCATCAGCTGAAAGTTTTGGAAAACGAAGCCGAAATGATCCAGACGGAACTTCGCACTTTCCACTTCACTGAATGAAGATGTCTGTATACCTTGTACGCTGATTTCTCCGCTTTCCGGCGTCAAGAATCCTGCCATAATATGAAGTAGTGTCGATTTGCCCGAACCACTCTTACCAACAATCGAAACGATTTCACCATCTGCAACATCGAACGTCAATCCTTTTAGCACAGGTACACGCTTCTCTTTACCTTTTTTGCCGATTTTGAATGAATGATTTAAATTTCTTACATTAATCATGTGAGTCCCCTCCAACTTTCTTTACTTCCTTCATTGTAAGGGGAGATTCTTAAGGGTTTGTGAGGATAGAAATGAAGAATTTCTTAAGATATTGAGATTGTTATTGGGATATGATCGGTCAGCGGGAGTTTATGAGCGGTGATTCGGTGGTTATGAGCGGTGGGGAAGCGGATAGGAGCGGTCGTGCGGTGTTTATGATCGATAGTAGGGTGGAAAGGGTCGCTCGGCCGCGGGATATGATCGGTTACGAAGCTGATAGGGACGCTCGCATCGATTTTCTCCACATAAAGAAGAGCCCAACACGCATAATTGCGGCTGGACTCTCTTCTATTAAACTTATTCAGCTTTGTCGGCTGCTTCTTCTTTTCTCGAAATCTGTTGCTGAGCGGGTTGCTTTGTATTTGCGGCTTTCACTTCGTTCGCCAGTTGGTCAATACTTGGACGGATGTTACCTTTCCCCGTATAGTTCTCAAGCATTTCCTTGACGTCGATACCTGATGTTGCTTTCAATGACTCTTGCAATGTCGCCATTAGATTAGTTGCATACGACGTCACTTTATTGGCGCCGCCGCCTTCACCGCTTCCTGTATCGACAACAGTGATCTTATCGATATTCGCAAGCGGGCTTGCGATTTGTTTCGCATATTCCGGAATCATATGGACAATCATATCCAGCATAGCAGCTTGCCCGTACTGTTCGAATGCTTCGGCAATTTTACGTTTCGCTTCTGCTTCAGCAAGACCTTTCAGACGGATGATGTCTGCTTCAGATTCCCCTTGTGCACGCTGAGAATCGGCTTTTGCCTGCCCGTCGAGACGGACTTTTTCTGCATCGGCAAACGCTCGTGCTTCAATGCGGTATTTTTCAGCATCTGCTTCTGTAATTTGCTTGGACTTTTCAGCTTCTGCATTTTGCTCAACTGCATAGCGATCCGCGTCGGCTTTCTTCTTAACTTCAGAATCATATTGTTTCTCGCGACGTAAAATCTCTTTCTCTTCAAGTTCAATTTGCTTCTGACGTTCAATGATTCGAACTTGCATTTCTTGCTCCATAACTTCCTGTTTGGAAACGGCCGTTTGAAGTTCGTACGCTTGGTCAGCACGCGCTTTCGCGACGTCCTGCTCGCGTCGGTAATCCGCGACTTTCAATAGGTTTTCTTTTTCAGCTTCCGCAATCTCTGTTGCACGTTCAATTTCTGCTTTTTGTGCTTCTTTAGAGGCTTCCGCATTTTTAATACGTGTTTCTTTCTCTGCTTCCACCATTGCAATATCTGCATCTCGCTTTACTTGTGCAATACGAGGTTTCCCGAGCGAATCGAGGTAGCCGTTTTTATCACGCACATCTTTTATCGTAAATGAAACGATGATGAGTCCCATTTTTGCAAGGTCCTGTGAAGCAACTCGCTGTACTTCTTGAGAAAATTTGTCTCGGTTTTTGTAGATTTCTTCCACTGTCATCGAGCCCAAAATCGAACGCAGATGACCTTCCAGCACTTCTTTCGCTTCGTTTTCACGGTCAGCTTTTGTTTTCCCTAAAAACTGCTCGGCAGCTGTTGCAATCTCTGAAATTGAACCGCCGATTTTAATGATTGCCGTTCCATCTGCCATAACTGGAACACCTTGCTCCGTGTATACTTCGGGAGTCGTCACCTCGAGTTTACTAGATAATAGGCTAAGCGGTGCTGCTTGCTGGAATACCGGCAATAGGAACGTCCCGCCGCCGCGGATGATTTTAATGCGATTTCCGGAATCATCCGTATGTACATTTTTAGTTCCAAGATAACTCCCTGTCACGATTAGTGCTTCGTCCGGACCTACTGTACGGTACTTTGTAACGTAGACCAAAACAACTGCCAGTATAACAAACGCGACTACTCCAAGTGCAATCCAAATCTCCATCTGTTTTTCCCCCTTTTTTTATTTGAAGCGGAATGGTTCATACTCCTTAACGATGAATGTCCCCTCTTTCACTTCGATGATTAATACTTCTTTTCCATACTCAATTGCTGCATTCTCGTATCCTGCCGCTCTTTTAGAAATCAATCCATTCACCGATTCGATGACAATTTCACCGAAACCGTCGACCGGAACAGGCACAATCACTTTTCCAACCCTGCCCATCAGCGACTCGTCCGTATAAGATAGCGATACTTCTGCCGATCTCAATGGGAGAAGAACAAATAAGTATAATAGAAAATCGAGTACAAAAGCAGTGACAAGTGCAATTACTAAAATGATCCCACTACTCCATGTCGTTACCAATTCCAATATATAACCACAAGCCGCCATAAATGTTATGAATGCGAGTATGACTGCCGGATCTAAGAACGGACTGGCATCTCCGACTCCTTCCGCCATATCACTAAAAAAGATATACAATAACGTCGCAAGACCGGCGATGATTAGCCCGACTAAATATACTTGCACAATCGGTATCCCGAACAGCTCCATTTCAGCACCTCCGCTTCCACCCTTTTTTGTCTCACCTATATATACGGTCAACGACTCCAGAAGTTTCAATTTTTTGAAATTATTTTCCGAATTTATTACACATCAATTAAACCGTTTTCCCGGGCAATATGAATGGCCTCTGTCCGGCTTTTAACTTGAAGCTTCTGGAAAACATCAGAAAAATAATTCCTCACAGTCCCTTCCGATAAAAACTTCTCCTGCCGCAATTTCTAGATTGATACTACTTAATAAGCTCTTCCGATTAATACGAACAAACAGTTTTTCCAATTTCAAGATACGCTCGCCTCCTATGTTAATTTTATTGTGGTTGAGGGTATGGTGTAGAGTACATTCCGTCATCTTTCCTTCATGACAAATGTCACTTTTTCTAATAAAGATATGTCGTTTGTAAAGTTTGTGTAAATTTCGTGCAGATTTCGTCGAAATTTGTATGTATCCCGTTTTTTTTTTGCTATGATGAGTTTATTAAAAAATAATTCCCCATAATGGGATGGAGGCACGACGATGTTTAGCCAACGCAAACCTGATCCTTTTTTCACTGCACTGCTAACGATTGCTGAAACTGTACAAGAAGCAGTCCATTATGCAAATGACTTTAAAGTAGTCAATGTTGCCGACTTAAAAGAAGTAAGCATAAAGCTCAAAAATTACGAGACAGAAGGTGATGCGCTCATCCACGATCTCATTATAAAGCTTAACAAATCATTCATGACACCTATCGAACGGGAAGATATTATGAATTTGGCCATCAAAATGGACGATGTACTCGATGGCGTCGAACACTTTGCTGCACATCTTGAAATGTTCTCCCTAACCGAAATCGATGAGTACGTTCAGAAGTTCATGGAGAACATTGTAAAAAGTACAGATGAAATCGTTAAAGCGATGAAGTTGCTCGCAAGAAAGAAACTTGAAGCGATGCACGATCATGCTGTTCTTATTAAAGATTACGAACGGATTTGTGATGAAGTGTTCCGTACTTCCGTCAAACAGCTCTTTATTAATGAAAAAGATCCGATTCGCATTATCCAGTTGAAAGACATTTACGAACAGCTTGAAGACATCGCGGATTATTGCCAAGACGTCGCCAACACAATCGAAACAATTATTATGCGCAACGCATAGGGGGGAGCTAAATGGATACAGTACTTCTCCTAACCATACTAGTCGTCGTTTTCGCACTCGCTTTTGATTTCATTAACGGATTCCACGACACGGCAAATGCTATCGCAACATCGGTTTCGACTCGTGCATTGAAGCCGCGGACTGCTATTTTGATGGCAGCCGCAATGAACTTCATCGGGGCTCTGACATTTACGGGTGTCGCAAAAACAATTTCAAAAGACATCGTCGATCCATTCGTTCTTGAAAACGGATCGCTTGTCATCTTGGCAGCACTTACTTCTGCAATTT
Source organism: Sporosarcina sp. FSL K6-1508 (assembly GCF_038007465.1). Lineage (NCBI taxonomy): Bacteria > Bacillati > Bacillota > Bacilli > Caryophanales > Caryophanaceae > Sporosarcina > Sporosarcina sp. FSL K6-1508. Next base: position 1,317,425 of record NZ_JBBOXF010000001.1, on the reverse strand, counting down.
TATGGAATCTGATTACATGGTATTTCGGAATTCCTTCCAGTTCATCTCACGCTTTAATTGGGTCAATCGCTGGGGCTGCCATTTCAGCGGCAGGTTTTGGTATTTTGAATTACGGTGGATTCTTGAAAATTCTGCAAGCGCTTCTTATTTCTCCATTCATCGCACTTGCGGGCGGCTTCCTGGTAATGTCGATATTTAAAGTTGTGTTGAAAAACAGGAATTTATTTGGGACAAATAAACGTATCCGTTATATGCAAATCGGTACAGCAGCGCTTCAATCGTTCACACACGGTACGAATGACGCGCAAAAAGCCATGGGGATTATTACAATGGCTCTTATCGCTGCAGAAATGCAGACGTCAGATGATATTCAGCTTTGGGTTCGGATTGCCGCTGCAACTGCAATGGGTCTCGGAACTTCAATCGGTGGCTATAAAATCATAAAAACAGTTGGCGGTAAAATAATGAAGATTCGTCCAGTGAACGGAATTGCGGCTGATTTATCGTCCGCAGTAATCATTTTCGGCGCGACACTTATCCACTTACCCGTCAGTACAACGCACGTAATTTCCTCTGCAATAATGGGTGTAGGCTCGGCCCAGCGTGTAAAAGGGGTCAATTGGGGCGTCGCTAAAAAGATCGTTATCACATGGATTATCACATTGCCCATTTCAGCATTAATCGCTGCGATTGTTTATCAAGTTCTTGATTTGTTTTTTTAATTCAAACATTTCCCTTGCATTGTTCAGGTAGCCCTGTTATGATAAAGAAGAATTATTTTTGTTCGGCATGATGGTCTCGAATAAATCTTGACCGCTTCAAGACTTGAGCAAGGATAGTAATACAATGTATGCACAAAGCATACGAGGAGGAAACACACATGGAACAAGGTAAAGTGAAATGGTTTAACGCAGAAAAAGGATTTGGCTTCATCGAACGCGAAGACGGAGACGATGTATTCGTACACTTCTCAGCTATTCAAGGAGAAGGCTTCAAGTCTCTTGAAGAAGGCCAAGATGTAACGTTTGAAATCGAGCAAGGCCAACGCGGTCTTCAAGCTACAAACGTAAACAAAAACTAATTTGAATTAACCATTCAAAAGCCATTCCCTTCGGGGTATGGCTTTTTTCTTTGTTTATTTTAGACAAGTCGGATGGTGATCACTGCCAAATCGATTGCTTTGATTGTTTTCGGGATTGCCATGAATAATTTCGGCCGGGCCATGAATTGGTCGGCTATCGCCATGACTAACTCGCTTTGCCGCGACTAACTTCAGCAGAGACATGAATTGGTCGGCGATCGCCATGAATAACTCGCTTTGCCACGACTAACTTCAGCAGAGACATGAATTGGTCGGCTATCGCCATGACTAACTCGCATTGCCATGACTAACTTCGGTCGAGCCATGAATTGGTCGGCTATCACCATGAATAACTCGCTTTGCCATGACTAACTTCGGCAGAGCCATGACTAACTTCGGCAGAGCCATGAGTTGATCGTCTATCGCCATGAATAACTCACTTTGCCATGAATAACTTCGGCCGAGCCATGAATTGGTCGGCTATCGCCATGAATAACTCACTTTGCCGTGATTAACTTCGGCCGAGCCATGAATTAATCACCTCCCCCTGACAATCCTCCAATTCATCAAACAACTTCTCTATTTCCACAAAAGCCTTCCTTCGATAAAAGACATTCCTATCATCTTCCGTTACTATAGAAGAATAGAAGAATAGAATCAATCTATACAGAGGAAGGAATGATTGTATGCGCACACTTGCGCGCTTTGTAACAAGCGCACATAAATATATTATCTTTGCATGGATTGCAATCTTTGTCATTTTGGCGTTTTTTGCGATTAAGTTACCAGGACTTCTTGAAGGAGACGGCTTCCAAACCGATGGTGAACACGCAGCTGTCATGGATATCGTGGCCGATGACTTCGGTATGCCTGCTGAAACCATGTTCTTAGTTTTCGATAATTTGCCTGATGATAAAATAGAAGCTGCCCTCAAAAAAGTGGCTACGCTTAATGTCACTTCAGAAATCGCATCACCGCTAGACAATGACTCACAGTATAAGAATACCGTTTCCTATGCACTTCTCCATTTTGATAATAAGGATAAAGATATGTCTGCTGTTGTCACAGATATTCGCGATGTGATTGGCAACGAAAAAGGGATTACGCTTACTGGCGCTTCTGCTATTTCAAAGGATATCAACACTGCTAGCCAGCGTGACCTGATGACGGCTGAAGCAATCGGATTACCGATTGCGATTATCATACTCCTTTTCGCTTTTGGGACAGTAGTAGCTTCATTCGTACCTTTGATTATTGGTATTGTCACTGTCGTATCCTCTTTCGGTGTATTGGCGATTCTCGGCGGCCAAATGGACTTGTCCATTTTCGTACTGAATATCATCCCCATGCTTGGACTTGCGCTCAGTATCGATTTTGCTTTACTGTTCATCAGCAGATATCGTGAAGAACGTAAAAAGAACGATATGAACGAAGCTATCTCTACTACGATTCGAACAGCAGGAAGATCCGTTATCTTTTCCGCTTTCTGTGTGTTCATTGGACTGGGAGCAATGATGCTTATCCGGGTCGACATCTTTCAAAATATCGCAATTGGCGGAATGATCGTCGTTGCGATGGCTGTCCTCGCATCCGTTACCTTGTTACCTTCCGTGCTGCTCGCACTTGGTGACCGGATTGACAAATGGCAGCTATTAAAAGAAAAAACGGGTGAAGCGAACGGTTGGCGCAAATTTGCGAATGGCGTTATCAAACGCCCCGTTATGATAACAATCCTTGCGTTTGTCCTACTCGGTATCGCAATGATTCCTGTTAAAAATATGGATTTAACAATTCCAGCAATCGATTCATTACCGAAGTCATATGATACGCGACAGGCTTTTGAATTGATTGACGATAAGTTCGGTCTGGCTGACCAAGCGGCTATCTATGTCATTGCAGAGCGTGAGAATGGATGGGAGGATGAGCAAGGGCTCGAGTCCTTGATAGCACTTGAAAAAGAACTTTCAACCGATCCGCTTGTGGATAAACTAACCACGATTTTCTCCGAAAGTGACATTGATTCCGTCGAACAATGGAAACAGGCGATGATGGTGCCGGAAATGGCCGCCCGGCTTACCCCTCTTGTTGAAACATTTGTGAAGGATAATCAATTGATGATTCCCGTGACGCTTGGAGCTAACGGTAGTTCCGATGCTGCACAAGATTGGGCACGCGACTGGTCTGATAAGCAAACGGAGTGGAATTTGTCCATCGGCGGTCAACCGAAGTTCAATCAGGAAATCTTTGATGAAATCTTGGATAAGATTCTGTACGTCCTTCTTGTCATCATTGTATCCACGTTCTTCATTCTGATGATCGCTTTCAAATCGATCCTAATTCCGATTAAAGCGATTCTGATGAACATTTTCGGTTTGGCTGCAACATTCGGGATTCTCGTTTATATTTTCCAATATGGACATTTCGGATTGGAAGCAGGCACGATTGCGCTTATCATCCCTGTCATCGTCTTTAGCCTAGTCTTTGGACTGAGCATGGACTATGAAGTGTTTCTCATCTCGCGAATGCAGGAAGAGTATGCGAAGACGTTGGATAATGACCATTCAACAGTTGAAGGGCTTGCGACAACAAGTAAGATCATTACTTCTGCAGCATTGATTATGATTGTTCTGACAGGAGCCTTCGCCTTTACGGACGTTATGCCAGTGAAACAGATTGGCGTCGGTATTGCCATTGCAGTTGCTATTGATGCAACGATTATCCGTCTCCTGCTTGTTCCAAGCCTAATGAAGCTGTTCGGCAAATGGAACTGGTGGTTGCCGTTTAGAAAAGGGCCATATAAACCGGGGAATTGGCATTAATAGAAAAGCCGAGGATGCCTAGATTCTGGACAATAGAAAAGCACACCAAGGATTAAAAATCCCTGGTGTGCTTTTTTCGATTATCGCGGTAATTTAAACAGCAAGTCACGACCTTTGAACATTTTCTTCCCGTCATCTCCTGTGAACGGTCCAAAAATCAGGTCAAACTTTTCATGGCGATCAAATTCGTACTTATCGATTAAGAATACGTGTAACTTCTCGCTTGATTTTCCTGGTTCAATTGTCTTCAATGTATCCGGTTCAAGCGATCCCTGATATAAGTATCGGAATTCGCCGTCATCCACACTCAAAATCGATTGGATACCATCTAGCCTTACTGTCTCTTCTGATTTATTGTCAATATTTAGTTTGACAGTGACCGCGATAATTCCATCATCCGCAAAGTTACGGAAGGTATTCACATATTCTGCAGATGGTTTGATTTCTGTATACTGAACACCTTCAAGTGTCACTTCCAAACCATTGAGTTCCAACTTCTGGCCAATGTCTTTCTTCTCAAAAACCAACTTTTTGTCTGCAATATTTTGATTCGTCAAATCGTCCCTATAATAATCAGGACCTGATTCCGTTGCCTCTTTACTGTCTTCATTATAAATAAAATCAAAAACGGCTTCTTCTAAATAACCTCCTCTCATGTCTTCACGTTCCGCAGCACCACCTGCAATAATCAGCTTTGGTTTCGTATTCGCTAGTTTTTCATATTGTTCGTTCGTCATAACAAACGACAGGAAACCTTGCTTTTTGAAACCGGCAGGATATTTACTTGCGCTGGTAGGATCATCGGATTGTAATACATCTTCACGTGGCACTAGTTTAAACCGATCGCCGTATACTATATCATAACGATCATCCATGAGAAGCGATGCAAACCCGCCATAGTAAACGGGATTGCTCCTTTTATTTTCATATGTAGCTAGTGCTGTAACAACATAACCTTCTACATTATCTTTAAATAAATACTCGGAATCCCGGTTGATATCGGATACTTTCGTTATCTGATACTCGTCGATTGTTACGACAAATCCATCCATATCATGCGCATAGCCAGGCTCTTTATTTGTATAGAGAACTTCAACAACGCCTTCTGTCATTTCGGCGATATTCGGATTAAGAATGGCTGTGTCATCCCCGCTCGCCGCTGCCTCTTTTGGTTTTAGTTCTTCCAAAGCTGTACGCAACTCTTCCAAAGCATCGTCTGTTTCTGTTTCTGTTTCTGTTACTGATTCTACTTCTGTTTCAACAGTTTCCACAGCTTTGCTACTTTCCGCTTCATCATTCACATCGGCCGTTTTCTTTTCATCCGTACACGCCCCAAGTAAAAGTGCGCTTGTTCCAATAGCAAACATTACTTTTTTGTAATTCATGTTTCATGACACCCTTCCTATTTCCATTTTAACAAATACCTATCTTTAAATTAACCACAGTTAGGGAATAATACATACTAAAAATCGGAAAATAAGGAAAAATGATTCGGAAGAACCTGTGCTTAATTTGCTAATTCATTACCTTTAACCCACAATAAACCAGTCTACTAGACTATATAAGCACTAAGAAAAGAATAGTATAAGAATTAATATTTTCCGAATAAAAAAGCAGTGTTTTCACACTGCCCCTGAATTTCCTTCTATTGATTCAACAACCGTTTCAATCGGTGCCATGCCATTTTCCATATTATTGATAGTTATCTGCATCGCGAAATAAACGGCTACACAGCTTACTATAATAAGTAAGACGAGACCGATGACGAGATTTTTGCCTTTCATTGAGCATCAGCCTCGTCTTCGACTCTTGTAAATTCCTCTTCAATCAAATAGACATCTGCTTCGTTATAATCGCCGAAACTCTCTTCAAGATTCAAGCCGTGATATAAGTTCCAGAAGCCTTGCTCTTCCATCAGGACCAGTTCCTCGCCGTCGTTGTTCCTAAACTTCTGTACAACAGCCTGCGGTTCAGGTGCCCCTTCAGACAATGCCTTAATTGAATCTGCAATCGTTTTCCGAATTTCCTCTTCTGAAGCTTCACGAATATTGACGAGACCGCGTTCATCTGCATCATAACCGGGTATTCCCGCTACATAAACAAAACCATTGCCGTTCGGGTGAAGATGCTGAACGACAACTGTCTTTTCATACAGGCTCTCTTCATAGTGATAGTTAATCCGTTTCATGGATACGTCTTTCCGTGTAAGTTCGGGAATTGACTCGATAATTTCTTGTTTCTGTTCAAATGTCAGCATTTATGTCCACTCTTTTCCACTCTAATTTCGTTTAGTATACCATTATTCTTCTATCACCGATAATCCAAGCACACGCGCAAAGCCGATCGCCTGATCTTTCGACACGATGCAGCCGGCTATTTTCGGCAGCGTGACTTCAATCCGGTCATATGTACTGTCCGATAAATCAATGCCCTTCAAGTCTGTTTCAGTGAAATTGATGTTATCCAACTTGCATACCTTAAATTGTACATTATTAAATGAACTTTCATAAATATCGGCGTCCGTTAAATTACACTCGGCGAATTCGACTTCTTTCATACCCGAAAAACTAAAGTTACTATAGCGCCCATCACATTCTTTAAATAACGTATGACCGAGTTTGGCATTCGCAAAATCCGCACCTGTCAGTTTCGAATTCACAATTTCACATCTGTGGAACATGGCGCTCTGAAAATTCACATTGGACAAATCACATGTATCAAATACAGCATCCACAAATTCCGATCCACTCAAATCACTGCCTGCAAACGAGACATCTTTAAATATCACATCATCGAAAGTTAATCGCTCACCTTCCGCGCCCGTCATAAAGCCGCCGTCAAATCGTACTTTTTGAACATACCCTTCATTATCCAATACTTCTTCAACCCGCATCACCTTATGCTCAACGGATAATTTTGGTTTTTGCCGCTTGTTTACCTTTTTTTTAGTCAACTTGAGACCCCCTTAGCGTGTTTTCCATTCCGTTATAATGATAATCAAAATAATAACTGCAATGGCGAGAATATAAAACCAGCCTGGAACACTGCTAATTCCACCAAACATTTTTCTCGCTCCTTTCTTTAATCAACTCTTTTCACACCCATAATTATGGTGAAGTCGATCGTAATGTTCTCTATAGCCGTTCCTAGTGCTTCTTCAATCTTTTCGTTACTTGCACCCCAAGTGAGAGGTGTCATCCGTATAAGAGGCGCTAGAAGAGCAGGTGCTAGCGGAAACAGATAAGTAAGGCGTTTTGTTGTGACAGAATCGAAGTGTTCCTTGAAACGCACTACGGGATCCGAATCGTCTTTTCGCTCTCCCTCTTCATAAAAGATTGCCCTAAGCTCTTTCAAATAACCACTTTCTGGCACCGCTTTTATGAATAGCCCGTCCGATTTCAACAAACGGGTAAACTCTGCATAATTCGCTGGCGATAAAATATTTAGAATGACATCGAATTGGTTAGCTTGAAACGGACAGTTCGCAAGGTCCGCTACACTCCAAATGGAACCTGGATATTCTTTCGATGCCGCAGTGATTCCTTCTTTCGCAAGGTCAATACCGGCCCCAATAGTGTCGCCTGGCAATTGAGATAGAATGGCCGACAAATGCGTGCCTTCGCCGCAACCCGCGTCTAGAATGAAAGCTTGTTCTCGCCCTTCGAGATGTTCACTCGCTATAGCGGTAATATATTCAAGAACCGGATTAAAAAAACCGCTGCTCATCACCGTTTTCCTCGCTTCAAAAAGCGTTTTATCGTATTTTGTCACATGTGCCTGTGGGGCCAAGTTAATGTAGCCGTTTTTCGATAAATCAAATGAGTGATTATCTAAACAAACGAGCTGTGACTTGTCTACCATGACCATACCAGATGAGCAGATTGGACATCTGAATACATGCGAGTTGCTTTCCATTACTTGTGCATTGATCACTTTTTTCGATATAGTCATACGTTGAAAACTCCGATCATCTGTTGTTCTATTAGTATACAGCTTTTCGGCAGGTACTGGTAATGGAGTGAATTTAGTTTATTAACACCATACAAGGACGCCACGAAAATAGGTTCATACTGTATTCAACTGTTGCCTGGAGGTTACAATAGAAGACAGGAGGCGATTCAATGAAACGATTATTCCTTTTCATCCTTTTCATAGCTGCACTTTATTTCACAAAACCTTACTGGGAAGAACCAGTTTCACAATATGTCGACATCTCTTTTCTTGAGCCCGTCGACGAAAAAATCGATGCTCTTTTGACGAAAGAATCCCTAGATACAGCTATCCACTATATAAGCAACACCACAGACAAAGTGGTATCTTTCCTGACATCAAAGACAGCGGAAAAGGAAGAATCAATCCCCACCGTGGAAAAACCCGTGTTGGATAAACCAGTGAAAACAGGGTTCTCCATTCACAATATTGAACTCGGTAGTCCGGAAGATAAAGTGACAGCTGAACTTGGTCAGCCAAAAAACCATTCTATGAACGAATATGGTACCGAATGGTTCACCTATCACGATGGCTATCAAAATTTTGTCATGGTTTCCTTCGATGAAAAACGGAATGTGAACGCCATTTATACGAATGATGACCTCATTTCATCGACGGCAGGCATAAAATATGGCTCACTAAAATCAGCGGTCCGGGAAACATTAGGTGAACCTATCAAAGAAATTCGCAAGGGATTAAACATTTACATTCTTCAGGAGAGTGAAGGGTTCGACGTTTTTAAATCAGGTGAAACGTATACCTACGTATTTTATGATTTACATCAAAATGAAAAAGTAACAGCCATCCAGCTCATTAGCGACTCATTGGAAAAGAGAAAAACTGGTATCTATGCCGGCGGTAATACACAATTACGAAACGGATTCGAGCAACAACTTTTTGACTTAACGAATGCGGCACGCGTACGCCACGGACTTTCCTCCCTTAAGTGGGAATCCAACGTTGCAATAACCGCACGCAAACACAGCATCGATATGGCGGAGAATGATTATTTCAGCCACGATAATAAACAAGGCAAGTCTCCGTTCGACCGAATGGCAGATGACGGTGTTAAGTTCCGTGGAGCAGGTGAAAACCTTGCTTACGGCCAATCGAGCAGCATATTCGCCCACGAAGGTCTTATGAATTCTGAAGGCCACCGTGAAAACATTTTACTCGATAGTTACAGCCATCTTGGCACAGGTGTTTCGTTCAATGAAAAATTGCAGCCTTACTACACTGAGAATTTTTTACTGAAATAAGCTCCAATTAGGATTAATGGGTCATATTCAGGGAATTGGATAGACTATTAAGTAAATGGAGGGGATTTCTCAATGAAGGCTGTTACATTCCAAGGTGCAAAAGATATTAAAGTTAAGAAAGTGGATGACCCAAAAATCGAAAAACCTGATGACATTGTCGTCAAAGTAACTTCAACTGCTATTTGCGGATCAGATCTGCACATCTATTTAGGCGCTTTACCGACGCATAAAGACTATGTCATCGGTCATGAACCGATGGGCATTGTCGAGGAAGTCGGACCAAATGTGACGAAAGTAAAAAAAGGAGACCGTGTCGTTATCCCTTTCAATTTGGCATGCGGGCATTGTTTTTATTGTGAACATGAAATGGAAAGCCAATGCGATAATTCGAATTCGAACCCCCATGTGGATACGGGCGGTTATCTCGGTTTCACAGAGCGCTACGGCAATTATCCAGGCGGACAAGCGGAGTATTTACGTGTGCCTTATGGCAACTTCACACCGTTTGTCATCCCAGAATCATGTGAGCTTCCTGACGAAGCCCTTCTTTTTATGTCAGACGTCCTGCCGACAGCTTATTGGAGCGTAGAAAATGCCGGCGTTAAAAAAGGAGATACAGTCGCCGTCCTCGGATGCGGGCCAGTCGGACTTATGGTTCAGAAATTCGCTTGGATGAAAGGTGCTAAACGCGTACTGGCAATCGACCACGTCCCGTACCGTCTGAACCATGCCATTAAAATGAATAAAGTAGAAGCGCTGAATTTCGAGGACTTTGATAATATGGGCGGCCATATTAAAGAAATGACCAGCGGCGGAGTCGACATTGTCATCGATTGCGTCGGGATGGACGGCAAAAAAAATATCCTCGAGAAAGCCGGACAGAAAATGAAGTTGCAGGGCGGCACTTTAAGCGCCATCGACATCGCTCATAATGCTGTAAGGAAATTCGGTACCATTCAGCTGACAGGTGTTTACGGATCCCTTTACAACATGTTCCCTCTCGGTAATTTATTCGAGCGCAATATCACGCTCAAAATGGGACAAGCTCCCGTTATCCATTACATGCCCATGCTTTTTGATAAAATCACAAAAGGTGAATTCGACCCGACGGAAATCATTTCCCATGTAGTGCCGCTTGAAGAAGCCGCCACTGCGTATCAACATTTCAATGATCATCAAGATGAGTGTATTAAAGTCATATTAAAACCTTGAATGAAAAACCGGCAGATGCACATCTTAACGATGCATCCGCCGGTTTTTTTATTAACTTTGAATATAGTTATCGCGTTTCGGCAGGTAGCGCCATTACTAACTTCCAACGAGCCATGAATTCAGACTGGAGTGACATAACTAATTCGGGAGTTGCCATGAACAACGCGCAACGCCATGACTAACTTCCGACGAGCCATGAATTCAGACTGGAGTGGCATGACTAATTCGGGAGTTGCCATGAACGACGGGCAGCGCCATGACTAATTTCTGACGAGCCATGAATTCAGGCTGGAGTGGCATGACTAAGTTGGGATTCGCCATGACTATCAATGGTATTGACACCATTACTAGATCTCTTCAAAATCTATGCTTACTTCTTCCCACCGATGACTGCGCAGGCAATACGATCACCTGAATCACCCGCTGGATCTGTTTTATAATCATCCATTTTTTCATGAATAACAAGCGAACTGCCATCACTATCGAGAAGATAATTATCAACGCCCGGCTTCAATGTAACAAAGGCAGTTGTAACTTCAGCATTAACTTTGCCATCTGCGTCTACTTCGAGATTCGGCAAATCACCTAAGTGAAACCCTTTTGGATTGTCAAATCCATGTTCTTTATTTTCCGGATTAAAATGGCCGCCCGCCGACTTGAAATCGGGTGGTGTACACACAGCCTTTTCGTGAATATGAATGCCATGTTTGCCAGGCGGTAACCCTTCAGCCTGAATGTTGATTGTCACACCATCAGCCCCTTCAACAAAACTGGCTTCACCAATTTTCTTCCCTTCCGTATTCAAAATTGGGGCAATTAACGCTGCGACGCTTTCTCCGCTGACCGGTAGTTTCATGCCATCCTTCCCACATCCGCCTGCAATCAATAGCGCAGACAGCATGATGGACAATACAATTTTTTGTTTCAATACGATTCCTCCCTAAATTGCTCTTCTTAAAGGAGGATGGCTTTAATTCCATTTAATATGTATGAAAACGTAGAATTGATCTCTTTTCATCTACAACAGGATAAATGAGCAAAAAAACGCCGCCAATTCCAGCTTCGTGGAATTGACGGCGCTCTCTCTTTTTTATGAATTCAACATCAAAAAAGTTCCTTCGCCAATAAGCGATAAACATCCAAGCGTTTCTTTTGCGAGTGAGGAATACTACAAATCATGGCTTCATCAAAACCGTAATGTGCCTGCTCTGTTTGTAACAATGTCGCAATTTCTTTAGCTGTTCCCACTAAGTGCAGTTTACGATTTTCTTTAATCGTCATGCGATCCATTTCCGTCAACGGATAACTTTGTGCTTCCTCAGGCGTTAATGATTGTCCCAGATGGCCTTTCATCAGCATTAAACGGGCAATGTCCTGTGGTACTGCTTCAAATTCAGCTTCTTCTTTCGTTTCAGCTACCGTTACCATATAAGACACATTGATTTCCGGTTTCTCCAAGAACGCTGAGGGTTGGAAATTCTTTTTATATGCATCTAAAATCTCTTTGGTCATCCCCCCGTTGAAGAACTGTGCAAACGAATAGCCAACGCCCATCCGGCCTGCTTTGATTGCACTGTTGCCGCTCGAACCAAGCAGCCATGCTTCCGGTAAAACAACGTTAGACGGGGTTGCGATTGTTTTGTTGTACAAACTATCTGCCGGCACTTCATCGTTAATCAATTGCAGTGCAATCTCAAACTTTTCATACATATTATTAACCATTGGCTGGCGCCCTTCAGACAGCGCATAAATGGAGTGGTTATCCCCACCCGGCGCGCGGCCGACACCAAAGTCAATTCGACCAGGTGAAAATGCACTCAATGTTTTAAACACTTCAGCTAGTTTTAATGGCGAATAATGCATCATCATTACGCCGCCTGTACCAATACGAATCGTTTTCGTTTTGGCAGCCAAGTGAGCTGCTGTTACTTCAGGTGCTGAACTTGCAAACGACTTAGTTGCATGGTGCTCAGCCATCCACATGCGGTGGTAGCCTAACTCATCTGCCAAGATTGCCAGTTCTTCTGCTTTTTTCAAAGCATCTGGTGCAGTATTTCCGCTAGTAACGGGTGCTTGATCCAGTATACTTAATCTCATATATTTAAAGTCCCTTCTCTTGACGAAGTTTCTCAGGTGTAACATCTTCCCCTAGTGGGTCAATCACAGTTATACCTGAAACGGTGCTCAGAACTTGCCCGCGAATTTCCCGTAAATAGTCTTGCTGCAATACCGTTTGTTCAACCATTTCAGCATTTGTCAAACCTTCTTCATGTTGTTTTTTCGCTAGCTCATTAATGCGGTCTAAGCCTTTAATCACTTTTTCTCCCTCTTTTCATATCTCTTATTTCCCAATGATTTCACTTCGTAATTGATGGGAAATGAGGTAGTACATATTCCCCTATTTCTTGAATTACATCTTCCACAGGGCGGTTACCCGTTTTCAAACCCAATATGACATGATTAACCCCAATATTTTGTAATGCATATAAGTAATCGATTAAAAACTTATGACCCGACCTAAAGCCTACTTTTATCGGAACCGGAGTAGGGGCAGCCAACGGATTCTCTGATAAGTCGATAACCAATGGTTGTATAAATGGTTTAAACTTACCCGTTGCCCGTCGCCAAAGTTTAATTATTTCACGCTGACGATTTGCTTCTTGCGCATAAAACATCCAGCCATCCATATGTTCTGCCAACCATTCAGTCGTTTGACCAGAATACCCTGTTCCTAAAACGGGAATATCGGTAAAGACTGGTTTCGGAATAATATCTCCTTCTGTCATTCCAACTCTTTCTGTCTGAACCTGTGGATATGATTCTTTCCACACTTTCTTCATGACTGTCAACGACTCTCTAAACAATTCTGCCCTATCGTTACTGTCCACTTTAAATGCGGGAAATTCGATTGGGCGGTCACCGGTTGCAGCGCCAAATAAAAAACGTTGATTAGACATTTCATCCAAAGATGCAGCTGATTTAGCCAAGTGGAGGGGGTGACGTAATGTTGTGACGACACTTGCAGTACCAAGCGCGAGTTTATTCGTATGTGCTGTTACATATGCGAGATAAATAAAAGGATCATAAATAACACCCGTATCTCCAAATTTAGGATCGAATAACGGAGAATCTCTTACAAACAAAGAAGAAAACCCTAGATCTTCTACTTTTTTCACGAGTGTCATTTGCTCTTTCAAATCCACTTTGGGGAGCCTTCCAGCATCCGGCTCTAAAGGAAACATAAACCCAAGTGTTAATTTATTTTCCTTAAACGTTCGTGCAAAACCATTATGTGATTGGAATTTCCCCATAATGTCATCCTCCTAGCCGTCACTCTTTTCGATTACAGGACCATTTTTTCGCGAATCAATGCTTGTAGAAATTCCACTTTTTCTTGATAACGCTCTGTTTGAATTCCATCTGCTAATGATGCGATTGTTTCGCGTTTTAGTACGGATTTCCAAACCGATTCAGCTTCTCCCATTAAGTCCGTTAATAAACAACCTGTATCTTCTTTTTCTAAATCAAGCATGTCATCTAGAATCCCGCTCGCGGAATAAAGGGATTGCTGCCCCTCTACTGCAAGATAAATATCGTATATCCGGATTTCTTCAGGCTTTTTCTTTAATTTGAAGCCGCCTTTTACACCGGGCACAGAGGTAATCAAGTCCGCACTGACCAGCTTTCTCAACAACTTTTGAAAATATGTTGGTGAGGTCCCAAGTTGCTGACTAATCGCCTCTCCTGGCAGTACCGCTCTATCCGGTAACATGTTAAGCATTAAAATCGCATAAACCGATTGCTCAACGCCTGTTTTCATTTGCATAAGGTTCGCCTCTTTTATTAATCTAACGTAGATATTCATTATCCACTTTATCAAATTTTATCTTACAGTACTCGTAAAGTACATTTATTTGATTGTAAAAAAAAACGCTGCCAACTCCAGTTTCGTGGAATTAACAGCGAATTTTCATTTACGCAAGTATCAATTTTTCAAGATCCATTGGTGCAATATATGTACCGTCTTTATAGACGCGCATATTACCGCCCGAAATTTCGTCGATTAGCATGATGTTACCTGTTTCAGCGTCGCGTCCAAACTCGAGTTTAATATCATACAGGTCAAGACCTTTTGCTGCAAGTTCATCTCTAACTACGCCTGAAATTTCTTTCGTCAACGCTTCAAGTGTAACGTATTCATCTGTCGTCAATAGACCAAGTTGCGCAAGCCCATCCTTGTTAATCGGCGGGTCGTTACGGTCATCGTCTTTGAGCGTGACTTCTACGAAGGCATCCAATGGTTGTCCTTCTTCACAATATGCGCCGTATCTACGCAAGAAGCTTCCAACCGCACGGTATCTGCAAATCACTTCAAGGCCTTTGCCGAACACTTTTGCTGATCGTACTGTCATCGTTACTTCATCAATATTAGCATCTACATAATGAGTGGGAATATCTTTATCCGCCATCTTTTCAAAGAAGTATTTCGTCATCCGAAGTCCGGATTGCCCTGCACCTTCAATCGATAAGCCGACTGTGTTCGCGCCAGGATCGAAAACCCCATCTTCTCCGGTTACATCATCTTTAAATTTCAGCAGGACATTATTGCCCTCCAGTTTATATACGTCTTTCGTTTTCCCTTTATATATGAGTTCCATGCGTCTGTTCCCTTCTATAGTAGGATGAACGTTCACCTTTAGTATAATTGAGAACCGTCATAAGAAAAAGAGTTATTCGTAAATATCGGATAATGTTCTTCCTATCACAACAAAAACTGTACG
Source organism: Sporosarcina sp. FSL K6-1508 (assembly GCF_038007465.1). Taxonomy (NCBI): domain Bacteria; kingdom Bacillati; phylum Bacillota; class Bacilli; order Caryophanales; family Caryophanaceae; genus Sporosarcina; species Sporosarcina sp. FSL K6-1508. The sequence goes on along the minus strand of NZ_JBBOXF010000001.1, from coordinate 1,302,283 downwards.
ACAGCCGGGCTAAACTCTACGACTGATTCACATTACTGTACGACAACAGGCAAAACTTTCACCCATTACAACCTATCAGCCCATTTTTTTGAATTTCCTACTCGTCTACTTGCATACAATTGTTGTATACTTGTTCTAGTAAATCTAAGCTCTATCGAAAGAGAGTGAAACTTCATGGGCCGTAAATGGAATAATATCAAAGAAAAGAAAGCGTCAAGAGATGCCGATACAAGCCGTATTTACGCAAAGTTCGGACGTGAAATTTATGTCGTGGCGAAGCAAGGCGAGCCGGATCCTGAATTGAATCAAGCGCTGAAATTTGTCGTTGAACGCGCAAAAACATACAGTGTACCAAAAGCGATTATTGACCGCGCAATTGAAAAAGCAAAAGGCGGTTCAGAAGAAAACTTTGATGAGCTGCGTTATGAAGGTTTCGGACCAAATGGCTCAATGGTTATTGTCGATACGCTGACAAACAACGTTAACCGTACTGCATCAGAAGTACGTGCCGCATTCGGTAAAAATGGCGGTAATATGGGCGTAAGCGGATCTGTATCTTATATGTTTGATGCTACTGCCGTTATCGGACTTGAAGGTATGTCAGCTGACGACGTTCTCGAACTTCTAATGGATGCAGACGTCGAAGTGCGGGATATCCTCGATGAGGAAGAGTCGGTCATCATCTATGCTGAACCAGACCAGTTCCATGCCGTTCAAGAAGTATTGAAAAATGCCGGAATTACAGAATTTAATGTCGCTGAAATAACAATGCTTGCACAAAATGACTTGACGCTTTCACCGGAAGCACAAGCTCAATTTGAAAAAATGATTGATGTCCTCGATGATTTGGAAGATGTTCAACAAGTACATCATAACGTCCACTTAGACGATTGATTAAAACTGTTCACCCTTTCATTCATTCCGTTGACATGCTATGCTACTAATTGATTGACAACTTCATAATCTATTTGACCATTAGGGGAATCCTTTTAAAGGACTGAGAAACGAGTTCCACTCCGCTACCCTTATTACCTGAACAGGTTCGTACCTGCGTAGGGAAGTGGCATGTCTTCCTTTTTGTGCATTCAAACGCCATCGACAGACCACTTTCCATACCTGGAGAGTGGTCTTTTTGTATTGAAAAGCGGAAGGCGCCTTTACAAAGGAACGCAGCTTAAGTGCGCCACCTCCTGTGGCAACAGCTGCATGACCTACATCCTGTAGGCCTCCGACAGGCATAAGACGGTTTACGAAGAGGGCGTTCTTCAGCCCTCGCAGTAAAACGACTTATGACCCGAGGGGCTGGCATCTGAAGCTAGCCATAATTCCACCTCGAAAAACATCTTATCTTTTAATAAAGGAGGAATTTGATGAAAGTGATTGCCGTAACAAATGATCGGATGACAAGCCAGCAATTAATAGACACACTGTTAACAATCGAACCCTTTATTGACGCAATCATCTTACGTGAAAAATCGAAAGTAGATGCAGAAATCATTGATTTAATTCAAATGTTACAAACGGCAGGATTCGATAAAACCAAAATCATCGTCCATAGGCGAACAGATATCGCTTCGATTATGGGGATAAAAAAGGTTCAGCTTCCCGGAAACAGTGTGCCTCTGGCGCTACTCAAAAACCAGTATCCTGATATTTTATTCGGCAGATCCGTTCATTCCTTCGAAGAAGCGGAAACTGCCTATAAAGCCGGCGCTGACTGGATTCTCTATGGGCATATATTCACAACAACTTCCAAAGATGGCATGCCGCCGCGCGGGTCGGAAGAACTTTCTCGAATTACTGAGGCACTTCCCATTCCTATTTACGCCATCGGGGGGATTAAACCTTATCACCTTTCCCAGTTGCAACAAGCTGGTGTTGCAGGTATTTCGATAATGTCAGCCATTTTTGAAAGCGATAATCCCCTAGCTGCCGCAAAGATCTATCAGGAGGCAAGCCATGTCGCACAACGTTGACGTTGCGGTCATTGGCGGCGGAATTATCGGGTGCAGTACTGCTTACTATTTAGCGAAAGAAGGCTTATCTGTCCATCTCCTTGAACAAAACGAAATTGCGCAAGGTACCACTAAAGCAGCCGGCGGAATGCTCGGTGCACACTCTGAATACATGAACGACACATTTTATTCATTCGCCCGTGAAAGCCAAGCCCTATACAAGGATTTCCAACTAGATACAGGCGTAGCCATTGGTTATAAACCAGGCGGGATTATTCAATTTGCCCGTTCCGATCAAGAGCGAATTACGCTTTCACGTTGGCATGATGCTCATTATCTTTCAGCCGAACAAGTTGGCCAGCGTATACCCCATGTCGCTCCCCCTGCTTACGGAGCTTATCTTTTTGAAGAGGATGCCCATGTTCATCCTGAAAAGACATGTCTGGCATTTTGCAGAATGGCCCAAAAGTTGGGTGTGACTGTTTCAGAACATAGCCAAGCGGATGAAATCGAAGAATACGGCAGCAACTACCGCATTGAAACTAACTCATCCGTTATAACCGCAAATCATGTAGTTCTAGCGGGCGGGGCTGCGAGCGCAAGACTTGTGCCAAGATTGCAGATGACGGCGGTGAAAGGTCAATGTATGCAGCTTAATGCAATGAGCATGCAATTGCCTTATACACTTTTCCATAAAGGCTGTTATATCATTCCCCGCCCAGACGGAACGCTAGTCGTCGGGGCGACAATGGAACACGGGATTTCAGATTTGCAGACAACTTATGCCGGGAATCTTGCACTGAATGAGATTGCAGAACAATTCATACCTGACCTTTCTCGCCTGCCCGTTGTGAATAGATGGGCAGGGCTGCGTCCTAAAACGGTTGATGACTTCCCCTATATCGGGAGGATTCCTGGAAAAGAAAATATGTATATTGCGGCGGGCCATTTTAGGAACGGTATTTTATTGGCACCTGCAACGGCTTGTATAATTCGGGATTTGATCATCGGAAATGAAGTGAATTTAGAACGGATTAATGCATTCGATCCGCAAAGGGGGATTTTTCATGAAGCGTACAATTGAACTGAATGGCAGTCCGTATGAGATGCCCGCTGAAGTTGAAAGTGTACAGGGATTACTTAGGCATCTTGAACTTGAGGAGCGTATCGTCATCATCGAAATGAATAGAGATATTCTTGCCAAAGACGGCTATGACAAACCCATTAACGACCGGGACCAAATTGAAATCATTCATTTTGTAGGGGGAGGATAATTATGCTAACCATCGGAAATAAAACATTTAACTCAAGACTGCTTCTCGGAACTGGTAAATATCCATCATTTGATGTCCAAAAAGAGGCGGTACGTGTATCAGAATCGGAAATTTTAACGTTTGCAGTGAGACGCATGAATATATTTGAATCGTCACAACCGAATTTTTTAGAGCAACTTGACCTTTCAAACTATACATTGTTACCAAATACAGCTGGAGCAAAAACAGCTGAGGAAGCAGTACGCATCGCGAAACTAGCGAAAGCATCGGGGCTTTGCGACATGATAAAAGTTGAAATCATCGGCTGTGACCGTTCACTTCTTCCGGATCCAGTAGAAACGCTCCGTGCAACGGAAATGTTATTGGATGAAGGATTCATCGTGCTTCCTTATACGTCAGATGATGTTGTGCTCGCTCGCAGATTATGCGAAATGGGCGTACACGCAATCATGCCTGGTGCTTCCCCAATTGGATCAGGACGTGGTATTTTAAATCCGCTCAACTTGTCATTCATCATTGAACAATCCAATGTACCCGTCATTATCGATGCGGGGATTGGCTCACCAAAAGATGCGGCGTATGCCATGGAACTGGGTGCGGACGGGGTTTTATTGAACACGGCGGTATCAGAAGCTGGAGATCCGATTAAAATGGCAATCGCTATGAAACTGGCAATTGAAGCGGGAAGACTTGGCTATGAAGCATGCCGGATGCCAGAGCGCGATTACGCAGTTGCAAGTAGTCCTACGGAAGGACTTGTAACGAATTGAACGAAAGATATTCACGGCAAGAGTTATTTGCTCCGATTGGTCAAGTCGGTCAGAAAAAGATCCGGGAGGCACGTATTTTCGTATTAGGGGCAGGGGCACTTGGCTCAGCAGGCGCTGAGATGCTCGTCCGCGCGGGCGTTGGGCGTATCACAATTGTCGATCGCGATATTATCGAGTGGACGAATCTGCATCGGCAGCAACTGTATACCGAGCAGGACGTCATTGACCAATTGCCGAAAGCCATTGCCGCAGAGAAGCGATTGACCGCTATTAATGGCGACGTCGCTATAGCTGGAACCGTTGTTGATGTGACGCCGCAAAACGTTCTCGATTTGATGGAAGGTCATGATGTAGTGTTGGATGCAACAGACAATATTGAAACGCGGCTACTTGCTAATGATGCAGCGTTAAAACTTGGCATCCCCTTTTTCATGGGTGCATGCGTCGGCAGTTATGGCCTGTCGTTCCCCATCGGTGTTCAAGACAATCAGCCTTGTCTGCATTGTTTGTTGGAGACATTACCGTCACAAACACTGACATGTGATACAGTCGGCGTCATCAGTCCGATTGTCGTGACGACAGCGGCCCGACAAGTCGCGGATGTGTTGAAATATATAACAGGAACGTCATTTGTACCAAAACTCGAATCTGCTGATTTATGGACAGGCGACCGCGCTTCAATCGAAGTTAAGAGCATGAAAAAAGCCGCATGTCCAAGCTGTTCTGAGAATGCTGTGTATCCTTTCTTAACCTCCCGTGAATCTATGAAAACGGCTGTGCTTTGCGGACGTGAAACTGTGCAACTATCATGGCCTGAGAGCAGAAAGTTTGAGCTCCTCCCTTTCGCAGAATCCATTCGCGGAACTGTTTCGAAGTTAATCCATAATCCACATCTTGTCGCTTGCGAATACAACGGTCATCGGATTGTGCTTTTCCGGGACGGTCGCATGCTTGTTCACGGAACGAAAGATATTGTGACGGCGAAAAAGATTGCTGCGGGGTTGCTTGGTTGAGGGGTGTCAGCACTTTAGATTAAACCAGCATTTCATTAAGCAAAGCGTAGGATAGCTGGAATCTGAACACGGAATCGAATAAAAAAGCTTATACTTACCTTTTGAAAAAGGAGCATCCGGATTACATGGATTCTCCTTTTTCTTATATTGCTGATCTTGTCTATTTACTCAGAAGTTAATTTAAGTCGCCAACGCTGTATTTCTATGTCCGGAACGTATAGTATTGCTAATGACGTCTTTTTCATTTCCAACAATTTAAACACTAATTTCTCCCTAGAGGAATTTCATTATACGATTAAGGGTACCATTTCAATATGAGGTTCGTTACAATAGGTGTTCTGGCAAATTATTTTATCTTTATGCAAACGAACAGGAGGTTGTCATGTTTTTCTTAGAAGCAAAACGTATTATTGTCGTCATTTTTGGTTCCCTATTACTTGCAATCTCGCTTAACTTCTTTTTAATCAATGCAAATGTCTATGCCAGTGGATTTTCAGGAGCTGCACAGCTGACATCCAGTGTATTAAATGATTTCTTAGGCGTTGAAATTAGTACAGGAATACTATTGTTACTCTTCAATATTCCCGTCTTTATATTAGGGTGGTACAAAGTAGGTAGAGGATTTACGATTTATAGCATTGTTTCCGTTATTTTTGTAACAATTTTTTTAGAAGTCTTGCCTGTCCTTTCTTTATCAGAGGATATTATTCTAAATGCAGTGTTCGGTGGTGTAATTGCTGGAGTGGGTGTTGGAATCTCCATGAAACTAGGGGCATCCACCGGTGGAATGGATATTATCGCCATGGTCCTATCACGTTTACAAGATAAGCCAATCGGAACATACTTTTTACTGTTGAACGGTGTCATTATCGTCTTGGCAGGCTTTCTGTATGAACCAGAAAACGCATTGTATACGATGTTAGCTTTGTATGTGACTACAGTTGTAATCGATGCAATTCATACCCGTCATGAAAAAGTGACCGCCATGATTGTTACTCAAAAAGCGGACGAGTTACAACAGGCGATTCATCAAAAAATGGTACGTGGAATAACGATTCTTCCGGCAAAGGGTGCGTATTCGAAAGAAGATAAAAATATGTTATATCTCGTTATCACTCGTTATGAATTGTATGATTTAGAAAAAATTATTAGTGAAATAGATCCACATGCCTTTACAAATATCGTTCAAACTGCCGGAGTTTACGGGTTCTTTAGACGTGAAGGGGATCAAGTTAAGTAAGTCCGTAACAGTAAATACAAGTAGAAAAAGTGACTATACATCAATTGATGTATAGTCACTTTTAGTAGATTCAAAAAGGTTTTACTTCGAACCGGCCTTCCAACTCATTCCCCAGCCATAAGCCTGGTCCATCTTGGCATGCCCTGGAAAATAGTCAACAAGTCTTTTGACACTGAACGTCTCGTTTTGTACATTTTCAATCATTGCGATTGCACACATGATTTGTCCGTTGCGATGCTCATCAAGCTTGACAACAATATCTTCTCCACCGCCGTATGTCAACTTGACGATACCGCCTGCTTCTGACCAATTTGCCGCACCCTCATAAATGAATGCATACACAAGCACTCGTTTAATGTCCTTAATACGTGAACCATTGATACGCAGATTTTCTCCGCCTGTAGAAGCCCCCGTACGATCGTCGTGGTCAAGCTGAATATAAGGAAAGTCTTTCAACGAGCCAAATGCGTTACCAAGTGCCTGAACACAGCCCTTTTCTCCCGAATTTAATTCATACAGGCAACCAAGATCTAAATCAAAGTTTTTCTGTCCGCCACCAAACAGCGAGGATAGGAATCCGCTACTTTTAGCCACTTTGGATTTTTGATTCCAGTTCAGGTTAACTAGAATCTCACCTACATCATTTCCTTTTTTCGTTAAATTTATGGACTGTCCTTTTTTCTTCAGTTCGATTATGCCGGTTCCTCCAGTCACTTACCGAAATTTTTCATGCTGTCCTGTAACTGAGCAATCCTTTTCATACCGTCTTCCCTCGTGCGTTTGTTTTCATCTTCAATAGCTCTCGTTTCCTCAAGCCCTTTCACGATTGTGCTCCAACTTTCTTCAATCGTTTCAATTTTAATACTCGGACCACCCGCAGTACGGGCAATTTCCACACTTTGTCTAGCAATATTCTGCGAGTTTTTCAGTAACATTTCATTGGTCCTTTTATCAAGTTCGTCCATAGAATCCGCTACAAGTTTTTGACGTTTCGCAGCAACCGCTTGGATAATGCCGTTTTTGAATATCGGAATTGTTGTAATGAATGCCGAATTAATTTTCCCAATAAGTTTCGTGTTACCGCGTTGTAGGACACGGAGCTGGGGTGCTGTCTGCAATGCGACCATTCTCGCCATTTCAAGGTCATAGACCCGCTCTTCAAGCGACTGAATTGCGTTGTTCATCGTATCTAATTCCATCTGCGCTAACTGATCACCGCCAGCTGATCTTTGTTCGAGAGCTGGAACGAGCGCCCGCAACTCTTCAACTTTGATCTGCCCCGCAACGACATATTTTTCAAGTGCCATATAATAGTTATAATTTTGGTCATACATTTCATCCATATTGTTTGTTGAACGAATCATTTCGTCTTTATACTTTGATATTTCGATGTGTATGCCTTCGATTTCCTTGCCGAGCGTTTGGTACTTGCCAAACACTTTTTCAATTAATTTATCTCCACGTTTAAAAAACTTGCCTAAAAAACCTTTTGGCTCGTCAAAGTCATTTTTATCGAATTTATCCATCGTTTTCCCAAGTTGTTTCAACATCTCGCCTGAATCAGTTACACTCGACGAACGCATGGAAGCCAATATGCGATCAGCAAAGGTGGAAATTTCGACAGCTGGTTCTTTCCCGAACTCCAATAATCCAGTCTGATTCCTCGTGTCGATTGAGCGGACTAAATTCTGCACTTCCGTATCCTGTCGCAACTCATGACGTAACATTTCTGCTTTATTTTCTGTTAATGCTTCTACTTCATAATTTTTCGTTTCTTCGATGACAATCAATCCCTTCCATTAAAAAACCGATTTAAAAAACCGCTTACAATTGATAAATCCTTTTTATGTTCCTGATACGGTAAATCGAACACCATATCTTCCAGCAAATGATGATCAAAGTAATCTTTCTCGATAAAATGCTCTAAATCATTGTGACCAGGTGGATTGTATAAAATAATATCAAGGCCAAATTCATTTAATAGTAATAATAAAGCTGCATCCGCTCTTGATAATACGCCATTTATTTCATTATTATATAAAACTATTTTCGGAATTTCCTGCGCATAATCAAACGTCTGTAATAGGTTGGGTAGTTCTTCCGACAGGTTTATTGCCTGGGTAAACAAGTAAAGAGATACTTGTTCCAGACTTTCCCCTGGTTGTGCATTCATTTTAGGATTGGCACACATTCGAGCAATTGCTGCTGCAAGTCCCAATTGGACGCCATCATGAAGATAACCATACTGCCACCAGTTGCTCTTCAACATCTTTTCCAGGTTTAAACGACCGTCTTTACCAAGTGCGTGTTGGTAATGATATTGGTTATTCGCTTTTCTCTCCTGCATAAAAGGGAACTTTTTCACTATCATGCAATTTGGTTGGCTTGTGAGCTTATGCATTTTATCCCAATAATCTTTCCGGTTTGTCGAAACGCCTGAAATCTTCGCGAATAGCGACGGGATCTTTACTTCATTCCCACTTGCCGAGAAGTTGGGGCGTATAAATGCCTTTTCTTTCGCTAATATGAAAATCTCATCGTATGTTGTCTTCAACGTGACTGACATGGGGTGATGATTGCGGAACTGCCACGGCTTATAATAGGCGGACCCTTCGTGGTGAAGTACATGATCAATTTCTTTCGAAGCACGATATGCGACAGTCCCTTGCCGTTTCGGCTCTTCTTGTGGGAAAGGCTGGATAGGCATCGTTGTCGGGTATGCCGTTAGTACAGACCATTTATTTTCCGGATCAATCTCTTTAAACTCGTCTTTTCCTTCCGGATGAAGTATGACAACATCCATTCCTAGTAAAGTTACATAAAACAGAAAATACATCTGGCTTTTGTTCATATCCCCGTACCAAATAATATGCGGAACATCCTTCTCAATCGGTGTTCCCTTCACCCATGGATCGATATGGTTCCAAGTCCATTTGATAATATCGAGAAAAACGCGCCGAAATTCCGGATGATGAAATGAACCCGCATGATTTTCTTTGAATCGCTCAAACACTTCGATAAGTGCTGATCGGATCAGCCTGTTGAAATCATGATCTTCTACATATTTTGGGAGCAGTTGAGCGCCTTCCAAAAAGGCGACAAACCGGTTGATCGAAAGATTCGGTTGTTCCTGAATAAGATCATAAATGCGTTGAATCGATTGAAAGCGTTCCGGCGGCATTGTTTTATCAAGTGTTTCAGATAGTACATGGACACCGGGTGCCTGGCTCACTGTGAATAATTCAATCATATACTCTGTTTCATCGAACCCCGCTCCGACAATACGCGCAGCAATCTGACTGTATTGTACACTGTCTTTTTCAACTCGATAATCAGGGCGGGCGGTGATCGACTTACTCAGTTCGGTCGCCCAATTAGAATACTCAACCTTCTTAAGTATCAGTTTCCTTATCATCTTCACTCCCTCCAATCACCTATTTTTTTGCGTCAATGGAAGGGGCCAAGTCCGATGTCGTCAACGGATTTCAGGAATTGATGGGAGCCGCATTGAAAGAATTGTTTCAATGATTTCCTCCGCTGCCAAAACTCCTGTCTTTTTTGTCAGTCCAAGATGACCAAAATTTACTGCTGCTTCCCCGTGCCGTGGTATCAGACCGAATTTCGCATGTTCAATCAAGCATACGTCAAGATTAGAATCGCCCGCAGTAAAGACCGTCTTCTTTCCTTCTTTCTCTGCGACATAGTTAACTGCATCCCATTTATTGATGAATGATGGAATGAAGTAAACCTTTCTACCTTGAACTGAAAATATCCAGCCATACTCAGCTGCCCACCGAGAATAATCCTTGATTCGTTCAGGAGAGAGCGGTGGTTTGATAATCATGTAAACAAAAAAACGATCTACAACGTGAATCGGTTCCGTCAATAAAGCACCCGGAGTCTCTTCTATTTTCCGCTTCACATCTTCCACTGAAGCCGTACTTCCATCTATTTTAGCACGGACATAATCCTGCCATTGCATATCTACATTTCCATCCTTAAGCACAACTGCGCCATTACTTGTAATCGCATATGTAGGACGGATTTCTTCACGAAATAGCGAGATACGATTATATTGCTCAGCAGTTCTTGTCGTTACAGGAACAAACATCATCTCATCAGCCAGCTCGCGTAATAGTGTAATCGCCTTTTCCGTCATAAAAGAAATTTCTTTTCCATTATATACTTCGACACTTCGAACAGGTACACTCACAGGATTCCTACCAAGACGCCGGTTTGAATAGATAAGCGTCCCGTCTAGATCACTTGCAAATATCATAACTTTTTCTCCACGGGTTTGATAAGTCCACAACAAGTATAAGCCATCTGTTCGTAAACCTCCACGGGAACATCCCTTTCTTTTGCCAGCTGTAAAATGTGTTTGATCTGAGGGTCGTTCAAATCCTTAACTAATATCTTCCACGGCAGACGTCGTAAAAGTACACGGGTCGTCTCGCCAACGCCAGGTTTGATGAGGTTCATATCTTCAATTCCATAGTGCTTCTGAATCAACGCGACCGTTTCCAACCCTAGCCATGTCGGGGTCATGTCTGTGTTCCTTAAAGTTGCTTTCGTCGCTTCGATTAACGCCCCTGTCGCTTCAAATTCTGCTGTGATTACATCAACATAATAATTCGATACATCTTTATCACGAAGTTCTGAATAGACTTTCGCTCCATGGAAATCCGTCTCACCGATCCAGTGGCTGTTCAGAACCGTACGACTGATTAGCCCAGACACCGTAGAATTCAAACAAGCACTCGGAATAAGATAATCTTCCCGCGTCCCGTATAAAGAAGAACAGTGACCCGGATCCGCCAATACGACAAGTTCGTCATCAAGCGTAATTCCATGTTTTTCTTTGAACATGTCCACAGACCTTGTCAGCTCTTTAGAAATAGCGCCCTTACCGGTCCACCCGTCAACAAAGACGATCTGCTTCGCCGGATGGTGGTTAGTAATATAGAGCATCGCATTTTCATCGATGCCTCGTCCACGAATGATTGACACGCAATAATGAGGCAAATCCGTTCCGTATTTCATCTTAATATAGCGCTTCATCAGAATACCGATTGGCGTACCGGCCCTTGCAAGAGAAACAAGAACAAGGTTCTCTCCCTTTTTTTCTATGAGCAGTTCCGAAATCGTGCCGACCCCGGCAGCCACTTTTCGTTTTGAAGTATGAAGTGACTCGTAAAACAAATTTAAATAGGCTGCCGTCGGCTCATATTCAACCGGTAGCATTTCCGAGTAATGGACTCCGCTTTGAATAGCCTCTTCCCGTTCATTTAGACTTCTTTCTAAACTCGCATCTGAAAGATCTTTCAATAGAAAAACTACATCATTAGATGAATAACTTCCCGTCAGTATCTGCATCTTCTAATCACACCTTTCAAGTGAAGTCTACAATATGGATTGCAGGTAATCCTTTGAATTGGCGCAATATCGGTTCGAGTCTTTTGTCATCCATTGGACGTTCAAAAAACAAGAAAACTTCATCATATTTCATGCCGGATACATTATACGCATAATTCATGGTTGCTGGATCGTCGGGGCTTTCGAAAGCCAATCGATCTTTTATCGGATAGCCTTCCTGGTCTATCGGAAATATCGGACTTCTAGTCGTTGAATGAAAAGATACACCCTCGCCCATGTAAACAGCGGTTTTCATCGGAATGTGCATGAATTCTCCTGTGCCAAGACATAACGTCCTTTTTCCTGTCCTATATTTCTCCAAATACTCCCCCACACTCCGACAATACGCCTCAACATCCTGTTTGTTGGCCGATGAAATGCCGAACCTTCCAGTCAGAGCCGAATAATATGGACCTTTTTTAAATCCGAAGGAATCAATTGATGAGTATATAAAGTGAGGAAGAGGTACAGGCAATGACTGCAGACTAATTCTTTCAAAACTAGGAACTACACTAAGCGATTCACCAACAATATCACTACTCTCAGTTAAATTAGGTGTTCCTTCGACTTGAATTGTTCCCGTCAATATAGCATACGTCGTGATTCGAATTCCATGCGACTTCTCAAATTCCCTCAATCGCTGCTGATCTTCTTCACTCCGCCAGTCCAAAAGGGATAAGATTGTATATTCTTCACGTGGAAAACGCTTTTGAATAGAAGCAATGATATTCAAAGCTGTATTACCTGTGGTAATTTCATCGTCCACAAGACAAATCGGTTTGTCATTTTTCAAAAAATGCTCCGGGGCATAGCAACGCTGATCACTGGCGTGTGAATGTTCTTCTTCAAAATAGAGTGTCACCTCTTGATCGGCAAGCATTTCTCTTGTCGAATGAATGTAGACAGCATTTGAAAAACAGTCAAAAACGCCATGACCGAGGGCCGTTGCCGTTTCCGCGAAACCGATAAAAATAACCGGCTCATCAAGTTGGCAGCGCAATTTTTGCACAATCGAATAGGCAGTTTGTAATTTCTTAGTAGAGCCATCCCTTATTGCTTCGATTAACTGATCTTTTCCAGGCATTTGTTTAGCTACCTTACCTTCATAATAAATGGCAGCCAGCAGTGCTGACGCAATTAATGGCACTTGAGGAGTTATAGGGATGTGCTTCCCCAATACTTTACTGACGAACAAAAAAGACCTTTTTTTATTAATCCGCGCGGCCATCTCATATAAAGTTTCCGCCCGGAGTTCGAGTGGATTTTGTTTGATTTGTACATGTACTTTCATGGACTCGCAAACATTATGTGTATATTTACTCGGATAGTAAATCGATGAATGTGATGTTTTCATTGTACACCCCGTATATATCAGACTTAATCAATACTTTTTGTGCCCAGTATAAATGGGGCTTAATCTCATTCATTTTGTTCATAAATTCACTTTTAAAAACACCTTTTTCACCAGTCGCCTGCTGATAGATGCTTAGCGCATCCACATATTCTTCCTTCGTCACGACATGCAATGCTTGGACGGGCAAGAGATGGGATGGATGAATAATGGTTTTTCCGACTAAACCATTCGCTTTATCCAATAGAGTTTCTTGAATTAATCCGTCAAAATCCTTTCGAATCAGTTCTTTTCTGAGTAAAAGACCCTCCGAACCTAAGTGGTCATGAAATGGTGTCTCACGTAGTTGTGGTTTCAAGACACGCCCGTTTGATGAAAAATGTTCCCAGACTGGGCCAGATACGACGAACCCATCATGTTGTCTGGAAAATAGATTAACGACATCCGTAATCAGTTCATTAACAATGGAAATCTCATAGACAGTCGTCTCACTATCTCTCCTCAACCCATAAAGCCCACATAGATCGGTGGCCCCGATACGGATATTCAAAATAAGATCAGCATACTGAGCAACTATTTCCTTTAACCTAAGCAACTCATCCAATCGCCGCTCCTTGTAAAGGACACTCGGTGATTCAAGAATCGGCATACCATAAAGAACTGTATTCGCTTGCTTATTCAGCAGACGAAGCGCAGATAAAAAGTCTTCCGCATTGTCTGATGAAAACTTTGGAAACACAAAACCTACAAGGTTCTTAAGTGCATCGCCAAGACGTTCCGCTATGTCTACCATCTGTTTTGCACTTCGCACCCGGACAAAAATGAGCGGGGTCGTTTCTTCTGTGAGTCGACCTTCCTGTACTGCAGCGGTGATCTTTTGCATATGAAGAATCAGCTTATTTTCCGCCTCTTCTACTTCATGATCCCCTATTGCATCTTCAAGACAGATGGCTACTGTAACAAGCTCCTTAAATTTGTTTGTAATAATAAGATCGGCTATATCTAACCTGGTTGCCGGCATATACAATAATGCACCCAGACTGTATGACAGCCGTTTTTTATCGGTATGCTTCGTAATCGTCAACGGTTGACGATAAAATAAATCTTCCACGCTTACAGCGGCTATGTCATTAAAGTACTTCAATCAGAGCATCCACCTTCTGTACTGCTTTATTTAGGGTAAAGAAAAAAGAAGGGGCTAGCCTTCTCTTTTCTTTGTATTAAGCCAACTTACGCTTATTTCTATTGTGAATAACAAATGTAGCAAGGAACGTAATAATTAAGATGATAAAGAATACATAGTGGTGCACATCGTAACCAACAACACTCAATCCCATCTTAATCGCTATTAGCATAATCAGCACATACGCTGCCGTTTCGAGTTCTGGCACTTTGTCAATTAACTTTAGAAATACGCCGGCAATTCCGCGCATCATCAATACTCCGAGCATTCCCCCGAGAAGAAGTACCCAGATTTGTTCACTGACACCGAAAGCAGCAAGCACACTATCTACCGAAAAAGCAATATCCATAATCTCAACAGCGGCAATCGTTCCCCAGAACGTTCCGAAAAGACGAATTAGAATACCCTCTGTTTTCATACCTGCAATTTCTTCATCATTACCTGCTTCTTTTGACTTGTCGATAAAGTACTTAATCGCCAACCAAGCTAGATAAGCCGCACCTAATGCCTTGACCCACCACAATTTAATGAGGAAAACACCGACCCCAATTGCAATGAACCGGAAGATATAAGCGCCAAGAAGTCCGTAAAATAAAGCTTTTTTCCGTTGCTTTTCCGGTAAATGTTTGACCATTACCGCGAGTACGAGTGCATTATCAGCGGACAACAATCCCTCAAGTATGACGAGGGTGCCGATTAAGCCCCAACTGACCGGATCGCTTAGCACTTGTACCCACATATCCCAGTCAAAAAAGGCGGCATATGTATCGATTATTCCATTAATTATATTCATTAGTTCCTCCCAGTAATAAAACGATAAAGGAATTCAGCCCTATATCAGCCTGTAAATTTATACTTCCAAACCATAGTTTTTGCAGAGTGCTTCCAGACCTCCGGAGAATCCGCTGCCGATTGCATTGAATTTCCAATCGTTACCGTGCCTGTACAATTCGCAGAAAACAACAGCCGTTTCAATGGAAAAATCTTCTCCCAAATCGAAACGTAGTAATTCTTCCCCAGTCGCTTCATCCGAAAGTCGGACAAAGGCATTTGACACCTGCCCGAAATTTTGGCTTCGCGTTTCTGCATCATGAATCGTAACCGTAATACCTATCCGGTCAACATACGCGGGAATTTTTGAGAAGTCCACGATTACTTGCTCGTCATCCCCATCTCCCTCACCCGTCCGGTTATCACCCGTATGTTGAAGAGCTCCACTCGGATGCTTAAGATTATTGTAAAAAATAAAATCATGATCATTCTGGCAACGGTTGCTTGCATCGACAAGAAATGCAGAAGCATCAAGATCGAACTCTTTTCCGCCAGAGTATTTATTCGTATCCCAACCGAGTCCAATAACTCCTCGTATAAGCCCCGGGTTTGTCTTCGTCAAATCAACTTTTTGCCCTTTCGATAACGTGATCGCCATTCGAATCACTCCTGTTCGTCATAGTTGAACGCTGAACTCCTATAACTTTGTCCTCCATTGATTAAGCTTGTAGTCCATAATCCTTTACAAGGGAAACTAGACCACCCTGATAGCCACTGCCAATCGCACTAAACTTCCATTCGCTACCATGTCTATATAGCTCACCTACAACAACAGCTGTTTCAATGGAGAAGTCTTCCCCTAAGTCATAGCGGATCAACTCTTCGCTGTTTGCATCGTTAACGATTCGTACATAGCTGTTCGAAACCTGACCGAAGTTCTGATTGCGTTCCTCTGCATCATGGATTGTAATCGTGAACGCTATTTTTTCAACCGTGGCCGGTACATTTGCAAGACTGACTTTGACTTGCTCATCGTCTCCATCGCCTTCACCTGTCAAGTTGTCGCCGGTATGGACAACGGAACCATTTCCGCCTTCAAGATTATTGAAGAAGATGAAATCCTTTTCGTTGTCACATTTTCCTGTTGCATTTAATAAAAATATGGATGAATCGAGGTCAAAGTCTTTCCCGCCGTCATATTTATTCGTATCCCAACCCAGACCGATTGTGATGTTTGTTAATCCTGGATTACTTTTCGTCAAATCTACTTTTTGCCCTTTGCTCAATGAAATAGCCATTTATGTCATCCTCTTTTCTTTTTTATATTTTATGAATATTTATTAACCATTTCTCCCAGACCCGCATCTGATGAGCCTGAACCAACTGCAGCGAATTTCCACTCACTGCCACTACGATAAATTTCTGCGACAGTTAAGCTTGTAGATCCTGCATAGCTTTCCGACAAACTAAACTTTAGCAATTCCTCATTATTCGCCGAATTCATGACGCGGATAAATGCATTTTCCACTTGGCCAAAGTCCTGTTTACGTTTTACACAATCGTAAATATTAACGACAAACACCAGCTTATTAATGCTCGCAGGGATCATCTTCAAGTCAACGATCACTTGCTCATCATCTCCGTCGCCATCTCCAGTGGTATTATCACCTGTATGTGTAACGCTGCCACATTTACTCTTCAAATTGCCAAAGTAAACCAAATTGTCTTTACTCACAAATTTATCGTCTTGTAGCATGATGACAGAAGCATCAATATCCATATTAGAATCACTACCACCGGCGTTACCGCCACCGAAAAGCCCGCCGAGTAATCCACTCTTTTTTTTCTCAATCGGATCCCAACCGAGTCCCACAACAATTCTTTCAAGGCCTGGATGACCTTTCGTCAAATCGATTCGCTGGCCCTTTTGCAAGATAATTGCCAATTCAATCACTCCTTCTTATTTTAAATTAAAATCAACATATTCTCACATTAAATACAATCAATCTTTATTTTACTACACCTGAGATCAGACTACCAAAACAATGATTATGTATAACTCTTTTCTACTCTGCAATACTAAATCCAATCTAAATTATCATTCGACAAACGTTTTTCAGCATCAGTAAATTAGGTAAGAAAAACAGCTCAAGGTTGGATAACTCAATCGTTCCTGCGTCAGTAGCAATAACTTTTTTAGTTCATCACAATCACTACTTCTTACTAGTACGGTTCTACGGGTGAAAAGGTTTCAAAAAAAAGGATTCCCTATTCATGGATTCCCTTACATCTCCGCTTTACTGCTTATTTCAAAAACATCAAAGACATTTTTCGTAAAAACGAGTGACATGACTTTCCCTTCTTTTTCGTAGAAGTGAATATTCCCTTGTTGTTCATCTTCAAGCTCCGTCCAGCCCCACGACTTTATTTCCTCCAAATAATGCTTGGGCGGTTCTCCCTGCTCCCCACCAATAGCGTTCAATTTGTACTTTGCCGATTTCACAATTTCTGTCGTACACGCTTCCGGTCTTAACTCACTCGCATTTTTTGGAACCGGAAAACCGTGATTAATGACCGCCATGCGATAGCCTTCTTCTTCGCTATAAACATTCGAACAACCCGCCATCATACCGCCGATGAAAAGAAGCACAAATACTCGTTTCATTGCGTCATCCCCCTCACAGAAAATTCACTACCCATTTCTTCCAGATTACTAGAAATATACTGATTTGTCATGGGACGTATTTGTGACAAAGCAGGCGAAATGGTTCATAAGGGTGATAAGGTAATTCCTAGCGGTGATAAACTGCTTAGTGTCGTTGATAACGTTTAAATCACTTCATTTATTCATGAAATATCCATTGAAAACCGAACCATGTCCCTGCATTGAATGCCGTTTTCAAAAATTTCTTCCTCGTAGTGATCTAAGAAGAAGTCTTGAATCACACCATCGATACGAAAACCACATTTCTGATAAAACCCCAATTGACTAATACTGGAGTTTCCAGTTCCAACTTCAAGCGACTTGCAGCCCAACATCCTTGCGGTCTGAATCGCGTCGTTGATTAACTTCTTCCCAATCCCGCGGCCTTGTATACTCGCATCCACAGCAATATTTATAATCTCCATCTTACTATCTCCTAATTTAACAAGCACATAGACACCGACAATCTTGCCTTCTACTTCAGCAATACGGCATTCCCCGTAGGCTAAATACTGGTCCACTAGTTCCCGCGATGGATCGGCAAGGAGTAGAAGATCAAAGGGTGGAGCTTCATGCTTTAGTAAATTCCTCATTTTCATGTAATCACCTTTTTCGCGCATCATTAATTATTTCTTCGTATATTTCATGCCATCCATTATAGTATTTGGAGACGTCTTCAGATGAGATGAAGATTCGTCTGTTCGATTCATATTGTGCTTCAAAAGGATGCAATTCCGTTATGTCCATTTTGTAGAAAACTTGATAGCCTATTTGGGGGTAAATGCTTTGTTCATTCCACAACGGATTTTCATGATGATTAACTTCAATTGAACCAAGTAGTACACAATCCCCCGTTACATACCCTTCTTCCATCGCCTCTCGCTTGAAGCATACCTCCGCAGTCTCACCGGCTTCAATATGCCCTCCAGGAAAATCCCAGCCTCGGTCATTCAAATCGACCATCAACAGTTTCCCGTCTTTAAAACAAAAACCGTGGACACTTGTAATCAATTCCCGTTCCGGCAAAAGACCAATTTCCCATGTCAGTTTCAACTTATGGCCTCCCCAATCCACGTATGTACTAGTCATATCCGGTCTCCTTTCCCCAATGAAAAACCTTCAAATAGCCTGCCGCCATATGGTTTTAATACTTCATCTGTAAGCATGATAATTTCATCCTTATTGCCTGTTTTATAAAACAAATCGAATGCTTGTACAAATAGCCGAGCAAATTTTTCATCGAATTGACTTAAAGCGCGCACAACCCATTTTGACGACCCGACCCACTGAACGTTTGTCCGCAAAACGAATTCATGGATTTCATTGGCAAGTGTATTCGCTATGAAAAGGTCTTCTGCAGGATTTGTTGAACCAATCAGATCATCGAGTGCATCCGTTATCATATAACGTTTCATTACTATCGTTTCAATCGACCAAACCTCGGGACCTTTTTTCAATAGCACCTTAGCTTCATCCTTTATGAAAGAAACAACTCCAGAATCGAATAAGACGATACCTTCGGAAACCATCCGCGGCAATGACGGTCGAGCACTTTCACGGTCTGACTTGAAAAAGTCCCTATAAGAAGTGAGGTTATGGACGAACACTTCGATTGGCCATCCATATTCAAAAAGCGATTCGCGGTACGCCGATTCTACCTTTTCATCGAAAACAACAATGTCTAAATCTGATGTTGCCGTATCCTCACCTCTGACGACACTTCCCGCAAGCAATGCAGCTTGGCAATCCGGGAATTTTTCCGCTATAAACTTTTTCGCGGCTTCGACAGGCTGTATTCTGCTGCTATTCATGGACTCACCTCTCTCCAATCAATTTCAAGATCTATTGATGGTTACTTATATTAATAATCATTATGTACCCTAACAATAAAGTCGTTTAAATCCAGGGGTTGTTTCAATTTGAATACGCCGTCCGGTGCTTCACAGGATAGTACCTCTACCTTCATTGATATTTGGATCAGCATTATACATTCCCTAACATGGACTCCAATTCTTTTTGATTTTCAGCTATCCAACGCATTTCCTCTGCAAAACGTTCTGGGGGACCACTATGCTGATCCATGTTTGAATCTATCCACCATGTACTTTCCATAAACCACAACATTTTTAATGAGCTAATTATGAAT
Organism: Sporosarcina sp. FSL K6-1508; assembly: GCF_038007465.1. Taxonomy (NCBI): domain Bacteria; kingdom Bacillati; phylum Bacillota; class Bacilli; order Caryophanales; family Caryophanaceae; genus Sporosarcina; species Sporosarcina sp. FSL K6-1508. Next base: position 1,282,461 of record NZ_JBBOXF010000001.1, on the reverse strand, counting down.
CCTTTCTCAACTAAACATTTCTCACTATATCCTTCTATAAAAGCTTGAACATGGGAGACTTCAAAATTGTTTTCATATAAAGCCCCAGATATAACAGCTCTAGCAACATCTAGCTTTGGATAGTCATATTTCATCCTATCGAAATCCAAAACGGCACTTACTGTTTTCTCTTTGAACAATAAATTGTCTACCCATAGATCACGGTGGGCCCACCCAGTTTCATTCAGATTAAAGGCTTCCAAATTTATCGTTTCAGTTACTTTATATTGCGTTTCTAGTATTGGCAGTAAATGAGATTTGTCAGTAATATTCGCATGATTCCAAGCAGATTTCCAATGGGCCAAACGCTCCTCCCGACTTGGAGGGATAAATTCGGATCTTCTCTTAAGCCTTGGTGTACGGTCATTTAACAAATCATGCATATTCCCTGTTACCCGTCCTAAGTCATACATTTGATGAACATTTATTTTGCCGGGAGGGATTACAGTGCCATCACAATATTCCATTAACATAAAAAGTTCGCCCTTATCCGATTCTAAAAGAAACTGATCTTCATAAGAATAGAGTTTAGGGCATGGAAGACCTCCTTTATGTAATCGCATTTGTTGAGAGAAAGCGAATAAGAGTTCATCGCGGTTATATTTTTTGTATCTTTCCTTGTTATATTGCTTGATTAAAAAAACACCAGAATCTGTTGTTATTCTCCACTTTAAATTTAACCAACCACGTTTTATAGGTGTAGCTTCTAATACATTAAACCCAAAAAATCGTTTACAAGTGTTGATAAGGTCGTTCAATACTATTTCTTCTGATAAGACAAGGTCCAAGTTACATCTCCCCGTATTTCTTTATATATATATTGACAGATGAATACGTATCTAAATGTATTTAAGAGACATTTTAATTTCAACTTATATACGAACACAGCTGATTTTTAATACATCCACAGTTTTAGCAACATGCTCCATCAGCCAACTATCCCGATACTCACCTTCATGTAGCTCATTTGCCGGTAGTAATTTCACCTTTTCGAAACCACATTTTTCATAACAATGAATTGCACGCTCATTCCACGTTTGCGGGTCCATCACAATTCGGTCCGCATCTTTTTCTTTTATCAAGTACGTCACCATTGAACGGACGAGTTGTGTTCCTATGCCTTTATCCCAATAAGCGGACTCGCCTATGAACTGATCCATTCCGTAGACCATCTCCGATGAGTTGTCATAGCCGTAAATTTGTCTTTCCTGTTCGTCCACTATGTAAAACTGGACATAGCCAATTGGAATTCCGCTAAATTCAACCAGGCATCTTAGCACATTTTCTTCAGAGTCAAAGAATTCTTGCTCAACCTTCTCAATATTGAACGGATTATCCCGCCCTTCGTAATAACGAAGAATTTCCGGGTCTGATAACCATTTCGAGAGTAGGACCTTATCAACTCTTTCTAATTCCCGGACTTGCAAATTCCCTTCGTTAATAAGGAACGACCTTGGTTCTCTTCTATTTAATACCTCATCAACAAACTTCAATTTCGCATCAGCGTATAAACTCTCATTATTCGGATATGTGGCAGCCAGCTTTTTCTTCAATGCTTCATATTGTTTGGCTACATCAGGATGTTCATTCAAATAATCTCTAAAAAAGGTATGTTTCTGCCACCAATCCCCGCCATATTCTACAATATGAAGGACATGTGTTTTTGTCAGATCCTCCAGGTTTGTAAACTTAGCGAAAACAACTTTCCCTTCTATTTCCACACGACCAAGATGGTAATAACCGGCTTCTTTTAATCTCTTTTTATCAAATTTCGCTACATCATCCATTGATCGAACACCAACAAGAATATCCAGTAACGGCTTCGCGGCAATTCCTTTGATAGAGGTACTTCCCATATGTTCAATATCCACCACTTGCATTCCAATTGCCTCGCTCAATAATTCTTTTTCCTCAATGAAATCTTCTTCCCAGCCAGTAGCATGCGGTACTAATCTGACTTCCCCTTTGTTCAGTCCTAACATACTCAACACTCCTCATATGACAAAAATGGTTCATACATCGTGATCGCATGGTTTTCTGTAATGAATTCATCCTCGATAAGTTCGCCTTTCAGGTTGTACGATTCCCTGTAAATCGTATTATGACGCACATAGCCGCCCCATGATTCACGTGTGAAACTGTGTTCTTTCTCGTATACTTTATAGGTGCGATTAGCCGCTAGGTACGCACGCCATTCACCGACGAGCGAGTCGTCCGTCAGATAGACGATAAGCTGATACGGTTCACTTGTTTCGTTCTTTAGTTGCAAATCAAGATAGTTATAGGCACATGTAGCGCCGCTGCCGAACGGCTGATTACGTTTTGAATCCGGGAAGACGTCGTAACTGTGGCGATAGCGCTCTGTAATCGTTAGCGGTGTATGAAGTGTCATCCAATAAATTAAATTCGACAACTGACATAGCCCCCCGCCAACGCCTGTCGTCACTTGCCCGTAATGCAATATCATCCCAGCAACGTACCCTTTACGCTTCGTTGTACTGCCTATCAAGCGCCAATAGGAAAATGTCTCTCCAGGCTGGATCACAATTCCGTTCAATCGTTTTGCTGCTATCTTCAAATTCGTAATCTTATTGGTTTGTAATTCCATATCAACATCTTTCAGTTTGCGAAGGAGCGGTGTTCGGTGTTGAAAAACAACCTGGTTCAGTTTCTCCACTGACCGCTTCATTGCATACTTTTTTCCGTCCATGTACCACTCTGAATAACGTTTCAGCCGATACACTTTCTTTCCGAAAAATATACGCATCTTACTTCGCTTTTTCGGTTTCAATGAATTCACCCGCTTCATCCCCTCTCCTAACTTATTCTCTTTTCTTATCACTTTGTCCTTTGAATTTCCCAAAAAGTCTATGCATTTCATGTGCAATTTTCTGCAAGTCACTATCCGATTGTTGCCTGTCACCGAAATACCGCAGACAACCAAGCCGTTACAACATACACTTTGGGTATAAAGAAATTTCAAACGGAGGGATTGCAATGACTATCATCAACGTTAAAAATTTGAAAAAAGCTTACGGCACGAATGTCGTTTTAAAAGGATTGGATTTTCAAGCACAAGAAGGCGAAATAATCGGGGTCATCGGAAAGAACGGAGCAGGTAAATCGACGTTTCTCGAAATCCTTATGACAATCAAACAATATGACACCGGAACAGTGTTCGTTTTTGATGAAGAAATAAAGGCACTTTCAACTAACAAGCTGGAACAAGTTCGACAACAAATTTCAGTCGTCCTCCAGCCGACTCAGTTCTATCAGACGCTGAAGGTGCAGGAGTTGCTGTGGTTATTTAAAGCGTATTACAAATCGCCCATTGATATCGAAACAATCATTACTGATTTCAAGTTACAACCGCATCGAAAAAAATATTTCGATAAACTTTCCGGAGGATGGAAACAGATTGTAAGCTTGGCCATCGCCTTTTTATCACAACCGAAACTTCTAATTTTAGATGAACCGACGACGGGTCTAGATCCGCATATGCGCAATATTCTTTGGACGTACATTATGGAATACAACGAGCGTACAGGCGGCACGGTCATTCTAACAACACATAATATGGATGAAATCGAATTGTACTGCGACAAAGTGATGCTTATAGATAATGGCGTCAATGAAATCTTCGATACAACGGAAGGTATTTTGGCATCAGGCTATACATCCGTCAATGCATTTTATCTTGAGAAAGTATCCATATAAGGGGGAGAAAAATATGTTAGCGACACAGTTAAAGTACGACTTACTTATGTTTTCAAGGGAATTGTTTTACTTGGTTTTCACGATTGTCGTGCCGCCAATTACGTATATTTTCATGGGGCAATTGTTCGGAGATCAGACATATGCAGGTAACTTGAGTTATGCACAAACGTATACACCGTCATATATTTTACTTATTACATTCACCACAGTATTTTTTGCTTTCGGGTTCGATCAGGTGACGCATCGTACAACGGGTGTGGAAAAGCGAATCAGACTTTCACCCGTTTCTAAAAACACGCTTTTACTGTCAAGTATCATCCGCTCCATCATCATTACAAGTTTCGGATACCTGTTCATTTACGCAATTGGCATGCTTGTATATGACTTGCAGTTTCAAGTATTGAATTTCATCACGGCCTACGGGTTTTTCATCATACTTAATGCTGTTCTGCTTGTTATCGCTTCAGCTATTTATTCTTTTTTCAACGAGATGAAAAGTGCTTTGGTTTTCTCCATCGTCATTTTCCAAGTTGTCATCTTCACTGGAGGATTTGCATTCCCAATCAGTATGATGCCGAAATTCATACAAGTCATTGCCGATTTTAATCCGCTCTTTCATATGAATAATTTATTCATTGCAGTTTGGAATGACCAGCTTACTTTTGACAATAGCTTACTTATTTCTATTGGATACATTTCTTGTTTAGTAATTATCGCATTGCTCGTTCTCCGTATTTCAAACAAAAAACGCATTTGACAGACTATCAGACAATGGTAAATTGGATGTATATACTATTGTCGATAGGGGTGTATTTGGAATGAAAGTATCATTAAACATTGATCGTGATTACGAAGAAACCAAAGTAACAATTGAATGCCCAGAATTAGACGATTCCATACAAGAAATTCTTGATTTCATCAAAGGTCAGGATTCGGAGTTCCTCGTCGGGAGAGACGGCGATATGCAGCATATTTTAAAACCGACGGATATTCACTACTTTCATACTGAAAAAGATAGTGTGGTCGCTGTGACAGCTGCTGGTTCATTTAAACTAAAAGAGAAATTATATGAACTTGAAGCGTTTCTACCATCGAGTAAATTCATCCGGCTTTCTAAATCGGTCATTGCTAATCTTCATGAAATGAGTCGTTTCGAAGCATCGTTTAACGGAACGCTATGCGTGTATTTCAAGTCAGGGGAAAAAGAATACGTCTCCAGAACATACGTCAATTCCATTAAAGATTCCTTGAAAATGAACAGGAGGAAAAGCGAATGAAAACCTTTTTATATAGAAGTATCATCGGTATTTTCTTCGGCGCATTCATCGCTGTGATTCTGACCAATTCAGTTGTGCTATTCAGTGATAAAGATATGCTAGATGGACAATTATTCCTTAAAAACTCGCTTGGTTCTATTTTCTGCGGCTGGTTTTTCACAGTCACACCGCTCTTTTTTGAAAATGCAAATTTGCGCTTGTCTCAACAGACCGCGCTGCATTTCGTTACAGTGGTAATTCTGTATTTCATTCTCGCATTCGGAATCGGTTGGATTCCGTTTACAGTAAAAAGCTTTTTACTCGCATTAGGATTATTCATTGTTTTCTATTCTGTATTTTGGACTTCTTTCTATCTTTATTTCAGAGGGCAGGCGAAAAAGATGAATGCGGAGTTGGACGGACTTTGATTTATCAATATTCATCGCTATTTTTTTGTTATGACCGGCACGGACGTAGTTATGCTCGCCACGAGACAGGTTATGACCGGCAACGGTTTAATTACAGAAAAGCCGTGCCTGTTTGTTGCCAGGCACGACTCTTACATCATATTCTTGATAAGTCTGATCGCCATATAAACGGCGATTCCCCAAACGACCAAAGCGGAAACTTTATTCAACAGCGCCATCAGCTTGCCTGTCGAATCCAACTTCCCGAAATAGCGCCCGGCAGTTGCGATCCCGAAAAACCAAAACCACGAAACGATGATTGTCGTCAGCGTGAATGCCATACGTACATTCCCCGTGTAATTCAGTGAACTTGATCCGATAACTCCAATCGTATCGAGAATTGCATGAGGGTTCAATAGAGAAACCGAAGCCGCAAAGATGATTTGCTTTTTAGCTGAAAACCGCTCTCCATCCACCTGCTTCGACATCACATCACTTTTCCATAAAACAAAACCGATATAGAGTAAAAAAAGAATACCAATACTGAAAATAATATTTTCCAACCAGGCAAACGTTAGGACTAGAACTGATACCCCGGACACCGCCGCCACAATTAGAAGTGTGTCGCAAATCCCCGCAGTGATAACAACCGGCATCGCTCTCATAAACGTAGGCTGCAACGCCCCCTGATTAAATACAAATACATTTTGAACGCCTAACGGCACAATCAAGCCGAATGCCAGAATGATTCCGTGTAAAATCGCCTCAGTCACTTTCCCACCTCATTCAATCGCTGTCCCTATTCAATTCTTGAATGAAAGACTTTATCCTTCTTTTCTAAATAGAAAAAGCCATGCCAACTTCGGCACGGCTTTCATATTTCCCAATTATTTTGTCTTCTGCAGAATAACAACTTTCAAATAGTTGAATTCAGGGTAATCACGGTTCGTCCGGAAGTCTTTAGGCAATGTCGATTCCTCAAGAATCTTATACCGGGAGCCCGCTTCATTGAACGCTTGCTCGATGAACGTTTTAAATTTCTTCATGCCGAAACTCGAGTTGTTCGTCGATGCAACAATGATGCCATTTTTCTCAGTAATCGCAATCGCATCCATTAGTAATGCCGGATAATCTTGCGCTGTACTGAATGTGTACTTTTTGGTACGAGCGAAACTTGGCGGGTCAAGGATGACTAGATCGAATTTCAAATCATTCCGTTTTGCATAACGGAAGTAATCAAAGACGTCCATCACTTTGATATCCTGCTGTTCATAATCAATGCCGTTGACACTGAACTGCTCGATTGTTTTTGCATTACTGCGTTTCGCCAAATCGACACTTGTTGTCTTCATCGCTCCACCAAGGACTGCCGCAACGGAAAATGCACCCGTATAGGAGAATGTATTCAGCACGTTTTTACCCTCGGAATACTTATCGCGAATCGCTTTGCGCATATCACGCTGATCAAGGAAAATACCAGTCATTGCACCTTCATTCAAATTGACTGCGAAATTCATGCCATTTTCTTTGACGATAATCGGGAAATCCCCTTGCTCCCCTTTAACGAAATCATCCTGCTCGATGTATCCGCCTTTCGTGTCAAAGCGTTTTTTCTCATAAATCCCTTTATAATCAATGATTTTATCAAATACACTGTAAACATGATGCTTGAGTGAGTAAATTCCTTCACTGTACCAGCTTACTACAAAGTAGCCATCGAAATAATCGATTGTTAATCCACCGATGCCATCGCCTTCTCCATTAAACACGCGGAAAGCTGTCGTATACGCATCTGCAAATAAAGCTTCACGTCTCCCAAGTGCCGCGGCGATTCTTGACTCAAAAAAGTCGAAGTCGATTTCTTCTTCCTCTTTTCTCGTCAGTACCCAGCCGAGACCTTTGTTTTGCAAGCCATAATAGCCTTTCGCAACAAAGCGACGATCTTTATCCACTAATCGAACAATAGTGCCTTCCGTGGTTAGAACATTGGAATTAATAATGGCATCCTTTAAAATTAACGGATAGCCTTTTTTAAAATCGGAAATATTTCTTGCATTTACTTGTAAATCAATTGTTTTTGTCATTATGTCATCCTTACTTGATCGTTTTCTTTATTATCGCACGTTTTAGCAGGAATTGCGACAAACGTAGTATGTCCTTATTTTCCTTATATTCATCTTTCCACCTTTATTGATTGACAGGAAAGCGAAGAAAATAAGCTGAAAAGCATGGAGAAAAATAGTCCAAGCTTCTTTTTTAGGCTACCGTGGATGCTAACTATCATGTATTGAGGAAACTGATATAGAAAATTCGTATACAAAAAGAGAGCATCCCTGCCAGACGGTAGAATTGCTCTCATTTATTGACTTCTTTAGGCGAGCAGCCGAAACGCTAAACTTTTCCACATACTCATACGGATAGGCGGTTGTTCTCGCTGGCCTCTTGCCTGATCCAAATAGGTTTGCAAATCTCCCGCAAAAACAGGCTTTAAACAGGGCAGTTGCGAAAAATGATGGGGCTGTACTAAACTTGGAGCAATGTTGAACATATGCAAGCCACCTTCATTTACGACCATCGCTACAAATTGCGAACAGAAAAATGCATGCTTGCGTTGAATCCCCTTATTCACGGCTACGCCAAACAATCCGATAAAATTATATTTATAAAGTTCTTTATTCTGTTCAATCATTCGGATTTTATCAAGCATCCGCGTGTATTCCTCCGCCGTCACATCACAGCTATAAACTGCACATGTCGCCTGTCGGAATATCCCTTCCGTAGCGCTTTCTTTCACAAAACCACCAACAAAGGGATTATGTCGCTGCTTCCGACCGAAACTATACATCTCATTTAGCTCTTCATCAAATGCGATAGATGTATGATTCAGATCTTTCCGCGTGTACATCCCTATCGCTTTTGACAGCAAAGTCCCCGTATCCGTAAGAACGATATATATTGTTTTTTTCATAACCATCAACCCCTTGCGATCTCTTACTGTTACATCCATTATGTGCCTTCCGATAAGATAACTAAACCGGCTGTGGATGGAAACTGTCTAAGACCCGGGACTTAGATAGCAACGGGTTTTCTGGACAGTTGATAAACTAAACTTCTTTATACTTACTATACGTTTCAAATGGGGTCGGGGTTTCATATTTCCGAGAATATTCGGATGCCGAATAAAAATACAGAGCGAACGGATTTGTTCACTCTGCAGATTAGTACGGCTACAAAAACATCCATTTCCTCAGATGTCTCACTTTAAGGTTTGTGTTCTATAATATGCTCATTATAATTGACTTTAACACAGACTCACCAAGATGCACAGTTATATTTTAGGTTCACTGTATTATTTTCCCTTACCAGAATAATTCCCCATCGCATCCCTCATGAACACCGCAAGCCCCTCTCCAAACTGGTCAATATTCTTCTTAAATCGATCATCGGCGACATACATTTCACCTAGACCTTGGAATGCTTCCAACGAATAGTTTCCTATCTTATTGAGGAAATTAAACCATTCACCTATACCAGCTTGTGCTTCATCAGAGGATGGATCCATATGACGTATTTTCGCTAAACTAACGTAAATGCGGTTCATTTCCTCCCCTAGCTCTGGCCCAAACTGTGCCGCTTTTTTATTCGATTCATCTACCGCCTCCTGGCCCCAGCGTTCTCTTGCTTCCTGTTCATATGGGTTCTCACCGAAGTCAAACCCTTTAAATTTCTCTTCGTTCGTCATTGATAATTCCCCTCTTCCATGTTGAATTGTTTTCTCAATCGTGTTGATCATACTATCAAGCTGCTTTCGCTTCTCAAGGAGCATTTTACGCTGCATTTCAAAAGCTTCCGCCCGATCAAATGAAGGGCTTGTAAGCAACTTCTTGATTTTCTTCAAAGAGAAACCAAGTTCACGAAAGAACAATATTTGCTGCAACGTCGCCAAATTTTCATCGGAATAAAGCCGGTACCCTGCTTCCGTCGTGCGATCTGGCGTTAACAAACCGATGGCATCGTAATGATGAAGCGTGCGCACACTAACACCGGTCAACTGGGCTACTTCTTTTACTTTCATCGCTTCTAGTCTCCCTTCAAAATCAACTATAAAGTATGACGTTACGTGAGAGTCAACACAGATAAGAAAATTCATTCAACCTTTTAACCACAAAAAGAAGATCATTGTATAAGCAAGCTTTTCATCAGACGTAATATGCGCTCCAAAACGAACATGTTCGTGATAGGCGGTGCTTTGAAAAGCAGGTTTCAGCGCATAAGGAAAAATTCCAAAACGATACGACACTGTCATTCTTCCCATCTCATCCTTTACGTCAATGTCACCCGCCATGCTTTTTGCTTCCAATTCACGCCAAACCGAACCATCTGCTTGATACAAAATACCACGATTTTTGAGGGCAGATTTCGACAGATATTGACTATAAGTGCTCATTAATGTGCTATCCGGTTTCCTCAGAGATAACTCGTATCGCTTCACATTATCTTTGATCGTAAAAGATGCTATTTGTTGTCCACTTCTATCTAAAATTTCGTAGTGTGCAGGAATGATAAAGCCCTTCTCAAACAAGGCAAAAATCGTAAGCCACCTAGATAGCTGCCCTTTAGCTGGTTCAATTGTAAATAACGGATTGCCATCCGAATCGACGTTATACATTTTCGGTAAGAGGGAAGGCACTCGCTGAAAATTTAGTTCATTGAGATCTTCCAAGTTCAACATGCTATCTCTGGCACTGATTGTTCCATGGTTTAATTTTTCATGTGCACTTTTGAAATAAAATCCTGCGCCTATCGAAAGTAATGCGAACAATCCGGCCCCAAACAACGTTTCACCATTTTCAGCAATCCCTTCATATCCGTAAAAGTAATAAATGATTCCGAAGATTGCTGCGCCAATGCCACCTATAAAGCTGACTTTCGACGTTTTCCTATAAATTTCTTTCATTTCCCACGTCACCATCCCTTTCATACATCGTGATTGGTTCGGCTACTGGTTGTCAACTACTATTTAACTATTCTTAGGAATCAAAAAAAGAGATCTCCGGACTATACCGAAATCTCTTCTTTATCAATAAATATATTGCACTATAAATTACTATCTCTTTTGCAGTTACTCAATCGGCATCCAAATCTCAATCATATCCTCCGTTGCTCCTGCAGGATAGACGTATCTTTCAAAGTCATAGCATTCCCGCAGTTGAATACCCTCCATTTTAATGATGGTGTCATATGTAGCAGGAATCCCAGGGATGCCCCCTTCCACCGTAGCAACGATAAATTTCCCTGCTGGGATGATGACCTCTTCCGTATTTGGAAAACTTTCAGCAAGTGACGATTGGATACCGGCAATGTAGTGAATCTCATCGCCTACCATTGATAAGCACACACCAAATGATTCCTCCACGACAACTTCTTTCTCAGCAATTTTTGAATTCAACGTCTCCCATTTACCCGGAATTTCCGAAAGCGGCCCTTTTAATCCATACCCTTTCACTTTGAACTCTTCAACTTCAACAATACGTGTTTGCATTTGAATCTCCTCCTTGTTTAAATAGCTTTCAATCGCTTCCATCGTCTGACGCAAATCGTCCATTTCAAGTTCAATTTGCTGTCTCCTTTTCTGTAACAACGACTCCATTTGCTCGTCTCCTTCAGCGAGAATAGCGGAAAGTGATACCCCGAATTGCCTCAATGTTTTAATCCGTAGCAGTTGTTGCTGTTCAGTTTGTGAATAAAAACGGTAGCCTGTTTCTTGATTAACGAAGGCAGGTTTAATAAGTCCAATCTCTTCGTAATGTTTAATTGCCTTCACCGTAACACCAACAAGGTGAGCCGTTTTTCCGACAGACAGCATGAACATCCCTCCTCTTAACTAACAATAAACCTACCCGTTAGGTGCGAGTCAAATTACAAATAAAAAAGGGACTTTGAACCATGCCTAAATCTCTTCCTATCATTATTTCATCATTCAATCGGTAGCCAAACTTCAATTTCATAACCGCTCGTCCCCTTCGGATGAATGTAGCGCTCAAAACTGAAACATCTTCGTAGTTGAATACCATCCGTTTTCATCAGTGTATTAAACGCATTTGGTATCGCAGGGACACCACCTTCTACCTTCGCAACGAGGAACTTTCCTGCCGGCACTACAACTTCTTCTGTAACTGGAAACCCTTCGGCAAGATGTGATTTGATACCAGCGATGTAGTGAATTTCTTCGGCTTTCATCGCCAAGCAAAGCCCAAATGATTCTTCCGCTACTATACCTTGCTTATCAATTTCCGCATTCAGTACATCCCATTTACCCGGAATTTCCGATAGCGGTCCTTTTAATCCATACCCTTTCACTTTGAACGCCTCAACTTCAACGATACGTGTTTGCATATGCATCTCCTCCTCTATTCCACTATAAACCTATCGCATAGGGTCGGGTCAATCATTTTATTAAACATTCAGATATATGAAACGAAACGAGTGTATTTTAATTGACCCGTTAAAAATTGATAAACGAATTGAAGCATTAGAAGAAAAAATTGCAAGTTTCAAAGCAGAAGTAGACGTAGTCCTTTCTGAATCTATTGCACTCACGAAAATTACCGTTTAACTTTAGTAAGCCGGTAAGTTGTCCCCACCTATCTTTGCATGAGTATTCGAAAACGATTTCCACAAGACCCTTCTTTTGTTGGCATTTCTTAGGTTCAGCAAGTAGAGCCAATACAAACCTAACTTACAATCGAACATGATGTAGCAATATATTAAAAGCTCAAGGCTTAAATCTTAAAGCTGTAAAACTTACGCATTAAAGCTCTTTACTGTTTAAAGATCAACGTTTAGCGCTTAAACCCCTTTTAAATCTTGGGCTAACAGTTACGGGATTCTTGTGTTCGCCCTTCGTTATCTGCCAAGTTGAATATATCGTGTAATTAGAATCGGCAAGAGAAATGAGTATTTCTCTTGCCGATTTTTTCTTTGGATTACAGTTTCACTCGTGACTCCAAGATATTAATTCACTGGGTGACAAGTGCCGAAACAGTCATGGTATTTCAAACAAACACGATTGTTTGAACTTTCACGATTGAAGTGGTGACTGTCACCACGACAATTCTATCCTTCTTTACAACAGTCCTTTAAGCTGTTTCTTTTTCAGGAAACTAAGCTTCGTCTCGGATAAAACAATTGCTACGAGAATAAGTATTGCACCAATTCCCATTTTGACCGTCATCATTTCACTTAAAATTGCAACAGAAAATGCCATGCCCCAAAATGATTCAGTAGATAAAATGATTGCAGCTTTTGTTTCTGTTATGTACTTTTGAGCAACTGTTTGTAAAAGAAATGCGATTGTTGTCGAAAAAACTGCCAGGTAGAGGAGTGGAATCACCCCTTCTGTTTGCGTAGAAAAAGTTGTTTCGCCTTTACATACTACAACTACAAATCCGACGACTGCCGCTGCCATCATTTGAATAATTGTTAGCTGAATAGGGTCCTCATCTTTTACAAATTTAGATGTATAGAAGATATGGAACGCGAATGCAAATGCGCAGCATAACGTCAGTAAGTCCCCTATATTGATTTCGGAAGAGAATTTAAGGGATAGTACCGCTACTCCGATCATGGCCATAAATGCCCCGCCGAGTTCAAAAATATCAATTTTCTTTTTATAGATGATGAGCCCTATAAAAGGAACAATAACCACATTGATAGCAGTTAAGAATGCATTCTTTGAAGGTGTCGTATATTGTAAACCTACTGTTTGAAGCGCAAAGGCGATATAGAGAAAAATTCCCAATACCGACCCTTTTATAAGTGTACTTTTCTTTATCGTTTTCAGCCGTTTATTAAATACGATTCCTAATATAAGTACTCCAATTAAAAAGCGCCCCGCCAGAATTTGATACGGTGTGTAGTATTCCAAGGCTACGGCACTGCCCACAAACCCGCTCCCCCATATAATTGCTGTAATGATAAGTCCTATTTCTCCGATGTATTTCCGCATGTGAGCCACCGCCGTTTTTTATATCAAGTGTACCAAATCAGATTGACGAATGGAGTCTGTTGTTAGATAAATCTTTCAATAATATTCTTGAGTTTACCACTAGTGCTTAAATGCACATTTTCGCCCGCCCATAATGACATGAAGTCAGTATTCCCTTGCTTTGCCGCCTCTTTGCGAATCTCTTTTGTTAAATCATTCTGAAATGGGTACGGCGCAAGCGGTAATTCCGATAGCTCATGAATAAATCGATTACGAATCCCGCGTGCCATTTTGCCCGAGAAGGACTTTGTTAACACGGTGCACCCTTTTTCCGCCTCCAAAACTGCCTGCTTATAAAGTGGATGCGCACCACTTTCATCGGACGCCAGAAGTACAGTTCCGATTTGGATAGCTTGTGCCCCGGCAGCTAACATATCTGCCATCGTTTCCTTATTCGCAATTCCACCCGCTGCAATAACAGGAAGTCGAACGGATGCGATTATTTCCGGTAGTAATTCATTCAATGGAATCAATGTTAATTCGCCTGAAAAAGAACCACGATGCCCTCCCGCTTCACTGCCTTGTACGACAACTGCGTCCATTCCGACAAGCTCCGCCAGTTCTGCCTCTTCTACTGAAGTTGCTGTCCCTACTAGGAAGACATCATTTCCCTTCAATAATTGCACAGTTTTTTCGTCTGGCAGTCCAAAAGTGAACGAACAAATTTTTACATCTTCTTCTAGTAATACTTGAACTTGCCCTTCAAATTCCGATTTTGAGAAGTCTGTATTCCACTGAGGAATCCCAAGTGCCTTACCTATCGGTTGGAGTGCTTCATATGCCTCCTGTAATTGCTCCTGACTCGGATTCACCTTTTCCGGAACAAACAAATTCACTGTAAACGGCTTCTTTGTATGACTTTTCACTTCACGAATGAAATTCCGCGTCTCGTCGGCCGATAGATACCCAGCCCCAATTGAACCGAGAATCCCCGCCTCTGCAGATGCTGCTACAAACTCCGGTGTCGTCACACCCGCCATTGGAGCTTGGATAATTGGATGTTCAATTCCTAACATTGCGGTCAAATTCATTCAACTTCCTCCAATCCACTACGTTCATCAAAAGTACCACTAGTACCCCATTATATAGAAAAAAGGTAGCTAGGCTAGCTACCTTTCACTTTACTTATTGAATACTGAGAATTAAAGCTAAATAACTTGAAAAGACGAAAAGAATGCTCAAGATGAACGTTACAATCACCGGTGCTTTCTTAATAAATGAGTACACAGTTAAAACGACAAAAAGAAGCGCTAACAATAAAAGAGAGAGTCCTGTGGCATTTGCTATAAGTTCTACATTCATTCCTTGCTGAAACTGACCTTGATAAAAGAAACTGAATAGCTTGGAAGGTCCTTCATTTTTCAATATGTTTACGCTTGGCGGTGATTGTTGACCTAATGCAGCCGTTATTGAAAAAACAACTAGGATCAGTATGCTTTCCACTCTTGTCCACGGTATTGGATTGAAGTCATGATCCTTAAGTAACTTCTTTTTAATTAGTACGCTGTTGATCCCTGCATATACAAGTAACGGAATAATCGTTAAATGTTTTAGTAACAATAATTGACCATACGGAAGCATCCATGCATTGGTATATTCATTAAATTCCACGACGAATGTCATTAAAAAAAGCCCTGACACGATAGTGATGCTAAAGCAAATAATGGCAACGGGCGAGAACCATTTCAAGAAATTCAACCAGTTTGAATGATCTTTTGAAAACCAGCTAACCACAAGCAGGATTCCTACCCAAATACTCACTGCTGTAAAATGGCTTGTATGCGTTATGAATCCTTTGACATGATCTAGGGAACTAGCGTGACTAGCCCAACCAATTCCCATGATTAACATGACAACAAAAAGGATTCCTATATAGGAGTAGATAGGTTTGTTTCGATCATCAAACCAAACGAT
Source organism: Sporosarcina sp. FSL K6-1508 (assembly GCF_038007465.1). NCBI lineage: Bacteria > Bacillati > Bacillota > Bacilli > Caryophanales > Caryophanaceae > Sporosarcina > Sporosarcina sp. FSL K6-1508. The sequence continues at coordinate 1,267,081 of NZ_JBBOXF010000001.1, read as the reverse complement.
AAAAATAAACAAGACGTTGACAACAAGAAAAGTGAAAATCCATGCTTTGCCCACTTCAAAAGTAAGAAGAACTGTTTGGAACGATTCAGAAAGTCCCATATTCTCGTATAAATACAGCATTAACACTAGAACAGGCGCAAATGAAAAAACTGCTATACCGATTGTAGCTATAATTTGTACACTTCTTGGTATTTTTACTTGCGGTCGAAAAGAACGCGGTACTAAAGCGATAAGAAAACTACCTATAAGAAGCGATACGCAAAGATATAAAAGTATTTCACTAACAATTACCATAAACATTTACTATTTTTTTCTCCTTAACCCGACGAAAATCCCCACAATGATTGCAATTAAGACAATCACAATTACAGGAATGAGATAAGAAGGTAACTGACTTTGATCATTTGTTTTAGTATCTTCGACATTTTCTAGTATTGTTTCATTTTGATTTACATCCTGTGAATTGGCTTCATCTTCAGTTTCAATTGGTGTTTCAGATACAGGAACATCTACAGTGAAAGAAAATTCTCCTGCAATCGGATGACCATCTGCTCCAATAATATTCCAAACTACAGTATAGTCACCATTTTCTAAGGCATTTGTAAACGTCCCTGTCATTTGCGTATCTTCTATGGAAATCTCTTCAACTGGAATAGATTGACCATTTGAACTGCTTACTTCTAACGTTCCACCTTGTTCGATTTTTCCTTCGTAGGTTAAGGCTATTTCGCGCATTTCTTCTGTAACAACTTCTCCGTCTTCCGGGGAAGACGTTTCTAACCCTGTATGTGCCAGAGCGCTGGTAGTAAAAACAAACATGAAGACAAATGTAATTAGTAATAATTTTTTCACTGTAATACCTCCTAATTTAATTGCTGATTGAAACTACGAACTTAAAAACTTGAACATAATCTAATCAATTTTAGTGTAGCTTTTCGTTGTGAAAGATTCGTGAAGTGTTTTTATTCCTTATACTATTACGAGTAAAGCAATCCTGTTTTCAGCCTATCGGTTTGTAACATACCCCGTCTTCTCGATGATTGCCTGTCCTTGGTCAGACAAAATCCAATCGATGAATTCCTCGATATGCGGATTATCACTCCCGGCAGTCACGGCATAAATATCAGCCGTAAGAGGATAATCTTCAGACTGGATCGTTTCTGATGACGGTTCAATTCCTTCAATTTGAAGCAATCGGATTTTATCGTTAGTGACCATTTCGGTTGAATAATATCTGAACGTAAAGCCTAATGCATTGTTGTAGTTCGTATAGTCCGACACAACACCAATAATTCCTCCCATAAGATCAATCACATTTTCAACCGGAGGATCCATGATCGGCACGTCACCCATCACGTTTTGAAGTGCAGTCTGACTGCCGCTGTCTTGTGGCCGCTGGAATGCCCGGATCGCTTTTTTCTTTCCACCTACGTCTTTCCAATTCGTTATATCTCCGGAATAAATCCCTTTGATTTCATTCATCGTCAAGTTTTTTACAGGGTTTTTCGCATTGACGAAAAAGACGAATGCTTCTTTACCAATTGGTGTCAGCGTTAATTCTTTGCCAGCTCGTTCTGCTGATGCCAATTGAGTAGAAGAAGGACCTGCTACAAAAATCAGATCGACTTTCCCATCAATGAGCTTTTCGTAGGCTACATTTGTCATATTCGACATCACTTCACTGTTATATAGGTTGTATTCCTTTTCTGGATAGACTGCCTGTGCAAATCCAGCATACATTGGGTAAAGCGCGGTCGCACCATCTATGACGGGTAAATCAGATTCAAGCTGTAAAGTCGCTGGCTCGTCCAGTTTCATAGCTTTCGTCCCAGATGCAAACGGACTGTATTGTTGCAGATTCACTTCTGTATCCTCCAATCTGTCCAAGTTCTGCTTATATATACCGGTAGCCGTGAAAGACAATGCCACTACGGTTATCAGCGCAGCGACGCCATAAAAAGCTTTTTTTCCGTTCGGATATTTCGTCCAACCTATCGTTTTGAATAGAATCAGAACGACCAGTATTACGTAGATTGCAATAAGCAAAGGTATTAGATAATACATATTCGGCGATATGAATAAAACAAATATCAAAATTAATGGCAACGCCACTATAATCGATGCCACGATGATCATTAGGATTGTTGCAATCATTATTACAGTTTTCAAGTTGAGTCCCCCTTGGTATTAAAACATTTCTGTATATCGATTTTCTAATAAGCCTATTACTGTTTTCTCCAATCATACACATCTTTTTTTACATTAAGTTCAACGCCGTTGATTGAAACCGTATGGTCATCGAGCCAAATGATTTCTGCTTGTTCCTCCCGGTACGCCCAATAAATGTTTTTCGTCTTATTTCTTTTGTTATGATAAACAACTTCTCCCCTTACGGCAAAAGCCACTGTCGCACCACTATTTGATAAGTAAGCACGCACCGTATAGTCGCCATTTGGTGATATTGCTTCAGTCATGAAATCTCCTTCCGGAAGATGTTTCGTACTAAAAAAAAAGAAATTAGTGATCAGCAGTAAAACAATCATAATTCCTGCAAACAATGAAAAAATAAGACCGGTTACTTTTTAAGAAAACTTCATTATCCTGCTCCCTTATATAGCTGTTTCTAACGAGACGTTTTCAGCTATATAAATGTTTCCAATAAATAACATTAGTGATCTTCTGATATTTCTCATCTAAACAGGATTCTAGACTTATTGCTACTTCCTAATAAAAAACCACAACCTCACAGGCTGCGGCAAATCTTAACACATAGACTTCCTCTGTTTATCACTGAAGCGAAACATACCCCGTCTTCTCGATAATCTCCTGTCCTTGCTCTGACAAAATCCAATCGACGAATTCGTTGATATGCGGATTATCGCTGCCAGCAGTCACTGCATATAATTCGTTCGCTATCGGATAATCCCCCGACCGGATTGTTTCTTTCGTTGGTTCGACACCATTTACGGAAAGTAAACGGATAGCATTATTTTTCGTCATTTCTGTTGAATAATATCTAAACGTGTAGCCAATGGCATTATTGTAGTTTTTATAATCAGACACTTGGTCGATAACTGTGCCCATCAATGATGCAACGTCCTCGACGGGTGGATCCATGATTGGCACATCGCCCATGAACTGCTGGAGGGCTGTTTGGCTGCCACTATCTTCTGGACGTTGAAAAGCACGGATTTCCTTCCTGTTTCCACCGACTTCTTTCCAATTGGTTATATCTCCTGTATAAATGCCTCTTATTTCATCTGTCGTCAGGCTTTTGACCGGATTTTTTTCATTCACAAAAAACACGAACGCTTCTTTCCCAATCGGCGTCAATTTCAGTTCTTTCTCTAATCGTTTCGCCATTGCCAACTGATGTTCAGATGGGGCCAGTACAAAAATGAGGTCGGCTCTACCGTTTATGAGATTATTATAAGCTTCTCCCGTACGATTCGACATTACTTCACTATTAGATTGGTTATAACCCTTCTCAGGATAAACCTCCTGTGCAAAAGCTGAGTAAATCGGGTAAAGAGCAGTTGCTCCGTCAATGACTGGGAGATTGTCCTCAATTTTTAGTGTCGAAGGCTTGGTAAGCGATACGGCTTTCGTATTAACACTAAAAGGTGCATATGCGGTTGTATCCACATAATCATCTTGAAGGACTGGTCTTGTTTTATCATAAATGCCTGGTATTGCATAGACGATGGATAGCGTAACAACACCAATTATCATGCGATGAATCACCTTTTCATGCTTGTTCAGCTGAAACGTTTTTACAACTAGCACAACGCACAACGATACATACAGAGCCAAAATAAGTGGCAACAAAAATAATAGTCCCGAAAGCCAAATGAATAGTGCGCCTACAAGTACAAAAGGCAATAACAAACCCATGATTACAATGATGAAAACAATATCCCCCGCCCTGACTAAAACATTCCCCTCTTTCCTCAAGTCACTTCCCCCTTATCACTCTTGCTTAAAAGCATATATTGCGTTAAGAAAATATTACCATAGGAAGTCTGCTCTTAAAAATAGTGACAGTAAAAATAGTGACAGTCACCAATACAATTCTAAAACAAACATGTTATTTAAAACTTTTGGCTATGTTAAAGGTAAAGGTTGATTTATAGTGAAATGGTATGGTGACACGTACCTTACATCTGATTAAATTAAATTCACTCAACTGGATATTTATGTTAAAACAAAAACAAGTTTATGAAGGTTTACATATAATCTAACGACGCAGTTTAGCTTAATAAAATAAGTGGGAAGTTTAGAGAGGATGTTATTATTGGAAGTCCGACAGATGGCAACTGCATTCCTAATTCATCAAGGAAGGGCGTTAATGATGAAAAAGGAAAAAAGTAAAATCTTTAATTTTGCATTTTGGGGTGGAATTGGAGGTCATATGGAACCTAATGAACTTAATTCACCAATAGAGGCAAGTTTCAGGGAAATTGAAGAAGAGACGGGATTTAAAAAAGATGACATTAAAAACTTTAGGCTTAAATATATTCTACTTGAAAAAAATAGCGGAGAAATACGCCAACAATATGTCTACTTGGGAGAAACAAAGCATATGAACTTTATTCCTTCAGACGAAGGGGAATTATTTTGGGTTCCTAAGAATGAATTATCAGATTTATATACTTCAAAAATTATCAATTTAACTATTGAACACTATTTGAATAATAAAGTTATTGATGACGTTTTTGTTGGAACGATGATGACTAACAATGAATCTAAATCTGAAATACAATGGTCAGCCATCAGAGAGACCGTTGGTTTTTAGAAACCAGTGAATAGACAACTTGTCCCTTCTTCAACAAACGGGTGCTTTAGTGAAATAATGGATATCAAAATGCAATGAGCTCGGAGATACATTTCCCAGCTCATTTTTATGTGCAATTTTTATTTAGAATGCATAGTCTCTCAGTCTTAATTTATCAGCAGTTTCCCAAGTCCCATGAACACTTGCCAAGATAAGCATTTGCATTGAATTGTTGGTGACAGTCACCAATACAATTCTAAAACTAACATGTTATTTAGAACAAACATGATTATTCAAACTTTCATGATTGTATGGATTTTTTATTCATTACAATATTTCGCAAACCCGTCCAACTTGTCCGTCTTCCAGGCGCACTTTAATGCCGTGTGGGTGGAAGCTTGAGTTCGTCAGTAAATCTTTAACGACGCCCTCTGTCTTCGCGCCCGACCGCTGATCTTTTTTCAAGATGACTGCCACTTTTAAGCCCGGTGTTACATCTGCACGATTCTGCCCATTCATTTGTTACCCCTCCTCCCTTTTTCGAAATAAACTTTGTACGACGTGTGCCGTTCCAGTATGGAGCTGGCCTTCCACACGATTGACTTCCCCAATATGAAAGTGTTTAACGAAATAACCTCCGAATTGCTCTAACATTTTAATAGGGTTGCACAGCATTCCTTCATCACGCGGGCCGCCTGTTCCGTAATGGAGCTGTTCTTTCGTATACAATTCGCTTATATAGTAGCCGCCCGGTTTCAATGCCTTTTTAATCCCTGTTAGGGTACGATCCATAACGTTTCCCGGGAAATGTCCGAAGATGTGGACGATTGCATCCCACTGCTCTTCCTCCCAAGCCACCTCCGCTAGGTCGCGTAGTTCCGTTTTTACACTGACACCTTTTTCATCAGCCAACTGCTTTGTTTTCTCGAGTCCAGCCGGTGCATAGTCCCATGCAGTCACATCAAAACCGAGTGAAGCCAGGTAGACCGCATTACGTCCCTCACCTTCAGCAATGCAAAGTACTTTTCCCTTTGTTATCTGCTGAGCAGCTTCAACGAGAAATGTATTTGGTTCTTTGCCGTAAACGTATTCTTCAGCGGAAAAACGTTCATGCCACATATTTGTCATATATTCTCAATCCCCTTTATATCTGCTTCCTTCAGTTTATCATATTATAAGCAATTACTTTGCCATTGACATTTATTCGTCTAGCCCCTAAACTACTATTATTGGTTTAGGGGGTAGACTATATTGAAAGATAAACTGTTGGAAGCGGTTGATTTGTTTGAAGAAGTAATGATTTTCGGGACAGAACATGTTATTAAAAACATGGATATCCCCATTTGGAAAGAGTATTCTCCCGAGCAAATTCAAGTACTCAAAATCCTTTCTACTTATGGAGCACTTTCGAGCGGAAAGCTTGCCACAATTCAAGGTGTACATAAAAGCGCTGTCTCGAGCCGTTTAAAAAAGTTGGAGGAAAAAGGTCTTGTGACGTCGGAGCGTGACGAAAATGATCAGCGTGCCAAAATCATACGACTTACATCGGAAGGTATGGAGGTTCTTCAAACTTCCAACGATGCGGTCTATGAAAATATTGAAAAACTTTTTAGAGACCGGATTGACGAAAAGGAACTGGAGACATTCGTTGTGACTTTCCGAAAACTTAAAGAGATTTTACAAATGAAGGGGATGTAATTTTTGAGAGCTATATTAAAATTCAAATGGCCAATTTTCATCGGCTTACTTGCATTGACAATTGTGTTATTCTTTCTTGCACCAAATTTAGCAAAACAGGCGGAAGATGCAGGTTCACTTCAGCTTCCAAACAATGCAGATTCACAAAAAGCGGCTGATATGCTAGAAAAAGCCGGTGCTTCCGAGGATACGATTTCACTCGTCTATCCGCTGAAAAAACCAGTGGATGCTACGATGAAAAAAGAAATTCAATCGGTTGTAGACAAACTCGAAGCCCTAGGTAAGCCAGTTTCAGCAATACTTAACCCCTTTGAAAGTAAAGAACTGGAAGCGCAACTTGTTTCAAAAGATCAGAAGACAGTACTCGTACCAATTACAGTGGACGGTACATTTGATGAAATTATTGCCCTTGCTGATAAAATTCATAGTGATATCTTACCCAAAAACCAGACAGTCTATTTAACAGGTGAAGCGATTATCGGCAATGATGTAAACCAAAGCGCACAAGATGGATTGAAAAAGACGGAAATTATTACCGTCGTGCTTATTTTCGGTTTGCTTCTCATCGTATTCCGCTCAATTGTCACACCATTTATACCGCTTCTTGCGGTAGGGATCTCCTATTTACTCAGTCAATCATTTGTTGCCTTTTTCATTGACTGGTTTGGATTCCCTGTTTCTAATTACACGCAAATTTTCCTTGTAGCCATCCTCTTCGGACTAGGAACGGATTATTGTATTCTGTTGCTCAGCCGTTATAAAGAAGAATTGCTAGCAGGTCATAGCGTCGAGGATGCAGTCGTTAATACGTATAAAACTGCAGGCCGTACACTGTTCATCAGCGGTCTTGCCGTCTTTATCGGATTTGCAGCAATCGGATTTGCAGACTTCCCGATTTTTAAATCAGCTGTGGCTGTCGCGGTCGGAATTGCCGTGTTGATGGTCGTGCTATTTACAGTTGTTCCATTGTTCATGGTTTTATTGAAAGACAAATTGTTTTGGCCTTCAAAACAAGCTGCATCGCATAAAGACAGTAAAATATGGGTTGCCTTCAGTAAAGTTTCGGTCAAGCGGCCGCTCATTTCTATACTAATTGTGGCAGTTATCACAGTCCCTCTTCTATTGACATATGACAATGATTTGTCATTCAACACAGTCGATGAGATTGATAAGAGTAAAGAATCGGTCATGGGCCTCAATGCTATTTCTGAAGCATTCGGGAAAGGTGATTCGTTGCCAATCCAGGTTTTATTGAAAAAAGACGGCCCGATTGTCAATGAAACTGACGTAACCTATCTCGAAGCAATCAGCCGGGATATCGAGAAGATTGACGGCGTGAAAACGGTCCGGACGATTACGCGTCCAACTGGTGAAATTATCGAAGACTTGTATGTCGACCACCAGCTTGGTCTTATGTCAGAGGGTCTTGGTGATGCGACTGGTGGACTGGATGAGGTAAAAAAAGGACTGACAGAAGTTCAAGGCGGACTGGACCAAGTGACCGGCATGTTTTCTACCGGTTCTGCAGCTGAAGTCAATGGGGCTGGACTTGCACAAGCCGCAGGCGGTATCGGCCAGCTTTCTGCAGGTGTTGGTGCTTCTACTAAAGGCCTGGATGAAATCGGTTCCGGTCTTGGTGAATTATCCGCGTCCTTAAAAGAAATGAGTGAGTCGGACAGTGTGCGTGCTACCGGTTTGTTCATTCCAGCAGGCACGCTCAGCAATGAAACGTTCAAGCCGGTGATTGACCGTTATACGTTCGGGGCTGAATCAGGGATTTTACTTGAAGTGATTTTGGACTATGATCCTTATTCACGGGAAGCGATCCAAACGGTGCACGACATTAAAGACAGCGTAAATCGTTCTGTTATCGGAACACCTTTCTTTGACGCAGAGCTTGCATATAGCGGTGTATCCAGCATGAATTCGGATCTGTATGATATTTCGTCAAAAGACTTCAAGCGCACAGTCATTATTATGCTTGCCAGTTTGTTCGTCGTCTTGACGTTCTTGTTCCGTTCCGCAATTATGCCTTTGTATATGATCGGCTCCTTGCTGCTCACATATTACACATCTATCGCTGTAACTGAACTCATCTTTGTCAATATGTTGGGTTATGATGGTATCAGCTGGGCAGTTCCATTCTTTGGCTTCATTCTGCTTATTGCGCTCGGTGTGGATTACTCCATTTTCTTACTCGATCGCTTCCGTGAAGAAAGCATTAACGGGCTGAATATACGGGAAGCACTTACGATGTCGATGGCTAAAATGGGTACGGTCATTATTACTGCATCCATCATACTCGCCGGAACATTCGGTGCAATGATGCCTTCAGGCGTGTTGAGTCTCGTACAAATCGCTACAATTGTCATTACAGGACTCCTTCTGTATGGACTCATCATTCTTCCATTACTCATTCCGGCGATTACTGTATCGTTTGGCAGAGGGGTATGGTGGCCGTTCAGAGGTTGATATAATACGTAAAGCGTCCGTTCCTTTTATGGGGAACGGACGCTTTTTAATAATTCTACTCTTTGTTAATGATACTCTCCAAATATTGATCCAATCGTGCTGCCATCATTTCATCCGTCAAACCTGTAACACCAAACGCCGCCCAGCCACTATATACAACAGGAGTTCCGTCCAAAAAATCAAACACGGAGACAATATCCCAGTAGGACTCATACGAAAATGAGGGTTCAGCATGTCTTTGATAGGCTTGTAAAAATAGTTCTGCCACTTCGACGCTATGCAACAGCGCGAGGTTCACACGACAATGACCCACGTCGATACCTGCTGGACCGCGGCATGCATTCGGCCAATCTACAATCCCACTTACTTCTTTGTTAGTCCACAACACATTTGCAGGATGAAAGTCGCGGTGAATGAACGTCTCGCGAAATTCAGGCTCCGTTCCATGGAAACGTTCAAATGCCGCCTGCCACACATCCCGTTTCTTCGTCCATTCGGGGAATTTGACGTCCGCCCGTTTTGTATATGGAACATATGTCCATGTAAAATCATTCGCTTTAACTTGATGAATTTGCACAAGTGCTTTTGCCAACCCATCCGCCCATAGGTTGAAATCATCTGGCAGCAGCTCTACTTTCCCTTCAACTTTCGTCATAAGGATAGACGGCAACCCGCTCAGCTCTCCTGTTTCATTAGACCCAATCAACGCCGGGGCTGGCAACCCGCTATCCGAAGCTTTTCGAAGGCTCGCCGCTTCGTGCTTAACGAGATCAGGTTCTTCAAGAAGCCACTCCTCATTGTCAAACTGCCGTAAAATAATCGTCGAGTCTTTCGTCTTCACTTCATAAAGAAGTGAGGATGTACTGCCTGGAAGCCGTTTCATCCAATGGACGACACCCCCTACTTCTTGCTGCACCCAGATTTCTGCTTTTTCGATTGGTCGCAAATTCCACCCCTCCTTTAAACATGAATCATGGATTAGGCAAGTCACATTTCACCCTCTATACATCACTTCACCCGCAACAACGGTCATCACAACATTCGCGTTCACGATCTCTTCATCTTCCACTCGGAATAAATCCTTGTCGAGCACAGTGAAATCAGCATCGAACCCGGGCGCAAGCTTACCGCGGACGTCCGCTTTTCCGATTGTTCCCGCACTCCCCGTCGTAAAGAGGCCGACCGCTTCAAAGCGGCTTAGTTTTTCATCAGGTAAATAGCCTTTATGGTTTTCGCCAGGCTTCCGACGCGTCGTTGCTGCATAGATGCCAAGCAATGGATCGACTTCTTCGATTGGCGCATCCGAACCGCCACCGCAAATGAAGCCGCGGTCAAGTAGCTTTTTCCATGCATAGGCCCAATCAAGACGTTCTTCCCCTAAACGATCCATGACCCAAGGGAAATCAGAGGATACAAACACCGGCTGTAAATCGAGAATGACCGGTAGCTTTGCCATCCGTTCTACGAGATCATCACGCAGTACGTTGACATGGATAAGGCGATCTCGTTTGTCTTTAGGAGCGGGATGCTTCTCAATTGCATCCAATGCTTTTTCAACAGCTGCGTCCCCGATAACGTGTACCGCTATTGCTTCACCGTGCTTTCGTGCGAGCGTCACGAGCTTATCGATTTCCTCATCTGTAACAACTGCCATCCCAGATGTTTCCGCTGCGTCTGCGTACGGTTTGCTTAACAATGCAGTTTTACCTCCAAGTGCCCCATCGATGAAAAACTTCATCTCTCCCGGCTCAATCCAAGGCTCATTATATGTGGCTTGCTCTTCCATCAATTGTTTGAAAACAGTCGACCGTCGCAACAGACGCGCGCGGAATTTCTTCTGTTCGCCGATGACATTTTTGAATGCCTGAAGTGGATTTGTGTAGTCTCCGTAATAGCCGAGATCATCTGTCACTGCCCCCGTCAGCCCAAGGGATAGCAAATCATCGACTGATTTCTGCAAGGCCCGCGTCAATGATTGTTCTGTCGGTTCTGGTATTAGAGCCAGCACTATCTCCTGCGCACCTTCCTTCAAGTAGCCCGTTGGTTCACCGGCAGCGTCACGCATAATGACGCCGTCTTCAGGATCTGGTGTATCTTTCGAAATACCGGCAAGCTCAAGCGCTTTTGAATTGGCGAGTGCCGCATGTCTACATGTCCGCTTTAGAATCATAGGCGAATCCGTCACCATATCAAGTTCTTGACGCGTGAGAATCTTTTTGTCGGAGAAATTGTTTTCATTCCATCCTTCCCCAATGAACCATTCATCTAGCTTCAAATCAGGATAAGCACCCATCAGCATGTCCATCATTTCGTCGGCGGAAGACGCCTTTGCCAAATCGAGACTCAGTAGTTTTTCACCATGCCCAATCATATGCATATGGCTGTCGATGAATCCTGGATAGAGAACGGAGCCCTCTAAATCAATCTCTTTATCTGCTTGTCCTTTTAATTCTTCATAGGATCCAACCGCCATAATCTTGCCGTTTTCCGTGAGCAACGCTTCTATCTGGTCGCCTTCTTGCTTCATTGTATACATCAACCCGTTATGCCATAGTATTTTCATTCCACTTCCCCCAATCTCTATAGTTATAGTCTAAACTTTCGGTTATTCACGAGCAACTTTTTGAAAATGAATGCTACAATTAAGTTTATCGATAAGGAGGGATTTAGTATGAGAATAACCGTTTATCTGGCAGGGGAAATTCACAGTTCGTGGCGCGAAGAAGTGAAATTGAAAGTCGCAGCGCTCAATTTACCAATCGATTTCGTCGGTCCTATGGAAGACCATGACCGTTCTGATAATATCGGGGAAGAAATTTTGGGCATACAGCCGAATGCGATTTTAAAGGATGCCGCGGCGTCGAGTTTCAATAATCTACGCACAGAACTTTTAATGAAGCAAGCCGATCTCGTCATCGCCTTATTTGGAGAAAAGTATAAACAATGGAACACCGCGATGGACGCGAGTGCCGCCATCACATTTGGCAAACCGCTTATCTTAATCCGTAAAGAAGAACATCATCACGCTTTGAAAGAACTGTCCCGTAAATCAAATGCCACTGTCGAAACTGTCGACCAAGCTGTAAAAGCATTGCATTATATTTTTGAATGAACAAAAGGGCCTCACATAAGGCCTTTTTTTATTCCATAAAATGCGCGTAACCAGGCATCAGCATTTACACAAACTTTACATCCGCTTCATACTTCCTCAACACTCTTTGTTTATCATAAGGGATGCAAGGGTGATCCCAACGATAAGTTCGACTAAATATAGCTCCACCATGAATGAGGAGGATACTCATGACCTTAAAATTAGAACGTAAAGAGGATACACAATTTCGCGTTATGAAAAATTCAAACTGGCGCAAACCCGTATATGAAACGAATGGATTAAATCTTTGGTACGGATCATCTCACGCACTGAAAAATATTGACCTCTCAATCAATGAAAAAGAAGTGACAGCCATCATCGGTCCTTCAGGCTGTGGGAAGTCAACATATTTAAAAACACTAAATCGAATGGTTGAAATGGTACCAGATGTCAACATTTCCGGGAATCTGACGTTTAAAGGGAAAAATATACTGGACAAGGCAGTGCCTGTTGAAATGCTACGTTCAAAAGTGGGAATGGTGTTCCAGAAACCTAATCCATTTCCAAAATCAATTTATGAAAACGTTGCATTTGGGCCTAAAATCCACGGCATCCGAAACAAAGCCATCCTAGACATGATCGTGGAAGACAGTTTGAAAAAAGCTGCTCTGTGGGATGAAGTGAAAGATCGCCTTCATAAAAGTGCATATGGTCTTTCTGGAGGCCAACAGCAACGACTATGCATTGCACGTTGTCTTGCGATTGATCCGGAAGTGATTCTAATGGATGAACCGACTTCGGCACTCGACCCTGTCTCAACACATAAAGTGGAGGAACTTATCTCTTCCATTAAAAACGATGTGACAATTGCGATTGTCACACATAATATGCAACAAGCTTCCAGGATTTCAGATCGCACCGCCTTTTTCCTAAACGGAGAAATCATCGAATGTGATCGTACCTCAACCATCTTCAACAATCCTTCTGACGAGTTAACAAACGACTATATTAATGGACGTTTTGGTTAATAATAAAATATTTATTCTTTTATAAAAGGTCATCTAAGGGCAATCATATTCCCTCAGATGACCTTTTATGAAATAAAAAACCCTTCCACTGCATTTTACATAACCTTTACATTTTCATCATACTGCCTTTACATTCAACGTCTATAATTCTAGTTGTAAGAGAAATTCTTTCAAGAAAATAAACTAGCTTTTAGGGGAGGAAAATTCAAATGAAGGTCAGTAAATATCTTTTATTCCTAGTAATCGTTGCCATCTCTATGTTAGTTGCAGCATGTGGCACAGATTCAAAGGCAAAAGAAAGTAATGGCAATACAAACACAGAGTCAGAGGAAACAGCAAAATTATCGGGTAGTGTTGTCATTGATGGATCTGGAACAGTTTACCCACTAATGGCTAGATTAGCTGAAGAATATATGATTAACGAACAATCAGATGTATCCGTTGAAGTGAGCCGCGCTGGGACAAGTGCTGGATTTAAGAAGTTTTTAATTGCAAACGGAACAGACTTCAACGACGCTTCCCGTCAAATTAAAGATGAAGAAGCAGAAGAAGCAAAAAATCTTAATATAGATGTAAAAGAATTAAAAGTAGCTTTGGATGGATTAACATTCGTTATTAACAAGGATAATGATTGGGCTGCTGAAATGACGCCAGAACAACTAATCAGTATTTTCAAAGCAGATGGCGGAGTTGAAAAATGGTCAGACATCGATTCTTCTTGGCCAGATGAAAAAATCTCACCAATGGGGCCGAATGAAAACCATGGAACTTACGAGTTCTTCTATGAAAGTATTCTTGATAAACAAGACTTAGTAAGCAACGTAAACCTTCAACAAGAATATTCGACACTCGTTAATTTAGTCTCAGAAGACAAGAACGGAATTGCCTTTTTCGGATATGGCTACTTTGTGAATAATACTGATAAATTACAAGCAGTAAGTGTAGACTTCGGTAATGGTCCAGTTGAACCAGCACTTGATACAATCGCAGAAGATGGTGCCTATGCTGACTTCACACGTCCGGTCTTCACGTATTTGAACGTCAACCATGCAACAGATAAACCACAAGTATTGGATTATGCAATCTACGCGATGAACAATGTTAATACATTCGCTGGTGAAACTGGGTTTGCACCCATTCCTGAATCGGAAGCAAAAGAAAACATTGAGTTCCTAGAAGGTCTTAAGAAATAAGCTAGTTTTCACTATAAAAATAGGACAAGATGAGGGCTTTAAACAGCTCTCATCTTGTTCCAGCTTATATAGAAGGAGTGCTCTGCACAATGTCAATCAACAACGATATGACGAAACAGGATGCTGTTAACATCCGAACGTTAATTGAGCAAAAAAAAGCTTCAAAAAACCTAAAAAAGTCATTCGAAAAGGCAATTCCTATATTTCTTTTCCTAATTGCTTCCCTATCCGTTTTAACGACAATTGGGATTATTTTTACATTACTATCGGAAACAATTGAGTTTTTCAAACGGGTTCCCATCATTGATTTTTTCACCGGGACTGTGTTGAAGCCATTAAGTCAAACACCCCAATTCGGTGTGCTACCACTCGTAACGGGTACAATCATGTCATCCCTTATTGCTATGCTTGTCGCTGCACCCATTGGCCTAATGACTGCCATATATTTGAGTGAATATGCATCAGTGAAAGTCAGAAAAACCATCAAACCATTATTAGAGGTTCTTGCGGGGATACCAACGATTGTCTATGGCTTTTTCGCATTCACATTCGTTACACCACTTTTAAAGTCACTCATCCCCAGCCTTGAATCGACGAATATCCTGAGTCCAGGCATTGTCATGGGCGTTATGATTATTCCAATGATTGCTTCCTTGTCAGAAGACGCGATGAGTTCGGTTCCGAATTCAATGCGGGAAGGTGCACTCGCACTGGGCTCTACGAAATTAGAAGTAACAGGGCGTGTTGTTATTCCAGCTGCTTTGTCAGGGATTATTGCCTCCTTTGTTCTGGGTATATCCCGTGCGATTGGTGAAACAATGATTGTGACAATCGCAAGTGGAAGTACTAAAAATTTCACCTTTGACATTACACAATCGATGCAAACGATGACTTCGTATATTGTCGAGGTAAATAGTGGAGATGCACCCGCTGGCTCAACAATTTACTATAGTCTATATGCAGTTGCCATGACCCTGTTTCTGTTCACACTAATTATGAATTTAATTGCAAGATCAATCTCTCGTAAATTTAGGGAGGAATATTAATATGGAACATGTTAGTCAGAATCAAATTGCGAAAAGAATTAACTCACGGTTACGTGTGAATAATTTCTCGAAATTTATATTTTTACTATCCACTCTATTTGGTCTCGTTGTGCTTGCCGTGCTCATTTACCGTGTCGTATCCCAAGGGATTGGTTGGTTCAGTCTAGACTTCCTGACTGGCAGACTGTCAACACAGCCTGAACGAGCCGGGATTATGGGAGCTATCCTGGGGACGTTTTGGCTCATGATGGTTGTTGCACCAGTTACAATGTTCTTAGGTGTTGGAACGGCAATTTATTTAGAGTTATATGCAAAAAAAGGCCGGATACAAGCCTTCATTCAAACCAATATTTCGAACTTAGCAGGTGTTCCATCCATTGTTTATGGCATTTTAGGATTGACCCTTTTTGTCAGAGCTATGAATTTCGGCAACATTGTATTAGCTGGTGGACTAGCAATGTCGCTCCTCATTCTTCCAATCGTCATTGTTGTAAGTCAGGAAGCACTCCGTTCAGTACCGCAGCATTTAAGTGAAGCTTCATTCGGAATGGGCGCAACAAAATGGCAAACAATTAAAAATGTCATTTTACCTGTAGCTCTTCCTGGTATAATGACGGGTGCGATTTTATCCCTATCACGAGCGATTGGAGAGACCGCTCCACTAGTAGTCATTGGAATTCCCGCTTTACTTCTTCCTTTCCCAGGAGGTATCTTTGATAAATTTACGGTGCTCCCTATGCAAATTTATTATTGGACACTCGACTCTTCGCTCGTTGCGGAATATGCAAACTTAGCCGCTGCAACAATTGTCGTATTGCTGTTAGCATTGCTCATCTTAAATACGACTGCGATTGTCATTCGAAATAAATTTCAGAAAAGGTATTAATCAAGCACAATCAATGAGGCTGTCTCTAAAGTCGGTACATTAACGACTACAAAGACGGCCTCTTTTTTCTTTTCAGTGTTAGTACCTAGAAGTTTATCACCGTCTCGATGGAGTTTATCACCACCATATGCAGATTTATTACTTTTCAGAGTGAGTCTACTGGTACTTTCTACGAAAAGGGTATCTCAAGTTAGTTTCTTTCTACTATATATGTTGAATTAAAGAATCCCATTGAATCTGCTTTGGCGCTTAATAATGAGAGAGTTGTAATTGGGAGTGTGGATTGTAGACCGCTTGGCGCTGGGGGATGCCTTTCGCCATAAGCCTTGGATTAGCGCTTCGCATCCAGTCTTACGGCTTCGGCGACCCCTTTACCGCGCCTGCGCTAGGGTGTTCATTATCGAGAGAAATGTATTTTTGAGATGTATATGGCGGGATTATAAGGTAATTACTAGTTGATACTACTTGAAGTCAAGAAAGACGCACTCCAGGTTGTAGCTCTCATCTCCGATAACGAAATGTATTTTCTCACATAGACCATCCAGCGAAGGCGCGACTTCGTGGTAGCCGGAGCGATAAGACTGAAAGTGCTCTCCTTTCCGGCTTATCGCGGGAGGCATCCACAAAGCGTCGAAGCGGTATTAGCAGGAATTCTGATGCATTCCTCATGTATGGGGACATTCGTTGATCACATTCGCTCGATTTATGGCACTCCGGGTTGTGGGTCTCGTCCCCGATAACGAAATGCTCTTTCTCAAATAGACCAGCCAACGCAGGCGCGTCTTCGCGGGAGGCACCCGCAAAGCGTCGAAGCGATATTAGCAGGAATTCTGATTCTATTCATTGTAAAGCGCCTATGTCGTATTCATTTGTTCAACATATATATCTTGAGATACTCTTTTTTGATAAAAATAAAAAACCAGAGATACCGCCAATAACGGTATCTCCGGTCCATGATTCAGTATCTTATTCAGTGCCCATTTCTTCTTGGACAACCGCAACAATGCGTTCAACAAGACGTACACAATCTTCTTCAGAAGGCGCTTCTACCATGACACGCACAAGAGGTTCAGTACCTGAGGGGCGGACAAGGACACGGCCGTTGCCTGCCATCTCTTTTTCTACCTCCGCAATTACTGCCGCCACACGTGCATTATCTGTCACTGCATTTTTATCAGTTACACGCACATTAACGAGTTTTTGCGGATAGACTTTCATCTCTGCTGCAAGTTCAGAAAGCTTCCTGCCAGAAATCTTCATAATATTCACGAGCTGAAGACCTGTAAGAAGTCCGTCGCCTGTCGTGTTATAATCATGGAAAATAATATGGCCCGATTGTTCGCCACCAAGATTATAATTTCCTTTTCTCATTTCTTCTACAACGTAACGATCACCGACGGCTGTCTGCACGCTTTTCATGCCGTGTTCTGAAAGTGCTTTATAAAAACCTAAATTACTCATAATCGTTGAGACAATCGTACCTGATTTCAAGCGGCCTTCTTCATGCAAATGACGAGCGATGATGAACATAATCTGGTCACCATCAACAACTTCTCCGTGTTCATCCACAGCAATTAGACGATCACCGTCTCCGTCAAATGCCAAGCCGATATGGGCTCCTTTTTCAACAACAAGTTTACCTAATTCTTCAGGATGTGTTGAACCGACACCGTCATTAATATTCAAACCGTTTGGCGAGGCTCCCATTGTTGTCAGGTCTGCATCAAGATCAGCAAACAGATGCGTCGCCAATGTGGATGTCGCTCCATGTGCACAATCAAGCGCAACATGAATTCCCGTGAATTCCTCGTCGACAGTCTGTTTTAAATACTGGATATATTTATGTCCGCCTTCAAAATACTCTGTAATAGAACCGACGTCCGCTCCAGCAGGGCGTGGCAATGAATCTTCCTGCACATTTAACAATTGCTCAATTTCATCTTCCTGCTCGTCTGTCAATTTGTAACCATCTGCACCGAAAAACTTGATGCCATTGTCCTCGACAGGATTATGTGAAGCAGAAATCATGACTCCGGCCTGAGCATTCATGACGCGCGTCAAATAAGCGACACCCGGCGTGCTGATAATCCCAAGAGTCATCACTTCGACACCTGTCGATAAAAGACCCGCGATAAGGGCACTTTCAAGCATATGCCCCGAAATACGCGTATCCCTGCCTACGAGCACTTGTGACTTCCCTTGTGATTCTTTTGTTAAAACATGTCCGCCGATTCTGCCTAATCTAAAAGCGAGCTCCGGTGTCAGTTCTCTATTTGCAACCCCGCGGACGCCATCTGTCCCGAAATACTTTGTCATTTCCATTCTCCCCTTCAATCCTGCACATTCAGTGAATGTCAGGCAAGTTCAATATGCATCTTTACTTCTTTATCTGAAACTATCCATTGTACATCTGGAGGGCCATCCACGAAAACTTGGAGACTCTGTTCCCCTTCATCCTCTGTTTCTGACGCATCCACATAGACCGTGAAATCTGATTTCTTCAGTGTATCCAGTATATCCTGGTCGGCTGTCACAGTCAGGACAACCAGACCAGCCGCCGGTTTCTGAAATGAACTTATGAACTTTTCATCGAGTCCTTTTACCGTAACGGGAATATCTTTAAATTCCTTCGTAGCCACTTTCTCTTCCTCGACTGGCGGTTCCGGAGCGAGTACTTCCAACTCTGGATTGGTCACAGTTACGTCGACTTTTACTTTAATTTTATCCAACGACATCTTTGAAACGTCTTTAGGCTTTTTCAAATCGATTGCTATCGTCTCTTGTCCCTTCACTTCGGACACATCCACTTCGACGCTAAATTCTTTGATTTGCGCCAGCGCTTTCCGTGAACCAAATAATCTAATGGTTTTATCCGCAGTTGCGATGGAATTGACAGTAATCCCTTCAATAGGTTCGCCGCGCGATTTTAGAACAATTGGCACTTCTTTACTATATTCAGCAATGTCAACTTTGACATTTACCTGCTCAGGAACAATCGTCACATTCAGTTTTGTCAGATCTTTGTCCAACACACGAACCCTGGCCTGTTGTTCAAATGATTTGTCGATTTCCTTATCACCTGTTACGGAGGCTTTTACAAAACTGATCGATTCAATGACACTCTTAGCACCGGTCACTTCTATGGTTTCGGGATCGACGTCTATTTTAACGACATTGAAATTTTCAGCAAGCAAACGCTCATTCAGTTCAGGATCAACGCGGAATGATTGTGTAATTTTCTCTTCAATGACGACGTCAATTGTCGCAGGGTCAAACCGCACATCCAGCTTATCAGAAATATTTTCAGTTTGAACTTTAACAGTATGCTTGCCCATCGGTAAACTCGATAAATCAACCCGTAATGTAAAGTCCTTCAATAGTTTCGTTGTCTGAACAATATTTGCCGGGCCTTCAATGGTCATATTAACCGTTTCTGGAACCCCTGTTACGACAAGGTTTTCATTGTCATAATACACTTGTACGGGGAAATCTCGAATGATGTCCATTGTATCCCCAACGGCTTTGCTGCCGGATTTTTCCTCCGCCTGAACGGAGAAAAAAAGAATAATTGCAAGAAACAAGGCTGTAAAACGAAGAAACCATGGGCTATCCATAAACTTATCCATTTTTACGCCCCCATTTCCAAAGAGAGGTATTCTTATTACTTGGCGTTGATCCGAACCAGACTCTACGCAGCCGCACTTCGAACTCCTCCATGTTCAGGTTTCGATCTATATCTCCATCTACTGTAAGACTAACGGCACCCGTCTCTTCTGACACGATAATCGTTACCGCATCCGTTACCTCACTAATCCCAAGAGCGGCTCTATGCCGAGTACCAAGCTCTTTTGAGATGAACGGGCTCTCAGACAGCGGCAAGTAACAGCCTGCTGCCGCAATACGGTTACGTTGGATAATAACTGCACCGTCATGGAGTGGTGTGTTTGGAATGAAGATATTTATGAGAAGTTCAGACGTGATCATTGAATCCATACCGGTGCCTGTTTCAATATATTCACTTAAACCTGTTTCTTTTTCAAGTGAGATAAGTGCTCCGATACGGCGTTTTGCCATATAACTGACCGACTTTACAAATGCTTCAATCAGCCGATCGCGTTCTTCTTCTTCCTGCATCATTGTGCGGGCAAATAATCGTCCTCTGCCAACCTGTTCGAGTGCACGCCGCAGCTCGGGTTGGAAAATGATAATAATAGCCAGAAATCCAAATCTCAGAACTTGATCCATCATCCATAGCAACGTATTCAGGCCAAAAAACTCAGTTAGGACACGAGCAATGATAAGTACAAATATCCCTTTTAACAATTGAACCGCTTTCGTTCCTTTAATGATCGTAAACAATTTATAAAAAACAAACCAGACGAGAAGCACATCTATGATATTAATAAATGCCGCTACTGGACTGAAATCAATTAATTCTTGCCATTTGGGCATGTGCTTCGCCTACCTTCATAAACAGTTTCTTATGCGTACAGTATAGCATAACAGCACTGCACTGTCTTTTCTTACAACAGAAAAAAGAGCGCCTACTTACCGCTCGCAGCAGTAAGAACGGGTCGCCCTGTTTATTTCTCTTCTTGCTTATCATCATTTGAAGTTGAGAATATGTCCGTCGCTGTCTTTTTCATCTTATACCAGAGCCAGTCAAATGCTTTGTCAATTTCCTTGCTTTTCCCTGTCACAATTGCTGTCGAAGCCATATATTTGGATCCGTGGATAACTGTTACATCGCCATCCACTTCCCCTTCAATCCGAAGTTCGCCATTTTTAACTACAATATCCCCCTTCACAGTTTCACCTGCCGGGACGAGTACTGTCTGGCCTTCAACCACTAGATTCGGTTGTTTTGTCACCGAAAACTGTTGGTCATTTCCATAACTAGAAAAAAGCGTTGCACTCATCAGAATAAGAAACATAGCCGCTGCTGCAAAAAGTGGATGGGTGCGCAACCAGCGTTGAACGCCTGCTTGGGATTTCTCCTTTGGAAGACGCCCCATCACATTGGTCACAAAGCTGTCCGGCGCTTTTATTTTAGCGGCACTTCCTATAAAAGCTATGGACTCCGTTAGGCCATTCATAATTTCTTTGCACTCTTTACAGCTATCTAGATGTTCTTTCAATAGCCGCTCTTCGTCACGGCTGATATCGCCGTCTAAATACGCGTGCATATAGTGAACGATTTGTTCCGGACACGTATTCATGCTTATTCCCTCCTACATATTACCCATCTGTTTCCGAAGCGCTTCCCGCCCTCTATGGACACGGGTCTTTACGGTCCCTAGCGGTAATTCCAAAATGTCACCAATCTCTTGCAATGGCAATTCTTCGATATACCTTAAAATGATAACGGAACGATATTTGTCTGGAAGCCTGCCTATTTCATAGTGAATGCGTTCCTGCATTTCCATTCTTTCTACTTCCTCTTCCGGCAATTCGCCAGAAGCGGCAATTTGTGAGTACATGTTCAAACCATCTGTACCCGGCACATTCGCATCGAGATAATAATCGGGTTTCTTTTTCCGGATTCGGTCGATGCACAAGTTCGTCGCTATCCGAAACAACCATGTGGAAAACTTCCGCTTTTGGTCGAATGTATGGATATTAATATAGGCACGTACGAACGCTTCCTGAGCAATATCTTCCGCCTCTTGGGCATTGCCAAGCATCCTATAGCACACTTGATAGAGGCGATGCTGAAATAAGGTTACTACTTCTTCAAATGCATTTTGATCGCCTTTCAAGACTTCATTTATTCGTTTATTGATCAGATCATCCAATGTATTTCACCCTCCGCTCTATGCGGCTGTCCCTTCTATACGTTTGAAGGTGTCGACAGGTTTCATTTTTTTCATTAATTTTATTTTACCAGAGTTTGCTTGGCATTTCTTCATTATATTGTAAAAACAAGAAAAGTGTAAGACGCCTAGTGTCTAGTCACGAACCTGAATAGAAAAAGCCCACCTAAGTAACTAGATGGGCTTTCAAAAAATGGTTAAAGTAGTTTTTCTCCAAACAATGAACCCATTAAACCTACTGCTACATCAGCTGTTTTATTTTTCTCATCCAGAATCGGATTTACTTCAACAAACTCAGCCGATGTAATCATTCCCGAATCTTCCAGCATTTCCATCGCAAGATGACTTTCCCTATAACTGATCCCGCCAGGCACCGGTGTTCCAACTCCAGGTGTATATAACGGATCAAGCCCATCGAGGTCAAGTGACAAGTGGACACCGTCAACTTCGCGTAAACGCAAATAGGCAAGGGCGTCTTCCATAACCACCGTCATTCCATAGCGATCAATTTCATGCATCGTGAACACTTTGACGCCTTGTTCCTTGAGCAATAAACGCTCTTCGGGATCGACTGAACGTGCACCGATAATCACCACATTCTTCGGGTTAACTTTTCGCCCTTCACTATGTATATTGACAAGACTTTCATGTCCAAGCCCCACACTTACGGCAAGAGGCATACCATGAATATTACCGGACGGCGATGTCTCCGCTGTATTGAAATCTGCATGTGCATCATACCAGATGACACCAAGATTTTTATATTTGTCCGACAGGCCGGCCAGAGTTCCGATTGCAATGCTATGATCTCCGCCTAACACAAGCGGGAATCTGCCTGCCTCAACAACTTCTGACACTTTCTTCGCAAGTTCCGTAGTCGCTTGAATGACTTCATCCAGATTCTTCAGATTAGAATCGCTATGTTTTTTAGGCTCCACAGCACTTACCTGGATATTCCCCTCATCCCTTACCCGATGACCTACAGATTCGATTCGTCCGACAGCACCTGCATATCGGATCGCACTTGGTCCCATATCTACCCCGCGACGGCTTTGCCCGAAATCTAGCGGTACCCCTATTAGTGAAATATTCAACTGTTCCATATCAAACTACCTCCCCTTATCTCCCTCCTATTGTAAGGCCTTCGCAAGGGTTGGCTCAACTCGACAGGTATCTGAATATTTATTCGTTACTAATAGTTTGCCTTAGGAACTCTTCACATGCATCAGGCGACAGTGGTTTACTATAGTAATACCCTTGCCCTTCCCGACAACCCACTTCTTTTAAAATATCGACTTGCTCTTCGTACTCTATGCCTTCAGCGATAACGTTCAGTCCCACTGTATCTGCTAATGTCACTATTGCCTGAACAATCGCCCGGCTATCTTCATTCTCGTGGATATCCTGTACAAAGGACATATCGATTTTCACTGTATCAGCCGGCAGTTCCTTAATATAACTAAAAGTACTATACCCTGTTCCAAAGTCATCGATCGACACCGAAATCCCCAAAGCTCTTATTTCACGAATTTTCTCCTGCATGTCTTCTCTGTCCGCAAATGCACTTTCCGTTAATTCTATTTCAATTAAATCTGTGGTGACACCTGTTTCGTCAAGAATCGTTTTAATCACATTTAAGATTGTCGGTTCCTCCAACTGGACTGCGGACATGTTAACAGCAATCCGAAAGGGACTGTACCCGCTATCTCGCCATCTTTTAGCCTGTTTACAGGATTCACGTAGTACCCATTCCCCGAGCGAGATAATAATTTTCGTCTCTTCTGCCACCGGAATGAATTTATCCGGCGGAATCCTACCGAGATCAGGATGATTCCAGCGGACTAGGGCTTCGAAACCTGTCAATTCTTCTGTCATCAAGTTCATCTTAGGTTGATAGTCGAGATGGAAATGACCAAGATCCACGCTTTTCCGCAGCTCATTCTCCAGCAAAATCCGCTCCAATGTTTTAGACGCTGTTCCGTGCTGATACATTTCATATCCGCCGCCCCCATGTTCCCTGGCAGCAGAAAGTGCTTTTTCCGCTTTCATCGTCAGCTCCGAAGGCTTTTTCGCATGTTCGGGATATAAAGCAATGCCAAAACTCACCGATAGTACATGCGACTGTCCCATTACCTCAATCGGCACCCTTAAACTTTGCTGTACTTCCTGCGTTAGTTGTTCAGCATGTTCTGCATTTCGTATATTTTTCAGAAGAAAGGCAAACTCATCACCCGAAAGTCGGCCAATTGTATGTCCTTCCGTCAAAACCTTCTTCAGTCTTTTCGCAACAACAGACAAAATATAATCGCCCGCCTCATGACCAAGTGAGTCGTTCACATTACGTAGCCGATCAATATTAAGATAAACAAAGGCGAGATTCGTACCCTGCCTTTTCGCCTCACCCACTTCTTGTTCCAATAGTTTCCGGAACGAAGTCCGATTAGGCAAATTCGTCAATTGATCGTTATACGCAAGATCTCGAATCACTCGCTCCGACTCTTTACGGGAGGTAATATCATAACGGATGGAAATATATTGATATGGTCTTCCTTTATCCGTTAAAAACGGAACAATTGTTGTATCGACCCAATAATAGGAACCATCTTTGGCTTTATTACGAATCTCCCCACGCCAAGTATGTCCCCGACCCATTGTCGCCCACATATCTTTAAAAAACTTTTTGGGATGAAAACCTGAATTAATAATCCGGTGATCAGCTCCTACTAATTCCTCTTTACTATATTGAGCTATTTTCGTGAATTGCTCATTTACATATACGATCTTTCCCATACGATCTGTAATTGCGACAATTGCAGATTGATCAAGTGCATAGGCCAAGTCTCTAAGCATCTTTTCCGGACTATGACTACCATCATGACGGATTAAATCATTTATCATTTTATTATCTTCATGCATAAAATCACTTCTTTTCCAAAGCGCTAAACTTTTTCATTACGTAGTAATGAAAATAGTTTTCCTTTACCTTCATTACTTAGTAATAAAAATAGTTTCCTTTTTTATCAAGGCTATCCGTTCCTTCAGTGTACAATAAATTTGTTCTTTCATGCCTCTATAAGCTTATTTTCAGACAGAAAAAAATCCTTTCCGCTTGCGCAGGAAGGA
The DNA here is from genome assembly GCF_038007465.1 of Sporosarcina sp. FSL K6-1508. NCBI lineage: Bacteria > Bacillati > Bacillota > Bacilli > Caryophanales > Caryophanaceae > Sporosarcina > Sporosarcina sp. FSL K6-1508. The sequence continues at coordinate 1,241,957 of NZ_JBBOXF010000001.1, read as the reverse complement.
TTTAGTAAAACTATTTGAAAATCACATGGTTTGGTAAAGCAAAAAAATGGCTGGGGTAGCTGGATTCGAACCAACGAGTGACGGAGTCAAAGTCCGTTGCCTTACCGCTTGGCTATACCCCAATAAGTAATTAGAATATTTTAAAGCTCATCTCAACACACGATACTAAAATCAAGGTGCACTCTTTTCAATTCTTTGCATAAAAAATTAATTTAAACTCTTTTCAATGCTTTGTATTGAAAAAGTTTTATTGGTGGTGGGGGGCAGATTCGAACTGCCGAACCCGAAGGAGCGGATTTACAGTCCGCCGCGTTTAGCCACTTCGCTACCCCACCAAGTTAAAATTTGTGAACTTATTTTAAATCTTAAGTTCAAGACAAACTATTTTCGTCACGCTTTGCGTGTCAAAAAAGTTCTAATGACCCCTACGGGATTCGAACCCGTGATACCGCCGTGAAAGGGCGGTGTCTTAACCGCTTGACCAAGGGGCCTCATTCTAAAGTTGCTCTGGAGCTTCCAACCGGATTCGAACCGGTGACCTCTTCCTTACCATGGAAGAAGCGCACGTTTCAACCAGAATCACTTTGTTACAACCGGTTACGTTTGGTGCTGTTCGGATGTCATCTGGTTACAATGCAATACATTACATTATTTTCAGTTGGCCGTCAAGAGGTCGGCAAAAAGTCTTTAATTTCTAACACCTTTTCACTCTTTGAAAAGCAGCTCGGGCTTATGCCTGGGCTTCTTTTTATTATGTGAAGAACGTCATCATTTAATACGTTTTCCTCCATTGACGGCCGCGCCGGCAATTAACGTCGCAAGGTATGCCGCCCTGGATTCCGTCATCTTCCCCGCTGCAACATCCTTCTCGTGTTGATCTGAAGTGAAAATGCCTTTTTCCCGGGCATGCTTATACACAAGTGCCATTTCATTTTTTTGGGATTGTGCTAATTTCAATAATTTCTCCTCCTTTTTTGGCGCTTCTGGTTCAGGCTTCGGCTTAGGTTTTGGAGCAGCCGCTTTTTCAAGGGCTGCCATCGTTAGTGGTCCAGCGGATCCATCGACGACCAAGCCTGCCGACTTCTGAAACAACTTAATGGCGTTATCTGTAGCTGGGCCAAACATACCGTCAGTGGCGATCTTATGCCCTACCTTCACAAGCAGTGTCTGCAGCCTTAAAATTTCCGGGTCCACGATAAAATGCAATGGGTTCCTAGCGCCTGTGTACTGGTTATTCCATTTACCGATATGGATTTCAAAGTGCAGATGGATCCCTGTGCTATTACCAGTCGTCCCCTTGACGCCGAAGCGCTGCCCTTGCTTCAGCACTTGGCCATCTTTTACCGCGATGGAAGATAAGTGAGCGTAAACCGTCGTGTACAACACGCCCTTTATAACATGCTCGATCATCACAAGCTTTCCGTACCCGTCCGTTTCAGCATTCCTAGCACGCACAACTTTTCCAGCTGCAGCTGCAATGATACTGTTATTGGCCGGGGTATTGCCGTAATCGACTCCCCAGTGAGGCCTTACTACTTTACCGCCGACAGGATCGAGACGCGCAGAAGAAAAGTACGACGTGATCCGCCCTTCACAAGGTTTAATAAACATGTTTATCTTCACCTTCTACATAATTGTGGACAGCTCTATTCGAAGACAGCAAATGCCGCATTTCTTCCAGGGCCTCGTCAACCAAGCGGCTGAAATGGTCAAACTTGATCAAATACGATAGCCACTTAAACTTAGTGACAAACAAATCATAAACGTATCTGAGCTTGATCTTACCCGTCCCTTCGCCAAGTTCCTTCTCGGCTTGGATCACCGCAAAGAGCAGCCACTCCTTAACCTTGATGAGTTGCTCATTAGACGGCGCCTTGAAAAATTGAAAAACAGCATACGCTGCAAAAGCAAGTAGCACGATCAAAACCAAAATAATGAACCAATAGTCAATTAAAAAATTCATAGTTACTCATCCTCCTCGTTTTCTTCTACCCCGTAAATTCCACGCAATTTTATTTCATTTTCGCGCCTTGCCTTCCAATAGTAGAAACCGGTCCCAACCGAGAGCTCAGCAAAGATTGCTGGAATCAAATAAGCGTAGACGTCTGTAGTCTGCGTCATATACGACATGGCGATGGCACAAGCGGCAATAATCAGCGTGAAAATAAACATCACGACAAGGATCTTCTTGGAGAACTCCGTTCGTGTTTCCTTCTGGCGTTTTACACGAGTGATTTTATACATTTCTGCCACCGCTAATTTTATCGATGCGCTTATGGGCTGACTTGGTACTCTCGCCAACTCGGACAAGTTCCTTCGACATTTCGTCAAATTGTTTGTCCCTGACTTTCATGTCTACGACGATAGAGTCAACGCCGGTCTTGATGTGCTTTAAATTCACATCCATAACTGCTTCTTTTGCTGCATCGTTTTTGACGTCTTTATCATGATTTTTTCTAAACGTGAAATAACCGATAACGAAACTACCGATTGCTATCGCAATGCCTAATTCAATTTGCATGTCGCACCTCCTAATTTAATTAAAAAGAGACGCCAACAGGCGCCCCTCAATCAATATGGTCTTTCAGCAATTCATCGATCAACGCTTCTTGCTCAACATTTTCGTTTAACAGGCTAATCATGGCCGCATTTTTAGCGTTCAATAAATCCTCCTGCGCGGTGATCACGTCCAGCAGCAGCGCATTCGAACTCTTGCCCTTTCCGTTCTGCAATGCCGCTTCAGATAAATCTAAAGTCAATTAATCGATTCCCTCCTCTTGGGCGAAAGTTTCACCTGTGATCCGGTGGAAACCGTCCTCAGTTATCTCTCCGTAGGGCATTTTATCAGTAATAACAATCAGCCTTAATTGCTCAGTCGTAACCCATCCCCAGCCATATGCCTGCTCCCAAAAGCTCATTGACTAACAGCTCCTTTCAATAATGCGACATCAATTTTCACTTGGGCTAGTTGCTGCCCAATCGACTGAATCATTGCGTCTTTTTGCACATTTTTTATTTTTTCTTCAGCGAGAGAGAGACCCAAGCTTTGCAGCTGGGCGTCTTTCGCCTTAAGTAACTCTTCCTGGCGCCTGATCTCGCTGAGTTCTGTTTCAACAATCGGTTTCATACCTTCCGCCCCTCCCTATTAATCAAACGTCAATCCGATAGCTTCAATGCTGATTGGGGCCATCGAATCATTCGCGATGATTGACACACGCACTCCGATGGCGAATTCAACCGCTGTCTTATCTGTGTTTGTGAAGTTGTAATAATCCATCGATAAGAATTGCGCAGTCGCATCTTCCCATGTCGGAGCAGCGTCAAGCGCGTTATTAGAAAACTCGACTTTGATAGTCGCCTTATTGCTGCCATCGGTCGGCAATTGGTAGTCGGCCGCAAACAAGATCCTGCGAGCCGCCACACCCAGCGTACTGATTGGATTCTTAATGCCGAAGCTGAGCTCATTCCCTGCACGTATTCGACGGCTAACCGACCACACGCCGCGCGCTTTCGTTCCGGCGTCAACCGCAGCCATTCGCCAGTAGTAAGTCTTGTTCCGATCGAGACCGACCTGCAGCGCATAGGAAACCGTTTGACCTTGCTGATCGTTAAATACACCAGCCTCCGGAATATCATAACCATTCACTTTCCAGCCAGCGCGATCCACATCACTACGATAAGTAAGGGAATATTGTACAAAGGTCGGATCGGTTGAAATCTGAATCGCGAAGTGCATCCCGTCATCCTCCGGATCGGTTCCAATAACCCCCGAGAAAGTCGGCTGCAGCGTCGTCCGGAAATTATCAATCGGACCCGTTTGGAGAGGGGCGCTCGGCGTTGCATTCGTTCGAATGTACGATTTTTCACTGTCCCTTTTTAAACCATTCGGATCCCAGACTGTAACGATGGCATAAAAAATAGTACCCTCTGCCAATCGGCCAGTTGGTACTTGGTGTTTTTGCACGTTTTGATTAACGCGAGACGAGTCATAGACAAGCACGTCGTCAGATGCTTTAAATATCTTCAGCTGATAGGCCGCTTGTGCCTCTAAATCCAGATCCTCGAAATCCCAAGAGAACTCCGGGGCCATTCCCGCACCCATTGGATTCTCTGCGTCATTGCTGCCAGGCTGAAGGTTCGTTACGAACGGCGCTCGGTTGGGCATGAAAAACTCCGGGAATGAATACTCGGATGGCACATCAAAGCGATCCCACACACGAACTTTCCACTTTACTCGGTCTCCCCAATTCAATACTGATGCAGGAACTTGGTAGAACGATTGGGTTGAAGATTTTTTGCCTGAATCATGCACGACATCATTTTGAAGGTTCTCAATAACATATTGATAGGCAGATTGCGAATCACCTACGTCAATATCGTGAAAAGAATGGACAAGAATAGGCGTGAGTGTATCGACAATCGCGATATTGGAAAGGTCTCCTTTTGGCTCGATCGCCGTCGCTGTCGGTGGCGCGTTGGTTTTCGTGAACGTGTAGACCCTGGTTGATTTCGCATTTTTAGAATCGGTCGCCTCGACAGTTATTGTCGATGCGACATTCAGAGGGATTGCGGCCCATTGCGCAGCTGTAAGCTCGATCTTTTGTGTCGCCCCTTGCGAAACATTAGGAATCGTCCGGATTGTGACTCCGTTTAATTTTTCGACAACGCTTACCGCGTCATTTTCTGGATCAACAACCTGGTACTCCACTGCAAAAGGCGCTGTTTTGTTCCCGAGATCTTGAGTACCTCCGGAGATCAGAGGTGCAGAATTCAGAACTTCCAAGACCGGGCGCCAACCGATGTTCACAAAGCGATTCGAAGCAGACGTGTAGTAGAAGTAACGAGCTGAGTGGTAGCCGCGAAAGACACGGTACGAGCCGTTTGGAGCATATACTTCCTGAACCCAGCTGTACATGTAATACCAATTCCAAAACTGGTTGTGTGCGCTCGTTTGGTCAGCTGGAACTAAAGAAGAATCCAAATCCGAAGCTGCGGGTTTTGGAAGCCCTGGATAATTCGCTTCTCCGGAAATAATCTGATCCCATTCATTCGCGGTTGGCGTTCCACCTGCGTAAGCATCTGACGTGTTCCGGTAATTCGATCCACCTGTCATCAAGCGGAGTTTATATTGTTGGCCGTCAATAGTGATTTCTTTCCCTGTAACGAGGCCCTGGGCGTTTAAATCATCCCAAGATACCTGTTCCAGGATATTTCTATCTGCAATCAGCAGTTTCTTCGAGCCGATAACAAGCTCGCGCCAGCGCAGTTTATATGCATCGTTCGGATCGGTGTCCCTAACTTCTAACGCTTGCCCTGCGGCAAATACCGGGATATTTCCACCGCCTGGCGTGGATCCACTTCGCCACGGGTTAGTTGGCAATAACTGCTTTGCATTTGCTTTGAAAAAAGTACCTAATTTAATTAAATCGCCTGTTGCCAAAGTATTCATCTCCTTCAATATCAATGTAGGGGTACGGGGAAAATATCTTTTTTGCCAAGTTGTACGAGTTGGAATGTCGAGCATGACCAATCCAAGAGTTGGCCGACTGCTGCACATCGTGCAATTCGATTTCTCCAGCACTCAACTTTTTATCCATCGACTTCATACGCCTCTTTACGCCGCGCTTCGATTGATCACGGACAAGCATGTGGGACGCCCAAATTTTGTACCCATAAGCATTGACGCCCTGGGCATGCGGAAAAATTTGAGTCTTCTCCTCGTGTTCCGAAAGGTTCAGCCGTTCATTTAAAAAACGACACAAATCCCGCTTAAGGGTTTGCGCCGCTTTTTTTCCGTCAACTACAGCGATTATGTCGTCAGCGTATCTGTTGTAATACCTGATGCCTAGAAATCTTTGTGCATATTGATCCACCTCATTCATGTAAATATTAGCGAGATCTTGACTGGTTACATTACCCAACGGAATACCGACGTCACCCTCAGGGCTGCTGTCGATAATCAAATCGAGCAGCCATAGAGTTTTCCGGCACATTATCTTCTTACGTAGTAGACGCTTGAGTATCGACCGATCGATTGAGTAAAAGAATTTCTTGACGTCTGCCGAGACAATCCAGGGATCTTTATATTCGCGTTCGGCAATTCTTAGGTCTCGTTGAACCGAATGAGCAGCGCGATGCGTGCCTTTGCCTTCAATGCAGGAATAAGAGTCCGAAACAAAGACGCCTTTGTACACATCCTTGATAATGTAATGGACCGCAAATTGAACGATCTTATCACGCAAGGTAGGCGCCGAAATCCATCGCTCTTTAGGTTCGTAGACTTTAAACCGTATATACTTGCCGACTTGATATTTCCCAGTCTTTAAATCACGCCATAGATTAACCAGGTTCAAATCTGAAAGCATAGAAAAAAGGACAGCGTCTGGTTTAAACTTGCGCTCCCCTTTTATGACTTGCTTATATGCATACTCAAGATTTTCAAATGCTATTATTTTTTCATAAAGATCATCATACTTAAAAACTTTTTTCGCCATAACGGCTCCTTTCGGTCGGCGTTACGACTATTCATGTGTTTACGTCTCGAGATGACGAAGGAATGGGACTCCCTTGAAGTTCTATTTCAAAGACCCGTCAGTACATCCGTAAACATACTGATCGTAAAGTGGTTCTAGCTAACAAGGCGGGCGCCAACCGATGTTCACATTGCGATTCGAAGCAGTCGTGTTGTTGAAGTTACGAGCTGAGTTGTTGCCGCGATTGACACGGTTCGAGCCGTCCAGTCCCATCCCTCTATATTTCATTTAGTGTTTCGCATCCATCCACCGATCATCCGACCGATCTCGGCCAGTCGAGTCTGCAGCTGAATATTCTTTTTCTGCGTGATATACTTTTGTCTTTTGGAAATGTTGAACAAAACTATCACCAGCTTCAGATTCGCGTCTGCCTCCTCTTGATATTCCCTTCGCTTGTTTTTTACGTTATTCGCCAACATTATATAACGCAACAAAGCATAGAACGCCTGCTTTATTTCCTGGGACAGAGCGAACTTTTCGGAGTTAGGAAAATTCATGATAATTGGATAAGCGTAGTCCAGTGCCTCCTCGGCCTTTTTCTCGATGTCAAACTTCTTGGTCAAGGCAAGTAAACCCTTTGCAATTCTGGATCATGAACACCAGCAGTTAAATTGATTCCGTCGAGCGACCCGAAATTGTCGACAAAAATATTGGACGTCAGGCCACTTGTGACTGAAGCTTTTAGCAGCAGAAACTCGAAACGTAGGTTTTTCTGCGTGCGATCCGCGTCTTCTAGATAATCAACAACGTTATTCAACCGATCATGCGCAAGATCAGAACCAGTCTCCAGGTTATTCCCGCGCTTAGCGGTGAACTTTACACCAGGATGGCTGCGGTCGCCTTCTGGATCATCTACCTTGTCATGCCAAACTGTTGGATCGTAATCATACTTTTCATTTAATAAATCACCCAGCTCAACCTTCGGATGCGTCATTCTCTTCATCCTCCTTCAGCGTGACGAACAACTTAATGGCAATCTGCCAGCCGTCGTCTCCCTTTTCTATATACCCTACTCCAGAACCTAAAGAAGCGCCGCTCTCCGTGAATAACTCGATACGCTCGATGTTCCCCACCGGCTCGTCCTCTACGTCAAAATAATGCTTGAAGAAACCATCACGATTTATAGTCTCGGCAATCGGGTACTCATAGCCCTCTCCGTCAATCGTAATAATTGCGTAATTGGCTATATCGGCGAATCTGCGCCGACCTTCATCAACATAATATTGATTAGGGGTAAATTTGAATTCATCCATTTAACTTTCTCCTTCCGCGTAAAACTCGCCGCAAACCAGATGGTGTATGCCGAAGTTGTAGATGCCTGTATCTACTTCGGTTCGGGATTCTGTGGAACTAACTCTCTTGTCAAGTGGATCCATATCTCCGCAAACAGGGAACGTTTTGGGATATGTATAAGTGTTATCCGCTGCGCTAAATTCGGCGCCTTCCAATAACAAGGACTCCCTCACCGACACCGGGTATTCAACAAAGTAATGGTAGGTATCATTCGCCACGCTTACTTCTCCGCCATCAATCAAGCCTGCTTCTTTTTCACCAGAGAACTCGCCGCAAGTTTTATAAAAAACAGGATAGTGGTAAGTGTCATCTGTAATGATGATGGCCCCGGCGCTTATGGCCTGTTCGAAGATGGCCAACAAGTGGGCAGGCTTCGACTCTTCAACTGCAGCACGTAGACCAACGCCAGATTTATGGCCGGCCGGGATAACAACTCGGAATGCATACTCCTCGTCCACCTCTTCAACTTTGGCGCTTTTTAATTCGACATAGTTGTTGACGATGATCTCCATCTGGTGACGAGTAATAGTGAAATATTTATTCAGTTCGAATAGTACCCGGTGGATCCTTTCTTGATGCGGCCTTTTTTCCATGTCGGTGATCCCGAGCTTTTCCTCCCACCAACCCAGCGACCAGGTAGCCATTTGCGGAAACATCTGGTTCCGTGTTTGTTTAACGACCGTTCTGACCTCATCCATGACCTTCCCGTTCGCTTCAAATATCGCTAGGGAATATTCATCATCGTTGTAGATAGGCAGCACAGAGCGAAGCATTTCCCGCCCTGTGTCAGTAGTTATTTTTATCACTCGATCAACACCTCACCAACGACGGCGCGCTCCCCTTTTTCAAGAATGATATTGTTGATAGAATCATCGAGCAGCCAGCCACCATGGTCCGCCACGCCTTTAGTATTGGTAATGGCAGCACCCACCTCCGACCACTTGACCAGCGGCTTGTCAGAAAAATAGAGGTTGATGCTATCCCGGATGTTCTGCCTGACCTCTTCTAGCTCGTAGCCTTCAGCAATAACCAAAGATGTGATGGCAATAACCACAGGAACAGTCGTTATTGTATCTACTGTTACCAACGCCCCAATTGGAGCAAGTCCACCGCCCAAGTCCCCATCTGGAGCGATGTGCAGCTGGACAGCCTCTATCAGCTCGATTGTTGCAAGCTGCCTCTCAGAGTCAGTCACAAGGACCTTTACTGTTTTAGGTCCATTCCAAAGCGGCAACACAATGACGTCACCGACGCCAGATACCTCTCTTGCCCAACGCTCATAATCTTTTCGGGATCCACTTAGCGGTTTGTTTTGGTGCCTGTCAACGACGCGGAAACGATACGACTCGTCGCCCTCTTCATCTGTACCGCCTTCAGTTCTTTCTGGATTCGTTATAGCTGTGACTCCATTTATTGAACCGACGATCCCTTGAATGGACCCCGCCGGAACATTAGCTTCTACTCCCGGATCAACAGCTTTCACTCGCAGCAACGCCTGCCCATTCGCATCTATAGCAACGGTGTTAACGACTTCAAAAAGATACCCCGCTTCATTCTCGTCGCCTATCGTGGCGAGCAGCGTGCCGCGGGGGATAATGGTCTCAGGTTTCCCGATGATCAAAACGTCGCCGGTTGAATGTGTGGCCACCCTCCGAAACACGCCGATCGGTTCGCCGTGCCAATCAAGGAACGGACCTGAAGCAAACTGCGGGAACATCATCATTAAAGTTAGAGTCAGTTCGTACTCGACGAGTTCAGCCTTCACCTTGGCGGTCGGAGCTGTGTGATCGAAATATAAAGACCCCTCCACAGTGTCGATATTTGGAGGGGCCATTCTTATCATTTTTTCATGTGTTTGTTGTTCGGTTTCCTGCAAAAAATCAGGCAGCGAGAACTCTACCACTCAATTCACCACCCCTAACTATTTCGATATGATCGATGCCATATACACTTTCTAACTGGAAATATATCCAACAAGAATCACCCTGCCACTCAAAAGAAAAAGCGCTAGTGGACACAGTTCTTCTATCGATCATTAAAGCCTCGGTGATCGTTCGCTTTATTTCACTCTCGGCAATTGGCCGTGGATAATTCGCTTCTACAATCCGCTGGAACTCAACGCCAAAATCCGAGCTGTACGCATCATACTGATACCGCTCGGTTAAACAGCATTTAATAGCCCAGAAGCGATAAGCGTCTACCGGATTGCCGGTGATCACCTTGCCGACGCCGGTAACGACTAATTTCCCTTCTTCAAGATCAAACTTTGCCGCATGAACTTCTTCCAGGCTCTCGATCTGCTCGCCGGCCATTAAATCAGGAGAGTCAAACGACGGGTATAATTGCTCTGTCATTCGACCAACTCCGTCAGTATGAATGTGTGGCCGTCTTCGATAGGAACACACAGGACCCTGTCGCCAGGGGATAATGACAACCCCTTCTTTTTATGATAGTCAGCAGCAGGTATGACACGGCCGAAACCGTCTGCTTTTAAATTTAATTGCCCATCAATAATTGTTCCGAAAACAGGGAATTGCACAGCGTTACCTGTAACTTTTTCCGATGTCCCCTCTATTGCTGCCGCTAAATCGTTCACGAAGTCGTAGTTTATCATGGCGCAGCCCTCCTTTATCCTTTCAGTTGAAGCCTCATCCTCTTTGCGACTATGTCATGGGTCACGCTTTTCACAATGCAATTAATTCCTACCTGAACACCGTCTTTCATGGATCCGATCGTGCCGGATGCAACTGATACTTTATCTCCCTTTCTAATCCAAGGGATATCAGGATGATTGAGCGGGCGACTAATCTCAGGCTTTCCCTTCTCTTTGAGAATTGCATTTCCTGCAGCTTTCGCAGCCCCGGCATTATCGAAGTCGGACTTGTAAAGGATCTCTTGCATGATTCCGAGTTCAGTTCTGCCACTTATGACTGATTCCACTTTTGGCCGTGCTTCTTTTGCTTCGTTACCGTAAATTTTCACACGAGTGACAAATCCGCTATCAATGGAATGTTCATCAGAGCTACCTTCAGTCGTCGCGTCAGTCAATTCATAAACGGTTGAATTCATTCCTTCTTTAACAACGTCGAGCTTGCCTAATGTCGAACGGACGATATAACCACTGTCGCCCTTTTCGCTCGATTCTTTAAACCGTTCCTTGATTGTGTCGGATAGATAACCGCGGTACATCTTCTTAATGAGCGAGACGTTCGGGCCGTCTATTTTCCCCAGGGGAATGCCCCATTCACCCGCGATCACTTTAACGCTCCCAGCTCCCGTCATTCCGGTTTTGAAATAATAGTGCTCCTTTGACGTCACCAGGCGATAATTCGGATCATAAGCAATGAAGTCAACGGTATGATCTTCAGATGTCGTTTTCCAGACGAAACTGGATCCCCGAAAGACTTCTTTCCACCCGTTGCCGTCAGTCGCCTCGAGCACCATCCTCTTGGCAAGGTACGCGTGCTGGTGAATCCAACCATCATCCCTCTTGATATTTTTAATATTGACCGCGAGCTTGGCCGCCACCTGACCTTCCATTTCTTCAAGTATGGCCGATTGCATTAAATCAGTAATATCAATCTTCGAACCGGATGGAGGCAACAAAGTTAAACGATAGTCAACTTTAGTCAAATCAATCATTTCAACCACGCTGCCGGGATCGTTATGGTTTCGCCTGGATAGATCAGGTCGGGGTTTTTACTCCTGCTCGTTGACTTGAAGGAACTCCATATCTCGGTCCACTTCGCGCCGCTGCCTGTATGCTTACGAGCGATCGCCCAAAGGGTGTCGCCTTTTTTTATTGTGTAAGTCTTTGGCTTCGGCTTAGTTTCACGAACAGTCTCTTTCCCGGAGGATTGAGGCTTCACCTCTTTGACGACGAAGTCACGAAACTCTGTCATTTCCAAGCTATAATGAATGTCGCCACCACCGCCAGAATACTCAGGACTAAAGGAATTGAAGAAAACAGGTATATTCCAGTCAGTGCCGGTTACAATGAAGCGCAACTTTTTTCCGGTCGCGCCTTTCGCGTCGGCCCACCCGCGGAACTTCTCAACAATTTCCTCCGGAGTCAATTCCGATTGGCGCTCTATGGACTGAAACTCCCCAGGCAACAACCCGTCTAAGGAGAACTTAACAGGCAATCTTCCACGCGGAACTTCGACGATCCCGAGGGTCGTGGGTTCAAAGCTCAACACCTTTGTGCCGATGACCGCCCCCATTCTCGTGGGGCCGATCGGCAATATGACGACTTCCTTTGTAACCGGATCTAAAAAAGAAAACTGCATACCTTCACCCCCTCTATCTGTTAGCAAGCGCCTCCAGCAATTTGGCCGTCATTTCTTTGCCGAATTTGCTGAGCACTTCATTTATGATTTCTTGATCAGTGGCAGATCCCTCGATCGCGACACTTACAGGTGCACTTACATGGATCGCACTCACAGGAGCAGGACTGCCGCCACCTCCGACAATTGCAGGCGCCGCGCTTGATTGGAAACCGATTCCGTCAGCATAAGCCGGCACATTGCCGAACACTTTTCTGGTGTCACGATGGGACAACACCGATGTCCCTTTCGGTAAATTCATGAGCGTGTCCACCCCAGGGGATAAAGATAAGCCGCCGCCAGGATAACGGATCAATTCAGGACCACCGCCATCCCCGACAATTGCAGGACCGCCTGGGTGGAAATTCGTCCCCTTTGCGTATTTGCGAGGAGAAACTCCTGTAATTTCCTCTCCTCGTTTAGTGACTCCTGTCGTCCAAGTCTTGACGTCGTCCCATTTTCCTTTTGCCCAATTATATGCGGATGTGATTCCTTCTTTCGCGCTATCAAAAGCAGACTTAATCCCGTCGGCTGCTGCTTCGCCTAGCGATTTTACCGGATCCCATACATTGGTCGAAAACCAACCAGATACTCCAGACCAGGACTCTTGTACGAAGTCTCTTGCTTCGGAATACCTGTCAAAAATCCACTGACCGGAAACAGCGGCTCCCTCTTTCACAGGAGCCCAAATTGCTTCGTCGAACCACCCCGAAAAGTCAGACCATGCACCTTGTATCCAGTCCTTCGATTCGGTATATCTATCAGATATCCATTGACCAGAAATGGCAGCCCCGGTTTGAATAGGAGTCCATATAGCTTCGGTAAACCAATCACTAACATCGCCCCATTTCTCCTGGACCCAACCCTTAGCCTCTCCGTATCTATCAGATATCCATTGACCGGCGATGGTTGCTCCTTCTTTCACAGGTTCCCAAACAGAATCGGAAAACCACTGATTAAAGTCCGACCAAGTTCCCAGCACCCGCTCTTTAGATGCGGTGTACTTATCTGATATCCACTGACCGGCAGCTGTAGCGCCGTCTGAAATAGGAGTCCAGACAGCATCGTCGAACCAATTAGAAAAATTTGACCACTTTTCCTTTGCCCATTCTTGTCCGATATCTAAGAGGCCGGCTGTGAAGTTCATGGCATTTATCGCCCCGTCTGAAATGGGGGTCCAAACAGTATTATCAAACCAGCCGGATATTTCTCCCCATTTGCTCTTGACGGCGTCTAAACCAGCACCAACCTTTCCACTTGCCCAGTCGGCTCCACCTTTGACTGAATCCAATCCCGCATTCCATTTGTCGGCTACCCAGGTACTCGCTGCTTCCGCTCCGGATTTTATTGAATCCCACTTTCCGCCCCACCATTCACCATTAAGTAAAGTGGCCGAAGTGACCTCTCGTGCACTATTAAACTTAGTGCCGATCCACCCAGCAACGTCAGCAGCCTTCTCCTTAATGATGTCCCAGTTTCCGCCTAACCACTCCCCTCCAACGGCACCTCCAATACCACCAACAAGACCTCCGACCCCTGCACCAATCGCGGTGCCGACGCCAGGAACAACGGAGCCTATAGCAGCCCCCGCCATTGCCCCTCCTTTAGCGCCAGCAATACCTCCACCAAAGGCACCGATCGCTCCGGGCAGCCCCTCTTTAGTTGAATTGGTTATTGCTACCGCGCTGAGTAACGTCCCGAGGAAAGGCAGTTTTTTCATCGCGCCAGAAATACCTTTCGGTAACTTAGGAGCCTTTGAAGGCTTCGGTACTGGCGTCGATGCTGATGCCGGTTTCGCACCTGAAGGTGGCAAAGGCTTCCCGTGTTGATCTAAGATCACTGGGGTATTCCTTGGTGGTGCTGACGCCTTTTGTGGTTCCGGTTTCCCTGCGCTACTAGGTTTTAAATTAGGAGCGACAACGGGTGGCGTTGAACCTTTACCTCCCCCCATTATCCGCTGGCCCGCACCAAGTAAGCCGCCGCCAGCCCATTTCGCGCCCTTCATTATGCCGCCTACGCCTTTCAACAGCGGAGATAAAGCCATGGCCGCCAGAGCGCCAGCGCCAAGCGTCGCCACGCCAGCCCCGCCCGCCGAAGTAGCTGTTTCCTTAGAAAACACACCATGTTCCTTAGCTGTTTCGTTCACACCGCCCCACATATCTCCCAGGGTGCCAAGGCCTTTCGAGAGGCCTAATTTCAACCCTTCGAATATCGCCTCTCCGATGGTCAGCCCCATTTCTGCTGCCCACGGTTTGCCTGACGATTCCCACCAGGCGTCTAGCGTAGGTTTAGCCGTGCCGCTCCACCAGCCGGACACGTCAGCCATAATGAATCCGATTTTACCTTTGAAGTCCAGGTTTTTAAAATCTTCATTTTCGAGATAATTCGTTTTTAAATAGTCAAAGCCCTTCTCCAACTTAGAAAAGGTCCACTCAGACGCTTCGTGACCAGCCTTGACGAGCGTTTCTTTCCAAGCGCCCCACTTATCCTGGTTATCATCAAGCCAATCATTTATGGCTTGCAATCGCGGCTTCATGCCTTCCAGGATCCCATCACCGAGCATACGGAATTGGGACGACATATACCCTGATAAGGTACTTAGCATACCTCTACCCGTCTTCGATAACGCCGCAGCGCCGCCTTTGAATTCAGCCTCTACACGATCTATAAAGCCATTAAAACCTATTTTGTCATACTCTTTTTTTGACATTTGCATATTAAAGCCTAGCTTCATCCTGGTCATGTTTCCCATTTTTGCACTCGTTAACGCCTGCATGGCATCCTCAACAGTTTGCTGTCCGCCTGACAAAGCGGCCATATCAATAGCCGCACTCGTCAAACGTTGTATGTTTTTCTGATCGTTGCCAGCCAGCGCGACGGCCCCTGTCATGGCTGGGAAAATATCAGCGGAACTATATGGCGTCTTATCCGCCTTCCGCCCCATCCAGGTCATCAGTTCTTTTTGAGCCTTCTGATCACCTTTAAGCCAATGGTTCATCGCCACGCCATAATCCTCAAAATTCATGGCCGCACCGACGGTTGCTTCTTTTAACTTATTAACCCCGACAACGGATAAAGCAACAGTGACCATAGCCGGTATGCTAGTTATAGCTCGCTTTATCCCCCCTAAAGTTCGGGTCGCCATATCGACCGCTCGAAGAGTGAAGCTATAGCTCCGGTTCGCAGTACGATGGATGAGCGAATTGACGCCGGTGATTACCCTTGTGGCATGGTCCACCGCTCGAACAGTCAGATTCCAACTAGAAGAAGTGAGGGATCTGAGTCGATCCCTCGTTTTTTGAACGGTAGACTGGAATCTCGTGACTTCTCTTTCAGAACCGCGAGCGGAGCTGCCTACCCTGCTTACGCTCTTTGCTGCATCCTCGGACGTGTTGCCCAGTTCCTTGGTGCTTTTTGCTGCTTTTTTAGCAGTATCCTCAAAGCCTTTAACATCTTTTTCAGCTCTTTTTAATCCATCGGAATACTTGTCGGTCGTTTCGATAGGGATCTCAATGCGATAAACTTCCTTCGACATTAAACTACCCCTCCGTTCTTCCGCCGCTCATTTTCTTCAATCAACTTAACCTCCATCGACAACAAGGCAAACTTGCGCATGCCGTCAGGAAGATTCATGATTTCGTCCGGCAATTTCCCGGTCCGTTGAAAAATCTCGTGCAGGAGCGTTATTCGTCCTCCTGCCCTAATGAGTTTTTTATGATTTCGTCCGCATCGTCGGTATAACCGGAAATTTCGTCAATCTTATCAATGATGGCTTTCTTTTCCCCGGCCTTCAGAACAACGTCAATCAGGTGGATCCCGTTTGGAACGTTCAGCTGCCTCCAGGCTTCCTTGTCATCCCAAATCTTCTGGCGATCTTCCTTCACGGTCGCATGATAAATGAGCAGCGACCTGAAGCGTGTGATATCCGTTTCCTCAGCAACTTTCACTCCGCCCAAGTTTTTCGCCTTACGGAATTTCGTCGCTTTATCTTGCAAATCATGGTACTGCTTCTCTGTCAAGGCATGGATGTCGAAAGAAAACAACACCTTCCCTTTCCGGGCAATTTCAATTGTCGTCGTATCATCTTTCTGATCCTGGTGTGCAGCCAAAAGGCCGCTGAGAACGGAGCTCTCAACAGCCAGCAATTCTTCTTGATTTAATTTTTCTTCAGACATTTAAATTCCTCCAATAGTTGTTTTTATCGTTGGTGCGAACGCAAGACAGCTGTGAACGTTAGATCCGGCAAGCGAGCACCTTTTTTAAATCCATCAAGAATCTTAACGAGCAACAAATCACGAACGACAGTCTCTGTGAATGTGAGAGTAAACGAGTAACCCGTTGTAATACCCCACTCGACCCACTCACCAGCCGCTTGATAATCAGCCGTATTAAAGCTCATCTGCGCGTGGAACGTGTTCACTTCCGCTAAGAAATTTCCATCCTCGTCATAAAGCTCGCCATCCACGCCGTGCAAAATATTTCGTGGATCAAACTCTCCACTATCGAGCTGCTCCTGCATTTCTGGTGGCATGTTAACGCGAAAACCCCATTCACGCTGAAGCAATTCCCCAGGTTGAACGTTTGCAATATCTATTTGATCGACAGGAATACAACGTCGAAATGTATATCTTCCATCCATGCTTTTACCTCCCTGAAATTAAAAAAGC
Organism: Sporosarcina sp. FSL K6-1508; assembly: GCF_038007465.1. Classification (NCBI taxonomy): domain Bacteria; kingdom Bacillati; phylum Bacillota; class Bacilli; order Caryophanales; family Caryophanaceae; genus Sporosarcina; species Sporosarcina sp. FSL K6-1508. The sequence goes on along the minus strand of NZ_JBBOXF010000001.1, from coordinate 1,225,139 downwards.
CACCCGCGAAGGTGACTTCTCAATTATTTATTAATACTGAAACCCGAACGCCAAATAAGCTTTTTCAAGCCCATCTAGATCGACAAGATTGTCAAACTTAAACCAAGCCGAGTCGCCCTGCGGCGATGTAACTGGATCTATAATCATTTCTCCGCTTTCCAATCCGCCTTCACCGATCATTTCACCGATGATGCCATTGGCAAGCTGAATGACGAACTGCCTGCCGTCGTGGCCATTATCGATGTTGTTCGCCATAGCCTTGGAAATCGTGATAGCGATACGGTCGATCAGCTCATAGCGAGTACGAACGCGACGCAGCTTCTGCCAACCCTCATCCTCGTCTTCAGCAAGGGAAACAAGGGTATTGATTCCGTAATCAATCTGAGGAATGCTGTCCGGATTGAGAGAGAAGACCATCATCCCGCTCTGAACCGCTTCGTTATATTCATTCGAAGTCATTTCACCGATAAGACCAACACCGCCTGTAATCGTGTTCTTAGTCAGGCTGGACTTGTAGGACCCAGAGACCAGCATGCCAAGCACGCGAGCCGCAGCAGTTGCGCCCACGATTCCCCCTGTCGTCGTTTCGACACCATTCCCTACATAAACAACCGCGAAGTCATTAAAGGCCTTGGCGTGGGACTTGCGCGTTTCAAAAGAAACATCCGGCTTTTCACCAACGACCATCGTCATGCGGTAACCTTCTCGAATTTTTCGTCTTACAAACGCATGAAGTGCAGCGTGGATAATGGCGTCTTCTGAATCAACCGTAATCGAGTCGAAGAACTTAGTTTCAAGATGCTGCATTCCGTCGGTGTAATCTTCCCCGACAGTATCTGGATCTGCTCCGCCAGAAAGAGGTTCATTTATGACGACTTCTACTTCACCGGATCCAGCGGTTGTGGCCGTTAAGTATTTACTTTCCGCATTAACGACTTCAAGAAGTGCCGAGGCTTCGTTTTCACCCTTCGCGAAAGTTAACGACTGAATTTGTCGGGTGCCTTCAAACAGAATGATCTCTTTTAATGCAGGATCAAGAGCCTCCCTCACAGTCACGCTAAAGTTCCTGGACGTGGGGTACTTTGTCCGCAGCTTCACTGTTTCGGTTTCGGCTTCCAGGTCCACTTCTGCCGGTTGGCCGCCTGTGCCGATCCTGACTGTGTGACAGAACGAAGCGCCGCCCTCGAATATTTCATTAACCACGTCAGGGCCTAAGCCGGTTCCGAGTTTATCCTTTACGTCTTCGCCTGTATCCAGTGTGACAACTTCACCAATCGGCCCCCAGTTTGACTTGATAACAGCCGCAGAAACACCGAGTGGCCGCGAGTATCTTTTATACCCGCCGGCATTATACCAGCGGACGAAAACACCAGGGCGAATCTTTTGTTCACCGAGCTTAAACATTGCTCCAATTGACATGCTTTACACCTTCCTTTTCTTGAATTTTTCAATAGCCGCAAGGACCTGACTTCTCGACAATTCCTCGCCATCAACTAAACGTAAAGCGCCAGCCAATACCTCTGGCAACACACCGAAAGAAGACGGTGCCGCTTCGATCTCCTCGCGCTTATAAGTGGTCTCAGCGACAAGTGCTTTCTTGACTTGATCCGCCGTGACCTGTTTGTCTTTAGACATGGGATTCACCACCTAACTTTTCATCAAAATAGACATGCTTCAGGAAGCTTAAATTTTTCGCATCTTTGAGAACCCCGAACTTAACGGTCAGCGTTATCTGCCCTTGGCCGAACGGATCGTAGCCGCTGTCAGCTGCCGCCGTTTGGAAGTTCATCTTTGATCCGTCTGTCATATAGGTTCTGTTGTCGATCGCAAGCCTTCGCACGACTTGCTCCACATAGACACGCCGAATAGACACATCAGGAGAAATGATGTGCCCTCTTAATTGCATAGTTAACCAGGATCCCCAACTCGTCGGCTCGATGGCCGATGTAGACTCTTGCCGCCAATAAAGTGCAGGGTTCGAATTGGACGGGGACCAAGCGGTCGGATTCGTCTGCAGCTCGGGAAATCTTTCGGCAGACCATAGCCGCATGGCCGTGACAGGATCCGGATCGATTGGCGCATGCAACAGCCAGGCCAGTGAATAGACCTGGAAGCGCAGGCCGCGAGTGAGCGCGTCCCACTCTTCGTCAACTATGTCCTCTGTGGCCGTTCCTGCGTATTCGATGTAATGAGGGATTCCCTGCACGTCAAACCTCTTACGATGCAAGGCCCCAATTACTTCCTTCGAAAGCTCGTCAACGCGCTTAAAAGTCGTGCGTTCGACATACGGCCAAACTTCATAGACGGTTGTGAAATCCGCATAAGCCTCGCCGCTACTTTGCGCCCCTTCACGCAGCACAAGGTGGGGTTTCGGCAAATCAGGACCCGCCGCAGACGGCTCCCAAACTTCCCCTTTCACCATAGGTACGCCAGCCAATAACATATCCCTTATCGCGCCCCTCATTTAGGTACGCCCCCAATAAGACCTGACTTGACGCTTAATATCAGGCCATCTACTATCAGCGGTCGGATCAATGACAGGCTTCGCTTGCATACCTTTTATGGACTTCGCAAATATGGCTTTTCCACCAATAGAGAAGTGAAGCGCCTGAGCTGTCGTCGGTACGATAGGCCGCTTTTTTGGTCCGTATATCCCGGTCCCCATTTCGTGATAAAGACCGATCTTCGAGCCGTGAGCTAAATAGATAACGGCACCCTTGTCCGTTTTATCCGCGCCACCATGGATCGCCTGTCGAGTATTGCCTGTTCGATCAGTCCAAGCAGCATTGTTTTTAGCGGTCTTTTCCATGTCTTTCCCGATATTCTCCGCAAGGGCATGCAAGCCGGCTAACTTTCTGTCTAAATGCGCTCTTGCTTCAGTGCCAAAAGTCATATTAATTCACCCTCTCGAGCTCCCCTTGATAGCCAGTTACCTGACCGTGGATAGTTTGTGGATAGATCGCCTTAACGAGGAACTTCATCCCCATTGCCTCGAATTCATCTTTAACGTTGGTTCCGGCACGAATATCCGCCTCGTGATCTGCAAGCAAGCCAAAATAGCGGTCTACCTGCTTTTCACCGGCAAGCGTGGTGACTTTTTGACTCGTGTTGGAACTGGAAACAAAAACGCGTACAACAAAAGGACCTTCATCGGTTTCAACAACAGCGATGTGGCCCTCAGCTTTTTTCTTTTCCGTTCTTTTGACAATGATTTCAGCCGGGTTCTGATCAATGGACCACCGCGTATGCTGCCTGCGCATTTCGACAAGATTCATCATCACATCACGTCCGGCGTGCGGAACTTTAATATAAGGCTTGTGTCCGGCTCGCCTGGATCTTTTTCAGCTTCCGCCTTATCGTCATATAGCCTCGCCATTGCCAGGGCGTGGGTGTAACGATCCTTCATTGACGTCAAGTCATACTTTTCATTCCCAGCCGAATAGGACTGGATATCCCCCTGGATTAGCCCGGCTTTGATGGTCCAAATTTCCGAAGCCAAAGAGAATATACTTTCGTGTTCGTAGAACATCACCCTCAGGTCCTCATCAGTAAATAACGGGGAACCTGTCCCATTGGCCGGAATAGGATCATTCACCATAAGTCGCAATCTTTTAATTAAAATAACTGTCGGCTCCAATTAAGTCACCCCTTATCAGCCAGGTAGCGTAATCTCCTGAACGTTTTCATCAATGGCCAAGAATGTGCCTCTCCAGAAGTCACCGACGATTTGAGCCTCAACAAGACGAGTCAGATCACCGATTGACGAATTGATTTGCAACCCTTGTTTTACAAGCTCTTTAAATCCGCGCTTAGGACGAATCAGGTAGGCTTTACCTTGTGGCACTCCTGGATAAGCATGCGACTTTCTCGCAACGTCCGTCTCCCAACCGTCGTAATAGATGATGTCGGAAATCCCCGATGTGGCGCCGTATGGAGTCGCCTGAAGCGTCATGCTCCCTAGCGCATCTTGGATATCCTCCTGGTCAGCAGAATTGGCAAGCAGGATTGTGCCGGGACGCTTTGCGGTGCGCGTATCTTTCAGCGCCTGCCTTAGCGTTTCCCGTAAAGATAGGATGTAATGAGCATCGCTCGCCGTGCCCTTATTGCCGTCAGGCTTAACATAGACAGGAGCCGTTTTATTGGCCGCCTTGTACGTGTAACCGATGAACGGTCCCAGGTGCAAGTGGTTGAGCAAAGCGTTGTGCGCTTCACCAAATGCTTTGTTCAACATTTCAAAGTTGAATGTCTGGTTAAAGATCTGCATTTCCTTTGTATATTCGAACCCAGCAGAAAACCCTTTGAGCCGCGCGATTGGGCCGCTCTCAGCCTGCAAGCTGCCGAACTTGACCTCTTGACCTTCGATGTGCTCGAAGAAGATGACCGTTCCGCGCTGCGCCCACTTGGCCTCGAACTCCTTCGGGAAATTAGCATCCTCGATACGGTCAAAGATTGGACCATAAAGTACAGGCACCTCTTCGCGTCCCATTTCAACATCAAGGACTACTTTCTGGATCAATTCTTTTCGCACGATATCCGATGTAAGCATTTCGCCAATCGGCTTACCAAGCTCATAGGTCTCCATTTCACCGTCAACAATTTTCTTTGTGACAGCCTCTTCTTTTCCGTCCAATAAAAAAGGAACCTCAGCTTCATGGGTTCCTTTGCGACGCTTTTCTTTTAGTGATTCAATTGAATGGATTCTCATTGTTTAACTCCTCCCTTAAACCTGTGGTCCAAGAATGAACCAGATGACGTTATTTTGATCTTTTCCTTCAGTAACTCGGCCAACAAGACGGGGGGCGTCTGTTGGATCGGTCGTGAACTTCCCATCAGCGAAGTAAACTGGATCACCCGCTGCAAAGTCCTCTGTCGTCTGAATCTGATTCGTCTCATACTCAGCCTGCTCGATATTAAGAACGACCTCAGACGTTTCTCCAGCTTTAGTCTTAACCGACTGGAATGCTGGCCCGAAAAATCCGCCAAGCTCATAAAAGCTATTGACATCGATCGTTGTACTTGCAGGAACCGCGACCTTGACCGACTTCCCGTCAGATACTTTAGCGCGGTATACTTGGTAGCTTGTTGTTGGTGCTGCTTGCCCTTTGTAAGCCATGCGTAAATCCCTCCTTATAGCGCCGTGCGCTTAGTTTTCAAACTGGACGTGCCTTGGTTACCCGATGGAGTCCCGCGCAAAGCAGGGCCATCTGTGTGATAGTTACTGATGATAGATTTCACGCTTTCATCCGCAAGGAACGAGTCCATTTCACCAGCCATCTGCTCTTCAGTCATTCCAGGAGTGATCCCGGCTGAATGATAGGACCAGAGCTTTCCGATGACAGTCTTCTCGTCGGCGATATCTTTCTTGATCGCGTCGGACTCAATCTTTTTACCGATCATTTCACCGATAACCTTTTCAAACCCAGCCGATTCTTGCTGCTTCAATGCTTTCGCTGCATCTGTAGCGATCGCCACGACGTCCATTTCACCGGATACGCCGAGAGCCTCCTCGACTTTTTTCAATTTATCAACAGATGAAGTGATTTCATTCGCCCATTTTTGGTCAATGTCCGCCGCAATAACTTCTGGCTTCCAACCCATTTCTCCCGCAATCATCGGGACTGTCAATTGTTTGTTAGCGAGCATGGTTTTTAATGCCGCCATTAATTCTTCTGGATTCATTGTTTTTCCTTCCTTTCCTGTTTCCATTTCACCGGACGGACCATCACCGTCCAAGTCCCACATTTCGCCGGACATGGCGACAATACGGGTATTCATTCCCGCGCGATCAAGTGGCGTCCAATCGATGGACATAGGCTTATATCCGATGACGTTTGTTTCACCGGCTACCTTTTGGATTTTAGGCATACCGAAAATAGACACCTGCTTAATACGGCCGGAACGGATCCATCTTTTAAGGTCCGTCGCAGCAGCGTCAACCACTCCCCTAAAGTAAGCAATCTCACCTACCATTTTAGCGCCGACCCAATGGGTGACAGGGGGAAGAAACTGATTACTGACATCCTCGGGTTTCTGATGGCCGAGAAATCCATTCAGCGTGCTGCTGTTAACTGCGTCAACGATATTCCGTAGGGATTCCGCTGTATAATTCCAGCCACGCTTTGATCTCGAGGCCGGGATCTCCACCACCACTTCCAACGGATCGGTATCCCCCTTCTTCAGCTCGTCAATATTTACTGAAGAAGCAGCAGGAATATCATCAGCTTTCATTTCGCCGGTCGTGCCGCCGAATAGCTGAAAGACTTTGTTTTTATTTTCAGCCATTTCTCCGCATATAAAGATCTTATTCACATTCTCACCTCCCTCTAATGCTAGATATGATTCCAGACGTAATGGACTCAATGGCCTGCTCTATTTCAACATGAAGCGAACTGCCTGAATCACTCTCGGAAATAGGCGCAAAGTGCAGGTGTAGTAATTCGTGTACCAAGCAATTCTCCATGTCCTGCGAGACCATCACATCCGACGGATAATCGATGGGGTCCAATATTAATATCGTGGCCATCTTCTTGGTTAGGATCCAACTAATTTCGCCCTGGTTGTTGTCGTTGTCGAACTCCCTGCCACGAACGATTTTAGCCTTTATAATCCAATCTTGAAGGCGCAATCGCTTCTGCCACTCTTCCAAACTGCGCTGCAACTCCTCGCTAGAAAAGATAACTCTACTCATAATAAAAACCTCCTTACAATTTTCCTGTTTTATAAACTGTCTGGTACCAGCTTTCTAAATCCGGGTGCGTGTGCGGATTTGCATTCCATTCAACGAGTCGTTCTAGGAAGTCGTCCGTATTTTCCACGACCTCGGACAAGTTGCACAAACAGTTAGGGTGAGCTGGGTAATCAGGCAAATCCTCCAACTTATAAACGCCTCTACCTAAACCGCTGTCGTGCGCCGCGTTATCTTGACAAACGGAGCACGCGACCCCTGCGTTGGACAAACTCCATTGAATGCCCAAATTGGACGGATTAAGCTCGGCCGATCTTACTGAAGCTTCACCGTAAGCTGCCGCCATTTCAGTACGGGCAAGCCGCAATGATTCATAACTCAAATCTTTCGGCAATCCATCCCCGATCCGATCCATCATATTGGGATATTCCGTGACAAGCGAATTAGCGCCATCCCTTACATACCTCTGCAACATTTCCGCAACACGGACCGGGTGCTCACCTGCAGCGATAGCCTCTTGAATAACCGTCCCCATCGAAGCTCTTACTTTTTGACTCTGCCCCCAAATTCGATCAGACAGATTCAAGCCCTTTAAAGTCCTGAACTCCATAGCTTGCACAGCTTCGTGGTGAACCCTGAAATAAGAACGCTCCATAGGCTGCCAATCCATTTTTACGCGCTTCAGCAAAGATAGCGTCGTCTGCTTCGACTGATGCAGCCCCGCCTCAACACTAATGGACAAACCGCTACTAAAAAGCGACTTCAATTTACTTTCAATAGCTTCAGATGTGAACCTTAAATATTCGTCAAGGTGTTCCATTATCCGATAGGCCGCGCCAATCTTGTCAAGATCCTTGATCTTCCTGGCTAGTTGGTCCGTTGCTTCAATGTAAATGCGACGGATCTCCTTATCTTGCCGCAGGATCAACTCGATCAACTTCTTCCTGGACTGCAACAAAAGAAGTAAATATATCCCGGTGTTGTTTCCCAGGTCTTCGAATTCATCCATCAGCCATCACCCTTCCCGAGCTGCCGATTAATAATCTTCAACTGCTCTTCGAGATCTTCGGTATCCGGCATACGCAACCTATTTAAGCGAGACTTCGTGATTCGGTCTTGCTCACTCTCCCCCTCATCAACTTCCCATTCATTCATGGTGTTGATATGTCGGGCCAGGTAGTTAACGGCAGCCTCGTCACTGGCCAAGTTATTGCTAACTGCAGCAACAAGCGCATTCACAATGTTCAGCAACTCAGCACTAATCTCCTCGCCGGTTCTCGCGTCAATATTAGCCCACTTAACATCCGTGGCAAACGTCTCGAAGTGCTTATTCTCCGAGTGAGCTGTCATAGCCAAGACGATCCGAGCCAGACGCTGCCAACTATCAACAAAGTGCTCCCTCTTACGCTCAATTGAACGGATCAAGATGGGCATTTGCTCTTTAACTGAAGACAAACTGGAAGGTGTATGGACACCGAATACAAACTCCGGAGTTTCTGAAGCATCGACAATACAATAAAACAGGAGCTTCAGCAGCGCCTTACCGTCGCCGGTTGTTGATCTCGCTTCAATGAATTCCGCCGTTTCCCCATCAGTAAGCATAATGAGCTCGTGGCCATCAAGATTGATCTCGCCGCCATCTTTAGCGAACTGCTTAGGATCCGTCACGCCGAAGTTATTGAGCAAGAAAGACCTCACATCTTTTAACGACAACTTCAAGCGAGGCGTGCTGTGCATCTTAGACCCCTTCATCGCGTGCAACAGGACATCATGATAGGCCTTCAGGTATGGCTCAACTGCCTCCAGGTCTGACTGGCCGAAGACTCCTTCATCCCCCTCATTTTTAAAATGAATAATCGGGATAAAATCCCAAGGCGTTGGATGAGCGCCGACCTCGACATCGGGAGGTCTGTCCCCTTCAACCTCGATAATTTTCTCTCTCCGCCGGATCCGTTGCGTAATCGTTCCTTTTTTCTTGTTTTTGCGATCATCTTCCCATTCGTGAATGGAGACCAGCACGTACTCCTCTACATCGCCGGTCAATGGATCTCTTTTAATTTCCTTCACTTGCCCAGGAGGAAGGACGTTGTAAATCAAACGGGTCTTTTCTTCAGGATAAAGAGTCATGTCCTTCACATCTTCACGAGTGATCCAAACGAAACAATCGCCATCGCGAAGGCCGTTTCTTGTGGTTTTTTGCATATTGGATTGATTGGACAAAAAGAACTTTTCCAATACGGCATGCGCTTCTTTGTCGCCGCTTTTAAACGAAGGGACACCCATGAAGCTGACCGCGTTATTAATAATGATCTTGGCAAAGCCGGCGCCGAGCTTATATTCATCCTGGGTATTGTAATAGAGCGCCTTCGCTAATTCATAATCAACACGCGAACTGTCGAGTTTGTAACCCCCGCCGAGCGTTCCGGTAGTTGTTCCCCATCCGAAACGACCGCGAAAGCTATCACGCATCTTTGACATTTCCCCGACAGCCCGATCAATCCATTCAGCCATGAACCCTCACTCCTCTTAACAGCGCCGCAACATCATCGTCAAGCGCCTCTTTTCCTGTCTTAGCAAACGCCAAAACGACCGCATCCGCCCTATCGGGTGAACGCAAGCCTCTTTTCTTCATATCATCTTTGCTTTCCAGGTGTATTTTACCCTTAGAAGTAATTCGGTATTTCCTAGTAGACAGCTGGCCGACTAGATCTTCATCATCAGGCAGCTGGATCTCGCCGTCGTGCAAATAATCACGAATGGTCGCCCAGGACTCAGTGCCCCAGTTTTCATAATGGTCTGAGTCAATGGCCCTCCCGCCGTTGTGGCAGTCAATAACATCAATATGCAAGCCCTCTTCATACACCACTTCGCGCAGCCTGTCAGTCACGCCGCCGCCCACTCCGTCGTCGTCAATTTTTATAACGCAGGAAGGACGGCCGTATTCTAACATTAAGGCCTTTGCCAACATAAGCGCATTACCAGCCGTAACCATCGTGTCTTGCTTGCTGTAGGTTTTTAGGTAAGGAACAAAATGACCGATCCGAGGGCATATGACAGTCTGGTCATCCCCGAACCGTGCAACGTCCACTCCGATTTCAAGCGGGGCGTCTTCCGGGATCGCAAAGCCGTACTCTTCTCCGTAAACTTCCCGCATTGTGGCCGCCTCTACTTTTTCCAGGTGGATAAATGTATCAGGCTCACTTTTAGGGAAATCACCATAGACACGGACACGGACAACGTCGCTATCTTCTCCGTATCTGCGGATGAGGCGCTCGATGTTTTCCTTGCTCGCCCTGGAACTGTCCCAACTGCTCACTTTATGGACCTTATAATCCCCTCGATCCCGGTGGTGGGAATCATAAAAAACGCCGCTCGTTCTCGTCGGGTTGCCGCACATCAACAGCTTATTTTCCGCGCCTGAAAGCGTTCCGAGGATCGCCTCCATGATGTTATCTGCAACGCCTGAAGCCTCGTCAACAACAAATAACATGTAGTCTTCATGAAACCCCTGCATATTTTCGGGTTTAGTAGCCGTCCGGGCAGTGGCAAACCAACGCTCTTCGTTGCCAGCCATGTACACCTTCGTCTTGGTCCACTTTAAAAAGTTTTTTACAAGAGAGGACTCCATCCACTTGGCGATTTCCGCCCAAAGAACGTCATTCAGCTGCTGCCTAGTCGGGGCAGTACAAACGATCTTTGAATTCGGCCTGCAGCACAAGTACCAAATAACGGCCACCGCTTCAACGCTTGTCTTCCCGACACCTTGGCCGGACCGGACAGACACAAAAGGGTTGCCCGCTAAATCATTTAATACATCCCGCTGCCAAACGTCAGGGTGGAAGCTTAAAATATCCTCGGCAAAAGCCACAGGATCATCCCAGTACACGTCAATCAGGTCAACCATGACTTTATACGGCTTATTACTCATCGCGATTCACCTGGACTGCACGACGCTTTTCAGCCACTTCTTTTAACACGTTCACCCAATCATCGGCGCCGCCGTTACCCTTCTCACCATTCAGGATTTCCGTCTCAGCCTTCACCCTGTCAATACCAGCACGCAGCTGATCCAATTTCAATGGATGTTCCAAATAGGCTTTCTCCATATCATGCTTCTGCTTGACGGATCGAACAAGCTGGTTAGTTATCCTGGTTAACGCCTCTTCAATACTCAATAGATCGTCTATTTTTCGGAATTGATTTTCCTCGACTTGCGTCACGACAAGAGCGGATCTATTAATGGGGACTTTTCTGCTCACACCGTCTTTTTCAACCAAATGAACGTCCTTCGAGTTCTTCAACTCTTGCAGTACCCGCCGCCCCTTCTCGCTCAATCCGTCCTCGATCTCTCTTATTCTTTTCATCATGCGCCGCTGCCTCAATGAGAGCTCCCGTATGGTTATGTCTATTTGATAAAGGGGGTCAGTCTCGATGGAGTCGAATAATTCTTTTTCATCTTCATCTAAAAAGTCCCACATGATCGTTTCATATTCGCCGGTGGTAACAGCATTTTTATTGCCGTATGCCGGTCTACCTCCACGGTTACCCGCAGCCCTCTGATTTCCTTTTGGCGCTCCGCCGCGATTGCCAACTGCATTCTTGTTGCCTGTCGGAGGGCCCATTCTTGGGGTTGCATCCCTATCAGCAGGGGTTGCATCCCTTTCATTAACGGATGCATCTTTTTTTAACGGGGAATCACGCGACCACTTCTCGCGGCTTCTTCTGCTTTTCAGCGTCCCGATTTTCACTCCGTACTTTTCTGCCAAAGCCTTAAGAGTGATTTTGCTGGTTTCCCACTCTTGCCTTATTTCATTCCAATCCGGCATTTCACATCACCGCCACCTCCAGCGTTACTCGTGCTGTGTTCGTTTTCAGTAATCATCTTTCTGAAGCTCCAGGTCAATCTCGATCAGCTTCTTCAAGTCGTCAACGGTCTCGATCTTTATCTGGCCGTTCTGGAAATCCTTCACCCAACGAGCAATGCCTGCATTTATGATCTTCCGGTACTTCTCTTTAGAATCGATGAGGTTACTCGCTAACTCGATCTCGCGCTCCATTATTAAGAAGTCGAGCTCTTCGTCACTTATAGGCTTGATGCCTTTTTGCTGCACGGTTATCCCCCCTGTTCTTATTATCCGTTAACCAAGACCGGCTCTATTCCTGCAGATTCATAGAAGCGTCGTTTTATGACATCGCAAAATACAGGATCAAGCTCTAGCGTTCGACACTCCCTATCAGTTTGTTCACAGGTCATAAGAGTGGATCCGCTGCCGCCGAATAAATCAACAACAATATCTCCTTTCTTACTACTGTTCACAAGGGGAATCGCGATAAGCTCCAAAGGCTTCTGTGTAGGGTGGACATAATTATTTATGTTTCCACGGCTTACTTCCCATACAGTGGATGGTTCAGGAACATCTTCAAGTAAACCAGCACGCCAAACGGTTGATTGCGTTCTGCCGCCATACCAACTCGGCGCTTTACCTTTCTTAAATGCATAGAAACACGGTTCATGCTGCCACCTATACTGAGACCAACCAAAGGCAGGCGCATTCTTCACCCATATGCACTGTTGCCTGATTTCCAATCCGTTGGCGTTCATCGCATTCTGGAATTCTCTTTGATAAGAGGATCCGTGGAACACATAAATACCGGCAGCATCACTCATTAAATGAGCGTAGCTCCTGAAGACTTCATCCAGGAAGATGTCAAAGTCCGCATCCGACATATCATCATTCATGATTAAGCCGCGGCCTGACTCATTCAGTTCTGCTGAGTCACTTTTTATGGCCACATTATATGGGGGATCTGTAATGACGAGATCTGCTTTATCTTCACCCATCAATTTATCAATATCGCTTATTTTTGTAGCATCACCACAAACGAGCAGATGACGGCCGAGCTTCCAGACATCGCCGTGCTTCGTCTCGGGTTCCTTAATATCTTCCAGCGCTTGCTCCACATCGAAGTTATCCTCTTCGACAGGATCGTTTAATTCGGTATCTTGCGGCAAAGAGTCAAGCATTTCCTCTAACTCGCCGGACTCGAAACCAGTTAGCGCTACATCATAGCCACTGTCGCCTAGCTCATCCAGTAAATCTTTGAGCTTCAGAACATCCCAATCCCCTGATATTTTATTCAAGGCCACATTGAGCGCCTTTTCCTGATCATCGGATAAATCGACAACGGACACATCGAGTTCTTCGTATCCCAATTCTTCCAGAACCTTCAGCCGCTGATGGCCGCCTACTACATATCCGGTCCTTTGATTGAAAACGATCGTCTCTACCAGGCCGAACTCCAAGACGGATCTTTTTAATTGCTCATATTCAGGATCCCCTGGTTGCAGATCGACCCGCGGGTTATATGGAGCTGGCTTCAGGTCAGACAATTTCATTTTCTTTATCAGCATACTTCTACCTCACCCCTTCGATTTTTAGGTACGAAAAAACTCCGACCAATGAAAATGATCGGAGCTCGCCTATGTACTTTACCTAAAGGAGAACGTGTCCTTCAGGCAACCAGCGTCAAGCGCTTTGCTTAACTCGCCGGAACTAACCCTAGTGTAAACCATCGATTCAAAAAGGGGAAATCGTGTCCCTTTTGGTCTTTTTGGCCTTAATGGCCCCTTTTGGTCCAAATGGCCTTTTTGGCCTTAATGGTCTTTTTGGCCTTTTTGGCTTTTTTGGTTGAAGTGGTTTGTGTTAAGGAGAAACTCGATCATTTCATTCCTGCTTTCATTCAACCTATTCCGCGACATGCCCAGGTGCTGGCCGATGGAACGATAACTCATCCCATCAGTCATGCAATCGAAAATAACTCGGTGGACATCGTTCTCCAATAACTCCGCAGCATCTTCTATTAAGATGATCTTGGCCCTATAATCAATTATCCTGTTGTACATACGAAGCTCCCGCCTGTCCATCGCGTCCATTTCTGCCCTACTGCGAATTGCCGACCCTTTCGGCATTGCAGCCTCTAACCCATACTGTGCTACCCCTCTGTTTGACGGAGAGGAATCAATGCCGTAGTACATACTTTCTAAGCGGATCACTTCTCTTAACATGAATGTATAGTTATAAATCAATTGCTCTATTTTTTTCTGGTTCATCATGCACCATCCTCTCTCATCCATTAGCGACTTCTTATCGCGCCATTCCTTCGGTGGTACGTCTGGCGATTGGTCCCCATTAAATCGCGCAGCTCTCTATCTGTCAGTCGTTCCTTCGGCTTGTCTTGCGTTTCGCTGCTCTTCAGCGTTACCTCTCGTCTACGCGGTTGCGAAAGCCCCAATCTGGCAAACTCCGTTCTAAATGTCCGCATGTCATAACCCCTCCCCAGTTGTTAAGTAATACTTGACTACTGACCATTTTGTTAGCATCAACAATATGGTCGAACTCACCAAAAACGTTCATCACCCTTCCAACCAACGGCGACCGCCAAGCAAGTTGCCATGATGCCCAATATAGTATGATCAGCAGCAGCGACGTACCTCGCACCGAACGCCGTGTACAATTTAAGGGACAAAGTGAAATAAATTAGCGCCTTAGCGATCCAAAAAGCAAGGAAATTGAACAAAATTAAGTAAAAAGCGGTTCTTGCTACGTTTGCTATATTTATTAGAATTTTCATCTGAAGCGCTCCTCGGTTTGTGATATTTTCAAATAAAAAAGGACACCAAAGCAGCGCGAAGCTGAATCAGTGTCCCTGGTTGTTCCAGTAGACCTATTATGAATAACCTTTCGTTTTCCCGTGTACGCACCAGCCTATTTCTTCATAATTTCCATATTGATAAATCTTTCCACTCAGTCCGAGCTCGGTCCAGACGTAAATGACGCCCTCGGTATTGATTTGATCGGATATTTCGTTAAGTGTCAGCATTTCGATTCCCTCATCACCTTCATGCCATTTCAATCGATCAGCGTCAACAACATGCTGGTCAATGATAATAATCAGGAAGCCGTCACGGTAAATCATTTTGTTCCCTACATCCTCCACATCTTCGCCCCCTTATCTCATGGTAAAACTCACTTTTTCCGTATGAATTTTTCCATCTTGCCAGGTAATAAGCTGCTCGCCGAATCCGCTCTCCGGCTTCGTTATGAGCTTTAAGTCTTTCTTTTTAATCACCAGCACCGCGTCCGTATTCAGGCTTATTTTTTCCAGATTCCCATTTTCAACCTTATAGACCGCGTTTTCACTTAAACTAATCTCTATCTTTCTAGTCAACGGAACCCCTCCTGTGTGTTATAATATCCTTGCTGAAGGACGGGAGAAATCCTGTCTTTTTTTCTGTTCTGCTTAAATAAATCGATATGCCTATTAAATTTTTAATTCATCTTGCCACTCCCTAATGTGGTCAATTGATTCCTGCCAATCGTCACGACAGCTTTTCAAATAAGTCATTGACTCGACCACTTTGTCTTTTTCATTAAAAGAACAACCGTCGGCAGTCATGGTACTTAGCTTTTTATCCAGTTGATCAAAATGAATTTGGCACTCGTCACGTTTCCGAAAAGCTTCCTGTAGTGCTAATTGTAAAATTATTTGACGTTTGTTTATTTTTTTAAAGTCCATTTTATTGACTCCTTTCTGCGAAGTTTAATGGTCGTTATGCGTCTATGCGTTCGAAATGAATTGCGAGGTCATCCTCGTATATCTCCATCCATCTACCGTTAGAATCCGTCAAACGAACAGACTCAGCTGCCGCAATGAATCTATACGGTTCTTCATCCTTTTCCCAAACACTTCCCACTTCTACCGCAAAGTATTTATTTTCAACAAATGAACCGTCATCATCAAAAACATCTAATTCCAAAACTTTTACGCATTTATATTTAGCCATATCAACTCAACATCCTCCTTCTGGTCGAAGCTTAAAATAAGCCGTTTTCCCTTTGCTTTATATACCCCAGTTCCGCTTGCTCAATAATCAACAGTGCGACCTCCAGCGCAGGACGACGCAGCCAATCAGCAATTTCCGTAATATCTTCTCCTCGTTCCCACAACTCTCGAAAAACCAGGGTCTCCTTATCTGTAAATTCCCAATTAATATCGACTTCATCAAGAAGGATCCTTTTCTGCTCTTTCGCTAGAATCATAATATCCCCATCTTCTGAAATAGTTTTATCAATCCTGAAGTTACCGCAAGCGCCCCGGCGATTGAGGCGCTAACGCCGAAACGATCCTCTCCGTTAGTGATTCCTATAACACCGATAGACACCATAAATAATCCGACGACTAAAATCAGTACCCCTACGATCAACTCGAGATCCTTCCTTTTTCAGTTAGCCTATTCAGCAGTTTCGCTGCATCCGAAAACCTTATCTCCGCCACACTTTGAATGGATGCTGCACCGTAAACTTTGACCTTGTCTGACGATTTCCAATCCGGCATGGCCTTTAGTGCTTTTTCATAGTTAGATTCATTGACAGCTCTATCGAAGGAAGGGGTTATTTTACGGATCACTCGCTCCTTCTTCATTCACTGCGGCCTCCTTTCAAAAAATACTTCGCGAATCGCAACTGTTGATAGATATATGGATCATCTTCGCCACCGCCGCCATTTATCCAGTCCCTCGATCGCGATTGGATGTCTCTCAATACTTCTTTCGGCAAGAGGCCGGAGATCGCGTTTATTTGCTCTAATGCTGTCATTCACTTGATCCTCCTAGTCTTTCAAAAGTTCATATTTTTATAGAGTTCAAATTCTCCGTCTTTTCGCAACTGGTTAACAAGCGAGCGCAACGTTCCCTCTGTCCGCCCTACGGCCATGGATAAATTCCTTACGTTTCCGAGTCGGTAATGCTGACAAATATAGGCCAACTCTTTCGTCGTGTATTCGTTGCCGTGATTAAAGTGGTAAGCCGGGTGAAACTTCATGCGTCCGTGGTTGTCATATTGAATAGTTTCGTCTACAACAGGAGATCGATCAGCGCAGGAACTACACAAATTTCTTTCGAGTGAATCAGCCCACCAGCACGGACCATCCGAAGTCACGCAAGCATTTTCATCTGTACAACCACAAACTTTACATGTGTCTACCAACGATCATGCACCTCCATTTTTTCTTTCCTTCAGAACCGGAATATTATCTCCGCCCAACTTCTTGCAATCAAATCCCATCTTGCTGATACAGTGCCTATACAGCCGGCAACGAGTCATGCAGGCGACACCTTCATCCTCACGACGCATCCAACCAGGGCGAACGTCAGAAATAATAACTTTGTTCATTCATAAGCCCTCGACCGCTTGGCGAAATTCTTTAATTCAACAAGGTCGTCATGAATATGCTTACATTCATCGCAATGAATAAAATTGAAGCGGTCCAATGAGTATTCAATTAGCTGCGGGATGATCAAGACAGCACGGCAATTGTCACAAATCATAAATAAGCTTGCTGGCCTATCCATGAGCCTGCCTTCTTTCGCGCTTATCGTTATCCCGGCGCATTACAGCCCCGTAAAACTTATGAGAAGAGTTCCCCGCGTGTCGATACTTCGCACCGTCCCGATTCCTATAACCGCCATCCAACCAGGAATTTCCCTCTTTTTCGTATTCGTAATAACGGGCAACCTCAAAGCCGCGTGATTCGTTGTCGCCTACACGTGCAGAAAGCTCCTCTTTCGATTTTGCCTCGACCTTTATTTCAAAGTATTTTCGTTCCATGAGATCACTCCTTAATTTTTAAGGAGGGGCAGCCATAAGCCGCCCCGACCAAATTCATGCCACGCCTTTGTCAGCATCGTCATCCCGTGCTTCTGTATCAGAATCCGTGTTTTCCGGCTGCGTTTCCGGTTGCCCTTGCTTCCATTCCCACCACTTTTGAGCAAGAGGAGCAATACGGCATCTGTAATCATCGATTATTTCAACGATCTTACCTGAACTGATCCCCAATTCATCGGCCAACCGGATATAGGAGTCCCCTTCAACCCGACGCCTCGCAATGTCAGTCATGTTTTCTGGCAGATCGTCATAAGGTGGGGCCATATCACTTAAAATGAATTGGTCCACAGCCTCGCGATCAAGAGCGACTTCTTCTTGTTCGGTTTCAATAACTTCTTTAGGGAAGCCCGGGAACTCCAGTTGCTCCGGTTCCTTGACCTCTGCGACAATGCCATCTTTATCGATCTTGTATTCAATCAAAGGCTCTCGAGTAGCAGCATTGATTTCAATGTTGTAATTGACAATCGTAGACTCCAACTCTATCTGCGCTAGATTGTCAATCATTTTCGACAGACGTTCTAACTGCCCGCTCAATTCATCGCCGGATACTTCCAGGACAATTTCCTGGACACCCTTCGGCTTTAGGTTGACCTTTTTCACAACTGCTTTAAAATTTGCATACGACATTTGATATCCTCCTCACATAGATAATTGATGCGCCTGAGATTCAAGGGCCTCAATTTCAATTTCAACACGGGGTGTAGAGCTGTAATACTTGGAAACTTGCAAATCGACCACCTGGCTGTCATCATTCCAAATGATTTGAGTAAGCCCGTCTTTGACCCCTTTGACGTAGTTGTCAACATCAGGCCGGGTTACAGGTCTTAGCGTTCCAGCTTCCGCAGCTGCAGCTTTCTTTTTCGAGAAACTTTTCAAGGAAGGTTTGTACACCTTCACGCCCATTCTTAATGGCCCGGTGAGCAACTCCTTCGGACGATGCTGCGAAGCTACCAATTTCACATACTTTTTAAAATCGCGAGACTTGGCTGGATCATACATCCTGACCTGGCCATTTATCGTCGAAGCCCTGGGTCTTCCCTGGGCTACTGGTTCTCCGAATACAGTGAATTTGAGAATCATTGTCTATCAACCTTTCTATTTTTTAATGGCAGTTTAAGAGTCAATGAAAAATCCCGCCATCTTCTGGATCCCCCGCGATCAACTCCTCGTCATGACGGTAAATAACTCCGTTCCCATCGATGCTGTATTCTTCAGCGCGATCTTCCTGACTGATCCCCAGGTCATCAAAAATACTTTCCCAAGTCTGGTGAGTTTCTTCCTTGAATCGCTTGCATGAAGGACCGTGCTCGGCCTTCATTTTCTTGATGAATGCTTTAATTTCAGCTTCTACGCGATCATGTTCTGCATCGTGGTCGGCGCGCAGTTTGTCAAGATGCGCATCCTTCGCCGGATCCACTGTGCCGATCCGAACCTTTGTTACTTTCGTCATTTTTACACCTACGATTGATTTCAATAAGCTTTTAATTGGCATAATATTAGCCCTCCTGGTTTGTTTTTATTGATGGTTTGCAATAAAGAAATTGCCCATTTGATCTCTTGTTGGAACGCCATTTTCATCAGCTGTCTTTGTGGCCGGTTCAATAAACATGTCAGCGCTGCACTCGTAGCAAGAAACGAATTCCTGACCCAACGGGATGTAGATATTCGACTTGTAGCCGCATTCGCACCAGTAACGGCACTTATAACGTTTTCCACCGTTTTCACTGACCTTTATGCCTGTTACCCAGTGGCCGGGTTCCGCTTCAGTACCAACTTTCTTATCTGGAGAAGGACTAACTCTCGCGATCTCTTCAACAGGGAACTGCGCTCGATTTTCACTACCGATCATCGGGAGCGCTCGCGGCTTCGATGGACGCAACGCGTTTTCAATCATGTCATCCAGCCGATCATTTTTAGAAAGTGGTGGCATTTCAAATTCTTCGGTCACAAATTTGGTATAAACACCAGGAGCCGGCTTTTTAGTTGCTGGAGCCTCAATAGGAGCCGCGGCCACCTTTTGCTTAGGGACTTCTTTCACACCAGGAGACTCTTGCTTATATCCGCCCATATTTTGTATAGGCGTTGGCTTAGTTACGCCCAATGCTTCAAAGAAACCGAAAATGACATTTATTTCAGCTCCGTGAGGGGCACCCTTCAGCTCCATCTCACTCATTTTTTGACCGTCATTAAACTTAACAAATACTTCCATCGTCATTTCCTCCTCTTTTTTTAAAATGGCAGGTCATCATCTGTAACTTCAACCGGCCCGCCGCCAGTCGTGAATGGATCATCATCAGTCCGTGTGTAGTTTTGCTGCTGACTTTGCTGAGCGTTGCGATCCGGCGAACCTTGACTGGACCGGTCAGCGGAAGCATTGCGCGGTTCAAGGAACTGGACGCTATCAGCGACCACCTCCGTCATGAAGACGCGCTTTCCGTCCTGGCCATCAAAGCTGCTTGTCTGAATGCGGCCTTCAACGCCGGTCAAACTGCCTTTTCTTAAAAAGTTCGCCGTGTTCTCAGCTTGCTTTCTCCAAGTCACGCAGTTGATAAAGTCAGCTTCCTGTTCCCCGCTTTGCGATTTAAACGATCGGTTACAGGCTAAGGTGAATCGACAAACGGCAACCCCACCCTGGGTGTATTTTAGTTCTGGATCTTTAGTGAGCCGACCCACTAGGACAACTCTATTAATCATCGTGAAACCTCCCTATCTGTGATACTTAGCTGAATCAATGGACCCTTGCACTCATTTCATCCAGCTCTTCTTGCAATTTCCTTCTTCGTTCCTCGATATCAGGATCCGGCTCCCGTTCTGCTTCAGGGGCATCCTTTCGCTTGTTGAACCAATCAGGAATCTTCTCCTCACGTTGAGAACCGAAGCTGCGTCTACTTCCCGTATTTTGTTGCTGGACATTCTTTTGTTGTTCACGTTGCTTTTCAAAGGCAGTGACCTGCTCGACAGTGGAAAGCTTTCTGGTGTTCCAGTTTTTTAATATCCCCTCAGCGTAGCTCCATTTGGCAACGCCATTCTCGATGGCCAACTTCATGGCCATGATTACAAGATCTTTTGACATATCATCAATCCAGTCAGCCATCCGATCTGCGACATGCGGGGTTATCATTCCAAAGTGCTGCTGCTCATAAAAGTTGGTGACTTCTTTGAGATCCAAATTTATGAGACTCGGTGCGATCGGCGATGATGATGGTGATGATGATGATAAGTTCTTTAATTCTTTAGTGCTTAAATTCTTTACATTCTTGTTTGTGTTCAAATGCTGTTCACTCGCTGTCCATTCGCTGTTCACTTGCTGTTCATCTG
The DNA here is from genome assembly GCF_038007465.1 of Sporosarcina sp. FSL K6-1508. Lineage (NCBI taxonomy): Bacteria > Bacillati > Bacillota > Bacilli > Caryophanales > Caryophanaceae > Sporosarcina > Sporosarcina sp. FSL K6-1508. The sequence continues at coordinate 1,204,412 of NZ_JBBOXF010000001.1, read as the reverse complement.
CTGTTCTTTTGCTGTCCATTTCTTTTTCAGTTTCTTGATAAAGCGCCCAATTACCAACGGTTACAATGCTGTATTTGCTGTTCGCTTTGATGTTCAACATTCCCCACTCTTCAAACCTTTTGAGGTCGCGCCACCAAGTAGATTCACTTTGCCTTTTCTTCGGGGCAACACCGCGATTCATTTCTTCAGCGAGCGATATTCTCCCGGTAACAAATTGCCCAGGAAGCAATTTTATGATCTGATTCCCCACCAGCTGATCATGCTCGGCGTGGGAGGCCTGCAAAAGGCAATACATCCAAAGTTTCATATAGTGGGGATCTTGCCAGATCGGATTGTCAAGCAGCTTCCTGTGTAGTTTAATCCAGCCTTTTTGCACGTTGATACCTCCTTCCGACTTACGGCATGCGTTACACTTTTTCTTTTATTTCATCCAGGAATCTACTCGGTATAGCTGGCGCCGGCGATCCGTTCCACTGCTGCTTAGCGTGAGCATGGGACAAGAATAGTTGCTCCTTTGCTCTGGTCACTCCAACATACGCGAGGCGCCTTTCTTCCTCGAGATCACCACGTTTGGACGGGAATGTTTCCTCTACCAAACCGACGATGAAAACAACTTCAAACTCCAACCCTTTCGCACCGTGCATGGTCATGAGCTTGACTGCATCCTTCTCTTCGACAAGCTTTTCTTGAATATCTCTGAACTTCAGCCATTTTAGGAACGCCAGGAGGCCGTTGTCTTCACCCAGTGAAGCCTTTGAATCTTCCCAGGCCTTTATATACTCAATTCCGTCTTGGATCGCGTGTAGGCGATTTTGTAGCCCCTTGCCCTCATAGTCTTGCAACACGCCTAATATTTCAGCTGTGTACAGGATCAAATCTGACACATTCATACCTAGCGATTGCTTCTCGAAGATTAATGAACCTATTCCAAAGAACTTGGCAGATCTCCTGAAATCCAACTCCTTTAGCATGACCAACTCAGTCTTTTCTTGCCTAGCAGCCTCGAGCTTCAATTTCTTTTTTTCCCCTTCAGACAGAAAAGGTTCAGGGTAGTCAAGCGCCCGCCTTAATGCGTTGCCGTCCTTCTGGTTTGATATAACCTGCAACCAGGCAATAATGGATCTGATGTCTTGATTGCGCATGATATCGTTACGACCAAGCGCCACATTCGGGATCCCATCTCGCTCTAGCTGACTCTGCATTCTAGTAAGCTGCATATTCGTCCTTGATAGAACAGCGACATTTTTATAAGTGGTACCTGAGCTCCGCAGATCCTTTATTTTCCGAGCGATGCTTTCATATTCAGCTCTTTCATCACCCGTAGTAGAAACTGTTATCTGTGGCCCGTCTTTATGGGCGATCAAAGTCTTTTCTGATTGAGTCAAGTTGTACGAAATTAGGTTATTGGCTGCCGCAATGATTTCTCTCGTAGATCGATAGTTATCCTCTAACTTCACGACCTCGCAGCCAGGATACATACCAGGGAATTCGAGAATGTATTCAACCTTAGCGCCTCGCCAACCGTAGATGGCCTGAAAATCATCACCTACCGCAAAGAGATTGGCAGGAGCCAGCGAGCGGATCATTATCATCTGCTCGTCGTTGCTATCTTGGAACTCGTCAACGAATACGTGAGAGTAAAGCCTTTTGTAATGATTAAGTGACTCGGGGTGCTCGGCCCATAAAAAATTTATTTTTTCTATGAGCTTGTCCAAATCGATGGCGTTATTTTGCCGCAACCGATAAACGTACTCATTAATAACCATCGTGATTTCATGATTGGAAACATCATTTTCCTCATACGCCTCAACGACTTTTTTCAACTTAACCCTGTCGCCTAATTCTTTAATAATGACCTCGAGGATCGACGTGCGATCTTCTTGATCGTAAATCGTAAAGTTTTTATCGATGCCGATTAGATGACCCCAATCCTTCAGTACATGAACCGCGAAAGCGTGGAAGGTATTACAAAACAGCTTCTTTCCTTCCGCATCACCTACAAGGGAGATGACGCGCTCCTTCATTTCCTTTCCGGCCAACCGAGTGAACGTGAGGGCCAGCATGTTGCTGGTCCCCACCCGGTTATTAAATAAATGAGCAATACGCCTTGTAAGGACCGTCGTTTTCCCTGATCCAGCTCCAGCGAGGCAAAGGATCGTTTTATTATCCGAGAGGACAGCCCGCTGCTGCCCCTCATTCAATCCTTTAAGCAATGTTGCTTGCATCGATCACAACCCCCTCTGACAGGTTGTCAACAACCCAGCCATCCGCGGAAAAATCATACTCAATGGCGCCCGCTAGAATGATATTGTCAACTTTATCCGTCAAGCCGTTCAATCCATCGATGAGCAACTGGAAGTTTTGCTTGTCCAGGTGATTCAGGTTATCCATAGCAAGGATCCGCAACTTCGGCTGCGCCCTGTCGATAATGGTCATCATCATGGCCGCAAGGAAGACCGTCTGCTGCCCCGTGGACAAAGCGTCGAAATTCACTTCGTGGCCGCGATCATTGATCCAGCCAAACTCAAACAATTCTTTTCCGGTGTCGCTTTCCGTCTGAAAATAAGGAACTTGGTCAAACTTCATCAGTTTTAAATTTTCTTCAATCTGTGCGCGAATCGGCTCCAGGATCTCTTTCACCAACTCACCCTGAACACCCTTTGCACCCAACGACTCCTGAAGAATCTTCAGGGCGCCAGCCTTGTACTCGGCCTCGTTATTTTGCAAGACGTTTTCATTCATAAGGATCAGAGTCTGCTTGGATTTTTCTTTCTCCTGAACTTGCCCCTGGAGCTCTGCGATTCGAGCTCGTGTACCAGTCGCTTGTTTCGACATGATTTCTAGGTCTCCGATTGGATCAGCTTTTTCATTCACAAGTTTGTCCAATTCCTCTTTGAGAGACGCTAGTTTATTATTTCTGCGATCAATAAGGTTTAAAATATTAGCCTTTGCCGCTTCAGCATTTCTTACCTTCTGAGAAATAACATCACGCGCGCCTTGTACGACCTGCGCCTCAGCAAACACGGCAGCCTTCGCCTTTTCTTTTTCCTTGATGTTCTGAAGTAACAGATTCAATGCGCCTTCATGTTGATCGTGTAGCCCTTTCAGTTCAGCCATAGACTTCGCAGCTTCAGCTTTCTTCTTGTCGACATACTCATCGAACCCCGTGAAATCTTTATTACATGAAATCATTTGGCTGATGACACAAAAGCCAGCCATTTCTCCAACCTTCCGCAGCGTGCCGTCAAGCGTCTGGACGTTGGCTTGTACATTCATAATCAACTCTTTGTGCTTATTCAGCATTTGGCGCTGGGTATCAGCCAAGTTGTTCAGCTTCCCGATCTCCTCATCCAACGGCTTCAGTTGAGTTTCGACATCCACAGGCAAGGGAATGGAGGCAGTTAATGCAGCGATCTCCTCATCCAATGGCAAGGTGTTTGTTTCGACAGTGGTTTCATTTACTAACTGGATCTCTTTTTTTACTTCTTCGATCCGTTGAAAGCGTTTGTCGATATTGCGCTTTTTCTCTGTATCTGCAGATATATTCTTTTCAATGGAAATAAGATTGGCCTGTAGTTCTTCAAGCTCTTTTTTCGTTGCGGCAATGTCACGATCTGTTTCCGATAATTGATTTTTCATGTCAGACATCTGACGCACAGCGCCTTGTGAGTCTTCTTCTTTTCGTTTCCAGTACGACAATTCGGTCGTGGTCCAGTCGAGCATCGAGAGCAGCCCGTCATGAATATCAGCGCCATCACGAAACTGCTCTAAGGACTTCGCGATCAATTTATTCGTAATATCGAACAGCTCTTCATTGTTGGATTCAAGCTCCGCGGTCAACATTCTCTTCTGCAGGTAGTTTGATAGTTTTTCTTTATCCCACGTATTCGACTTGATTGGAGATAGGGAATAAATGAAATTCCTCCTCTTTGCATCAGAAAGTGCTAGAAACTCGTTGAAGTCGAGCGCGACGGGAAAGTTCCCGATTTCTTCATGGATACGATCTTTCTTCTGAGTAGCCGTCCGCTCCCCTTTACCAGGGGAAACGGAAATAACTTCTTTGATACTTATACTTTTTTCGCCAGTTCGGCCGTTGAATTTTTCTTCTTTCACAAAGCTCCTGGAGAACTCGAAGTCCTTTGTTTTAAGCCCTACCGCCATTTTGTCGCCCGTTGCAAATTTGAAGGTCGCCGCCGACGTCTTAGCTTGCCCTGGCACATTCCCGAGCATCGCAAGCCCTAGAGCCTGCATCCGCGTAGTTTTCCCTGACCCGTTCTTCCCAATGAGAATGTTCTTGCCTGTGAGGAGCTGCGTGATGCTTTGCCCCTTCATATTTTCGACCGTGATCTCAGTGATCATTTAAAACCCGCCCCTCTCCATTTGAAATACGTTTTCCGGTGGTGCTACCTCGCGCTCTATGAATTCCTCAACATAATCGGTGCCGTTGGGTACATCTTCGGCGCGAATAACTTCAGGATGGACAGATTGAGCAATTTCTTCATCGTCCGCATCAGCTATGAAATCGGCTTCAGTTGCTTCTGCAACCGCCTCAATGACCTCCGCCTTTTGGTTCCCGACTTCGATCTCTTCCCCGCGCTCTGCCTTATCTGCAATATCAAGCAGCTCTTCACGGTTGAAATCATGCACATAACCAACGACCGGAACGCGAGCGACATCACCCTGTTTGGTGACATATGCAGCACTAGCCAACGCTGGGTGCTTGGACATTACAAGTCGTTCACAAATTGATTGGGCGTTACGTTCCGCAAATTGCTTTTTATTGATAAACGTGTCGATCGCCTTCAGCACCTCAGGGTGTTGGATATTGGCTGCGATCCCAAGCGGCCCTTCGATCTTTAGGAAGATACTGTTTTGTTTTTCATCTTCGGTAAGCATCTGCTCCATGCAGACGCGTCCGGAACCCTGGTTGTACTGAACTTTTTTCATCACGTCCTGGATGAAGTAGGCCTTGATGTCATACAGCAACGTGGAGCTTGTTATAACAAGATTTCCTGTCGGGCTGTAACCGATCGCCGTCTTCTTAACCCATACCTTCGAGATCGTTCCAGATTCCGGATCAATTACCGGGTATGGATTTACAACAATTTGACCGTCAGGAAGCGTCAATGACTCTGGCGTGATGATCGACAGTCCTGCGATTTGGTTGAGGGTATTAAAACCCTTGGCTGTCGTCATTGTCTTCCCTTGGATCGTCGCAATCTCGCCGTTCAATTGGCGTAGAGTGACCGTTCCTTTCACACTGCGAATCTGCCCACCGTTCACCCTCTTGACGAATACTTCTCCATCGCCAAGCGCTGCGACATTTTGCTTCTTCAGCGCATCGATCTCTTGGAGCGCTCGGTTGAAATCTTGCTGAATTACCTGAAGTTCATTATTTTCTGGTTGCATAAATTGTTCCTCCCTTGTTTTTATGGAGGTTTCTATGTACAATGAAGACAAATTGTGAGTACACAGAAACCACTTAGCCCGCTGCCCTACAGCGGGCTTTTTTATTCACCTGCGATCGAGTGGATTGTATAGCATTCATCCACTCGATCACTTAGGCAGCCTTTGCTGCAATACGCCTCACCATCAAAAACCCTCAACTCGTCACCCTTGCATATTTCACACCCACATGCGCTGCAGCTCGCGACAGCTTCCGACTCCGGGTAAGGGTAGCCGGTTAACATCGTTTGCCTGATTGCTGTATCAACCATTTCACTCACTCCCTTCTGCGACATTTAAAAGTGAATCAACCAGTTTAGATACCTTGCCTTTGACCCGTCTGTCGATCAGCTCTTCATTGGCCGATTCAATTAAAGCTTCTAATTCGAAATCAGATAGATTCTTCAAACCATCTTCCGCTTGATTGCCAGAGTCCAGAGTTTCAGAGTCCAGAACTTCCAAGACCGGGCGCCAACCGATGTACACATAGCGATACGAAGCAGTAGTGCTGTGGAAGCTACGAGCTGAGTTGTAGCCGCGAGAGACACGGTACGAGCCGGCCTCAAAGAACTTTTCCTGACACCAGCTTAAGGTATACGCCCAATTCCAAAACTTGTTATGATTCCCGTTGAAGGACTCTGCAGACACGTATTCCGAGAAATCTTCTTCAGTTGGGATGGGTAACGAAGTATTTTCTTCGAGATTGACGATAATTTGATCCCACTCATTATTTGATGGAGTGCCGCCTAGTTCGTAATCCCCTTCAAAGGGTCTGTCGCCGCCAGTCAGGATCCTTAGTTTGAATCGGTTGCCCCCGAGTTTAACTTCTCGGCCGAACACCAGGCCCTGCTCATTCAGTTGGTCCCACGTAATATCAGTGAGTATATTTCTATCAGCCACCAGCACACGCTTACCTTCTTCGCTCAATCCTGGAACCCAGGAAATCAATGCCGCCGGATCCGTCGAGTCGACAATTCCAATCGATCCGCCGTTACGGTACCGGTGGATGTCACCAGGCTCTGGAGCGTGAGTTCCTTCATATCCCCAAGGACGCTGTGGAAACGGAAGCACCTTACCTTCAATAGAGAGAGCTCCTAACTTAACTTTTTCTGTCATCATTTTCCTGCCACCTTTCAAAATGTTCTTGCATCTGCGACGGCGCGATAAAGCTGCATAACTTCCCTGTTTTCATTCTCGAATCGCTCATTCTTAAGCATCGGAATGCTGTACGCGCCCTCCATGTCCGTCATCATGACTGAAAGCCTTTCGGTCTTGGATTCGTTCGAAGCACCCGACTGGATGATCTCCTTGAAGCGCTTCGTGAAGCCCTGCATTTCTCCGAACGTCATTCATTTCACCGCCTTCTTATATATATTGATGGGTCGGAGCCATCGCCACGCCCAGGAGCCGTAAGAGGAGGTAACAACTCCCGAACATGGCGACAGGCCCAAGCCTGCCGAATTCATACTTCTTTAATCCTGAATTTCACATCTAAAAATATGCTTTCATAAAGTTTGAGCGCTTCCTGAGCCTCCGCCCTGGTGTTATGCTCGACTTCCTTCCCCAAGGTTTCGTCCATCGTGCAAGATGTGACAACCATTCCGTTATCGCCACGAACTACATATTTCATGTGTTCACTTCCTTCTCCGTGTGCTAGAATAGTAGATATAGTATTTAACGAACCGCAGTGAGCAGGATGGCCGTCCTTAGCTCGCTGCTTTTTTTGATTCATAAATCTTTCTTTTATACTCAAACTCCAGTGCCAACAGCAGCGTCGGATTGCTTCGCATTTCTTTGCACATTTTCCGAACCTCACCTGCAGTCATCAACCGACTCGCCGAAAGAACATAGCTCATTCACCTTCACCCCCGTACAGCCTTGGTGACCATTCCTTGATGTTCAGCTTCAACTTGCAATCCCGACAAAAGCAGTTGTTCTCGATCGGTGCATACCAAACGACTTCCGGCTTATCAAAATCCCTGTGACATTCCCCGCAATAAGAAACCGTTGTTTTCTTCAAATCCATAAGATCATTCCTCCTACTAATTTTGTTAGCGTTTCAGTAAGCATTAATATATCCACGCTGTGTACCATTGCAATCCCTACCTCTATCGGCAAAGTTGCATTTGAGGGGTTCATCCGCGATCCAACGATTTGCAGCCATTTGACAAGGTCCTCAGCCTTTAACGGCATTTCTCCACGCTCCAACTTGGAGACAGTGCTTCTCGAGATATGCACCAGGGGCGCTATTTGCTCCTGGGTTAGATCAACGGCTTTCCTGGTTGATTTAAGCAACATTCCAAAGTTCATAACATTTGTTCACCTACTCTCGAATGTTCAAATTCTGAACAACTCCAAAATGTTCAAACTATGAACAGTATTAAACTATTGGTAGTTATATAATTAAGGTGCAAGCACGCGAAGACGGCCATAACCCTCTTCTTTCTTTTCCGCTGCGATATCAACAACTTCCGGCATGGATCTACTCGCCATCCACTGATCAACCAAATCCTTGCGAAACGTCCACTTGCTGCGTCCCTTGAATCTAAGTACCGGCAACCCCTCCTCGTGCACATATTTCCTAGCAGTGCCGAGTGATACCCCGATGTAAGCTGCAACCTCTTTAGTAGTCATAGTTTCCATTTGTGACACCCCCTTCAGCCTTAGACTTAAACGGGCGCAGTTTGCGCCTGTCCCTCCCTTGCAGAAACTTCACTTTACGTGGACTTCTTTCTCAAAAAAATATGAGGCTTGGACCTCTAAAACTACCGCTATTTTTTCTAGTTCCTCAATACTGATAGGACGCTTCCCGTGTTCCTTCATATTGTAGCCGGACACGGTTATACCAATGCTATTAGCGACAAAAGTTTGAGAAATTCCTTTAGATTCCCTCAATCCTCTCACCTTTTCGTGAACCTTCACTAGATAACCTCCTTTTTAATCCACGTTACGTGAACCTCTTGATTACATATTAACTCCACGTTAAGTGTAAGTCAACACTTTTATTAACCTTTCGTGGAATATGCTTAACGATACGTGAAATGTTGATATTATTAATGTGATAAATACGATTGAAAGGATCAAAAAATATGAGCTTGGGCAAACGTTTGAAAAACGAACGCGAAAAAAGAAAGTGGTCTCAAAAGTACGTTGCGGAGAGAGTAGGGATAACGAACACAGTTCTGTCCAACTACGAAAGAGATTACAGGGACCCCGACACCGACATGCTCGCTAAACTTGCTGAGCTTTACGAAGTCGCTACGGATTATTTGTTAGGGGTTCGTTCGAAGAAGGATGAAACGCGCACCAACGGCCTAACAGACAAAGATGAAAAAGACATAGCTAAGCGAATGGATAAGATGAAGGCAGATTTAATTGAGGCTAACGAGGATGTTGAAGGTCTGAACTATATGGGAGAACCTATGAGTGAAGAAGCATTTGAATCGTTTATGGAGGCGCTTGAACACGCAGAACGAATAGTAACGATAGCTAATAAAAAATACGCCCCCAATAAATATAAAAACAAGGACGAGAAATAGTCCTGTAGGGGGTCAGTGTGTGTGGATCAAGGAGATCGTTGAAGATTTAGTGAGAAAATACAGCACCAACAATCCGTTTGAAATTGCCGCAGCTAAGAATATACACGTGATCGAAAGAGACATGCATGAAGAAATATGCGGGTTTTACAAATACATGAGAAGAAACAAGCTCATCTTCCTTAATTCTAATTTGAATGAAAGGGATAAGTTTTTCACATGCGCCCATGAGCTAGGGCATTCAGAACTCCACCCGAGATTGAGTACCCCTTTTTTAAAACGAAAAACATTTTTTTCGATCAATAAAATAGAAGCTGAAGCAAATCGATTCGCTGTTGAACTATTGATGCCCGACGAAACGGTATATAAGTACAAAAATAGTTTCTTAGCATTTGATGAGATAGCCAGCATTCACGGCGTACCTAACGAGGTCGCGCACTTGAAAAGACTAAACAATATTAATTGAACAATATAGGAGGTGCCGCTAATGGATCTATTCTTATTTATAACAGGATTTGTCGCGATGCTTATCGCCTTTGGTTTATTGATTTTGAGAGTGTTCACCAAAGGGCCGAAAAAGAAGTTGCTAATATTACTAGCTGCCGGCTTCGCGCTTTTCGTTACTGGAGCATTGATCGGTGGAGCAAACATGACCCCTGAAGAAAAGGCTGTTGCAGAAGAAAGAAGATTGGCAAAGGCTGAAGAAAAGGAAGCAAAACTCGAAGCTGAACGACTTGAGAAGGAAAAAACAATAGAAGTTGAACGGAAGGAACTTGAAAAGAAAGAATTAGCTGAAAGGGAAAGGGCTGAAGAAGAAACTGCGGAAGCTCTAAGAAACGAACAAGAAGAAAAAGCGGTAGCAGAAAAGAAAAAATCAGACCCACTCGCCATCAAAGAGGTTGAAGGAAAAGCTGGTACCGAGAAAAATGAAGGGAGCACGGGTATAATCCCAATCTTCGATATTAAAGATGTTGCACACAAGACTGAAAGTGAAGTAACCGATCTACTCGGAAAACCCTTTGATACCGAAGAAGGTGATTTTTCTTTAGACGTTGATTCGCCGATATATACCTTGAATTATTATAAGGACGGGAAAATCGAAGTAATGTTCATAGAGGACAAGGCAGTGAACGTCATCCTTAATCTGAGCGAAGAAGAATATTTTTCCGGCGAAGATGCAAAGGGCAATCTGGAGTATTTAAATCTTACTGTTACCGATTTGGAAAAACCTCTTATAGAAGGACAAACTTCAGTGGGCGCATATAACATTGATGGATTTCACCGCGTGGAGGTGGGCAAGTGGCGCAATGTACCAGGAGGATTTGTCACTGTATTCACAGATAAAAAATATAAGTATTGAAGGTAGTCGAAGAGTACGCCCTATCCAGGGCTTTTCTTTCACCTAATAAACCGAACATTTATTCTTAATTGGAGTTGATTCATATGGCAAAAGGACATGCGAGAGAACGCAGCCGCAACATCTGGCAATTAGAAGTGGATCTCGGATCGTACAAGGATCCGGAGACCGGTAGAAGAAAACGGAATCGAAAATATAAGACAGTCACCGCCAAAGGGCAACGCGAAGCTGACACGGAACTTGCGAAGTTTGTCACGGAAGTGACCGGGGATGATTACTTTGAACCGACGAAGATGATGTTCTTCGATTTCGTCATGAAAGAATGGCTGCCGAAGTGCGGAGAACTTCGATTGTCGCACACCACTTTAGCTACACATATAGAGTATCTGGAGTTAAGGATTTTACCAGCATTCAAATATCTTCGAGTGGATCAGATACAACCTAAGCATATAGTAGACTTTATTTACAACATTAGCGAGGACGGTATGCGCGCAGACGGGAAAGAGGGTAAACTCGCTAGTTCCACAATTTTTTATCACTATCGAATTTTAAACAATATATTCAACTTTGCAGTAGAAATAAAAATGATCGAGGAGTCCCCGCTTGAAAATGTGCAGAAGCCTTCCGTCGAGTATGAAGAATCTGAGGTTTATGATTTAGAGGAGACGGTCCTATTACTTGCATGTTTGCAGAAGGAGTTACTACATTGGCAAGTTGCCGTTATTTTAGCTGTGACAAAAGGAATGAGGAGGTCCGAATTATTCGGGCTGGATTTACTGAAGCATTTCAACTTCCGAAAAAACACCGTAGAGGTAAGGCAGGCGTTAACGTATTCAAAAAGAAGCGGATTTCAAATACACGAGATCAAAAAAGGAAACAAGAGGGCTAAAAAGAGGAACATTGCATTGTCAGCCATTTTGCACGAACCGCTAAGCGAGCTGATAACGCTACGAATGAAAGAACGAGCTGTAGCTGAAGAGTTGTGGGAAGACGGAAAGCACTGCTTACTACTCGCTCACGAAGACGGCGAGCCTTACAATCCTTCGTCTATGAGAAATTGGTGGGTGCGATTCCTGAAGCGGCACAATTTAAGATACATCAAACTTCACTCGCTGAGACATACCATGGTCACATTATTGATCGAGCTCGAAATTCCGCTGTCGGCGATTTCAGATCGCGCCGGCCATTCAGGGATCCAAATCACGAATGACACATACGGTCACAAATTGAAAACGGCCGATCAGGTGGCGACGGCGAAATTGGATGCAGCACTATCCGGCACCAACAAAAACCAATAGAAATCATTCGGTTTTTAGGTTTGGCCGTCAAATGGTCGGCAATCAGGATTTTAAACAAACAAAAAAGCGGCCCCCAATCTCTTGGGAACCGCGTCATATATAAGGTTTCTCTGGAGCTTCCAACCGGATTCGAACCGGTGACCTCTTCCTTACCATGGAAGCACTCTACCTACTGAGCTATGGAAGCATATGGCTCCGCAGGTAGGACTCGAACCTACGACCGATCGGTTAACAGCCGATTGCTCTACCACTGAGCTACTGCGGAATAAAAAGTATTTTTTTATGTACATGCTGTTCACGACAAATTCCATTATAACAAGAATAAAATCTTTTTCAAGACCTTTTTTAAAATTTGTTTGTTCCCGACAGCAACTTTTACATAGTATCACATCTTTTGCATATCTGTCAACGCACTTTCATAAAGTACAATAGATTGTGTAAAAAGGGGACAACATATGCGAAACAAATATTTTATCATTGTCTTGATGTGCTGCGGGCTATTCTTGCTTCTCCCTGCATTACCTAAGCAGCTATCACCCATATCCGTCTTCCGCGTAACAGAAAAACCTGCCGTCATTGTACGCGGTTCAAACGGGTCAGCGCTCACCGTGAATATTTCATTTGGAGATATTGAGGTGGAAAAATGGATACAGGAATTAAATAAACCCTATCCACTCCTTTTTGTAGACACGAAATGGGCTGAGCGCTTTCCAGAAACCGTACAACTTATTAAAGAAAAGAATATTCCGGTTGGACTTCTCGGCGATGAAGGAGTGACCTATGAGCAGAACACACCAAAGTTCGTTAAACAACTTGAGCAGTTTGAAAAAACGTTCGAATTAAAACCTCTTTGGTTCCGTACACGTGATGAAGTTTTTCCTCTCGCTCTGTCTAGCATGCTCTGGGAAGCAGAAATTAATGCACTTGGGTCCTCAGTCACTTGGAGCGGTGGAAATCCTCCACCAGTCACAAAAGGGGAGATCCTATCTGTTCCTCATCATCGTGAGGAGCGTATTGATTTCGCTGAATTGAAAAAGTTAGACAAGGATCGGACCCTTATCACCGTAGAAGCTATGTTATTCGGAACAACAGTGAAAGTCAAAAAAATACCCGAGTAACCCAACTCCCACACTTGTTACAAGAAAGGCGATAATATCCAGACATGAAAGCTCTACGTTCTAACTTACCCAGAATTTCAAATTTTATAGTTTCTTGCAAAGCAAAAAACAGCACAATCCGCCTTTAACGGCAGTTTGTGCTGTTTTTCATTTTGCTTTAGCAGCTTTTCTACGTGCTTTTCTGCGTTCTTCCAATTTCACTTTGTCTTCATCCGACTGCTTGTTAAATTTCGGAAGTACTAAAATTTGATAAGCATTCACTGCAAGAAGCGGGAATAGCAAAATTGTTACCCATGAATCAATATTGCCTGAACGTACCATTAATGCCGGTAACCATTCAAGTGTTGTAATTACAATCATGAAAAATAGTGCTGAAATAAGCGTGTGTTTCTTCGTCCATCTCGCTTTGAAATAAGCGGTTACGGTGGAAACCCCAACAAGTGTCGCAAGTAAGCAGAGATATAAAACTGTGCGTCCCGTCTCGCCTGACGTCAACTGGAACCTGAAGAATATAAGGTCAAACAACACAACGACAATTATTAAAAGCTGGACCCAGTTCCACAATGTAAGTGTTTTGAAGATATTCACTCCGAATTGATGGACCGTTAAATAGGCGAAAAAACCCATTTGAGCAACGACACTCATGGTAAATCCAAGGAAAATCATCCATAGAAATGCGCCAATGAATTGACCATATTCCCCATTTGATAAATATTGAGAAAAGAATTCCCAGCGGACAATTAATCCCACAACCGCCGTAACGAATCCTCCGATTAGTAATGCTGTAGAAAAGAATTTTACCCAATTTCGTATTGTCACAATAGTGATCCTCCGTTTTGTTTTTACTTCCAATAGTGTAACAACGTTTCGTCAAAAAATCTATTTCATTAAACGATTCATGCATATTCTGCGCTGTATTGTGAACAATAAATGAAAATGCTTGTTGAAGGGAATTTGATTTCCATGAAAAAAATATTTTTTCTAATCCTGTTTTCAGCCTTTCTTTTAACTGGATGTAGCATGCAGCAGGCCGCTCCGACATATGATGAAACCAAAAAAATGATGACCGATGCGCTTCAGACAGAGGATGGAAAAAAAGCAATCCGTCAAATGTTTGCAGATCCGGAATTCAAGGAGCTGCTTATCTTGGAGCAGCCTGAAGTTAAAAAATCAATTGAAGATGCATTATTATCCAAGAAAGGAGAAGATTTTTGGAAAAAAACGTTCGACGATCCAAAGTTCACAGAAACCATTGCCAAAAGCATGAAAGAACAGCAGCAAGACATCATGAAACAACTGATGGATGATTCTTCATTTCAAAAACAATTGGAAGAGTTTTTCACGCAACCTGATATGTTAAAACAGCTGGAGACAGTTACGCAGTCGGCGAATATGAAAAAACATCTTGAAAAAGTGGTTGAAGAAACGATTAACAGCCCATTGTTACAAACAAAGTGGCAAGAACTCATTATGAAAGCCGGTGAACCGAAAGAGGAAGAAAGCGGCGGAGGCGGAGGCAACGGTAGCGGTGACCAAGGGGGAGCAAAGCAGGATGAAAGTAAAAGTGGAGGAGGCAAATAGCCTTCTCCACTTTTATCAATTCTTATTTTGTTGTTTTTTTAACAATGTTCTCTGCAATCCCCATATAAATCTTACCGATAGGATGATCCTCAGCATAGACAGAAGGTGCAAAGTCTTCTTCGTCCCAATCTGGCTGACCAAGCGGAATCTGACCGAGTAACTCTGTACGCAGTTCCTCAGCTAATTTCACTCCGCCACCCTGGCCAAATACAAATTCACGTTCACCTGACGTTTTTGATTCGAACCAAGACATGTTTTCAATAACTCCAAGCAATTCATGATCCGTTTGAAGCGCCATTGCTCCTGCACGCGCAGCTACAAAAGCAGCTGTTGGATGCGGAGTTGTTACAACAATTTCTTTGGACATTGGAATCATCTGGTGGATATCAAGCGCGACATCCCCTGTACCAGGCGGCAAATCGAGGAATAAGTAATCAAGATCTCCCCACTCAACATCACGGAAGAATTGGTCAAGCGCTTTCCCTAACATCGGGCCGCGCCATACAACTGGCGCATTATCCTCAACAAAGAAGCCCATCGAAATAACTTTAACGCCAAGACGCTCAACCGGGATAATCCGGTCCCCACGAACGACCGGTAAATCTGTTACGCCCATCATATCTGGAACACTGAAACCATAAATATCTGCATCGATCAAACCAACTTTTTTCCCGAGACGGGCAAGTGCTACGGCAAGGTTCACTGAAACAGTTGATTTACCGACGCCACCTTTACCCGAAGCGATTGAGATGAATTCAACATCGCTCAGAGGCGACAATAAGTCTTGAGCTTCCGATTCCGTCACTTTTCCGCGGAACTGTTCAAGCACTTCACTCGATAATTCTTCAAAACGGATACCGACGGAATCAGCACCTGCTCCTTTTAACGTATCGACCACTTGTGTTTGTAACCCCATCTGTTCAGCAGTATTAATTTTTGCGATGGCCAGCTTCACGCTTACATGTTTTTTCTCCGGCTTTATTGTTACACCTATAATGCCACTCGTTTCTGCAAGCGTTTTATGTAAAAACGGATCTTTCAGCTGTCCTAATAACTCTCGTACTGTTTGCTCATTTATCAACGCAGACACCCCTTGGAGGTTTTTTCATTCACCTCCAAGTATACCATAGTGGGTTGTTTTCATTGCTTGCAAATCACTCATTTTTCTTCCGTGGTATGAAATTCGATGATCCCTTCCATAATTGCATCCGCAACTTTCGATTGATACGCCGGGTCAGTCAGTAGTGCCCGTTCCTCGTTATTTGAGATGAAGCCTGTTTCAACGAGAACCGCTGGAGTTGGAACTTTTTTCAACAAATAGACTTTCTTGATCGCCATTGCCACTCTTTCTGTATTTTTCAAATTTGTCCGGAAAGACTCTTGAATCGCTTTTGCCAGAAATTCACCATTGGGATCTCCCCCCGGATGATAAAACACTTGGGATCCGCGCCATTTCTCCTCTGGTATTGCATTGACGTGAACACTGATGAACATATCAGGCTTTTCACTGATTGCGATGCTTTCCCTCAACTTCAAATCTGCCATTTTTCTCTCTCGGGTTGTTCTAAACTTTTCAGCCGGAGCATGTTCAGCCAGTGCGTCACCATCTTTCATCCGCGTCATGATTACCTGTGCCCCTTTCTTTTCTAGGCGCTTCTTCAGCTCATGCGAAATACTCAGCGTAATATCTCGTTCTACGACCTCATTGGATGAGGCTCCCCCGTCCATCCCTCCATGTCCCGGATCAATAAGAATCTTCACACCCCCAAGTTCTGCCGGCATGAAGAAATTCCGGTCTGACGAAGCCTTTACGCCGTACATAACAACTCCGAGAGAACATACAAATAGTAAGCAGATCACAAACCACCGTTTCATATGGACACCGCCTTTTTCCTTTACTATACGCAGAAATAACGACGGATATGTCCCACTAAAAGCAGAGTTAAAAATGAATAGCCTTTTTACTGTGTGATAATCAATGGTTCACACTAGTTCACAAAGACTTCGCGCTATAAAATCACGTTCCAGTGAATACAAATAATATCATGGTGAGATCAACCAATGATTAACTTCCTATAAAATAAAAAAGGAACCCCGAAAGGCTCCTCTTACATATCAATTATTCAGTAGTACCTTCCCATTTGAGCATGCCGCCTACCATATTAGTTACATCATACCCTTCATCCCCTAGAAACTCCGCAGCACGTCCACTACGGCCTCCTGAACGGCAAATAAGTATATACGGCTTAGAAACATCAAGCTCACTCATACGCACTGGTACATCTCCTAAAGGGATATGAGTTGCGCCCGGGATAATCCCTTCTTCTACTTCATCCGCTTCGCGTACATCAAGCAAGTGAAGTTGTTCACCTTTTTCTAACAGCTCTTGCACTTCGATTGGTGTGATTTCTTTCATAGCAAATCCTCCTCACTTTTTATCCTTTCTACTTTACCATAAACACGGTGATATTCATGGAAAACAGCTGTAGGTATAACAGCGGGGCCAAGCTAAACTTCGAATAGGTTATAACTAAAGGCTTTGGTATACTAAAGAGAAAGGACTTTTAAAACTCGTTCTAGATCATCATGCAACACAAAGGAGGACGGATCGGGCATGAGAGAGGATATTTCCTACACAACCGAAGAAATTGCTCAGATATTAAAAGTGTCCAAATTGACCGTCTATGATCTGATCAAAAAAGAAGAATTACCCTCGTACCGAGTTGGACGACAAATACGAGTAGACGCCCACGACTTGTCGGCTTATAAAGAGCGGGCCAAAAGCGGGAGAAACATAAAAAGAGTGGACACGCATAGACCGGAAAACCCTCCCTTTGAAAGTAAATCATCTACCACAACCAGACAAATCATAATTAGCGGTCAGGATTTAAGCTTAGACATATTAGCTAATTACATAGAGAAAAACTCAAACGGCTACCGTCCGCTTCGCTCATACACTGGAAGTTTGAACAGCTTAGTTTCCATGTACCAAGGAGAAGCGGATGTCGTAAGCACTCACTTATTTGACGGTGACACAGGAGAATATAATGTTCCGTACATCCGCAAAATTCTTGTGGGGCAACCTTATCTCATCGTCAATTTCCTATCACGTTGGGAAGGCTTTTACGTAAGGAAAGGAAATCCCAAAAACATTCAATCTTGGACTGATCTAACGAAGCCGGGAATCACAATGATAAACCGAGAAAAAGGTTCAGGTGTACGTGTATTAATTGATGAGAAGTTTCGGGTGGAAGGTATTTCTCCATATCGTGTAAACGGCTATGAGTCAGAAGAATTGAACCATATCGGAGTCGCCAGCAAAGTTGCAGGCGGGGATGCGGATGTAGGAATCGGCATCGAGAAGGCCGCCCGTCTTGTTGATGTTGACTTTATTCCCTTGATCGAAGAACGGTATGATCTCGTCATATTGAAGACCGAACAAAACGAAGGGCTTATTGATTTGTTAACACGTATTTTACAGTCAGATTCGTTCCAGAAAGAGATCAAATCAATCGGCGGCTACGATTTATCTCAAACAGGGAACGTTATCTTTGAAACATTTTAGCAAGGTTTAAAAAGCTACTTTCTTCAACGATATGACATAGTTGAAAGGAGGAACTTTCTTTAATTACAGCTAGCTAGCCTTCCAGCCGTGTTACCAACAGTCTTAGTCACCGATCCCTTTTCAAGATACAGGATTCTATCACCAAGCTTCTCCGCCTCATTCATGTCATGCGTAACAATAATAAATGGTATTCGCCAAATTTCATGGAGCCTTAACAGCTCGTCCTGACACTCGATCCGTGTTTCATGATCAAGTGCAGATAAGGGCTCGTCGAGTAATAAAATGGATGGTTCCGTTGCTAGGGCCCGCGCCAGTGCAACCCTCTGCTTCTCCCCGCCAGAAATCTGATGGGGATATTTTTTTAACAAATGCTGGATCCCTAACACACTTACTAAGTGTTCAATTTGAAATGGCGGTTCTCCTTCTTTTTTCTTTTTCATGCCATAGGCAATATTTTTTTTCACAGTCATATGAGGAAAAAGTGCATAATCCTGAAAGAGATAGCCGATATTTCTTTGTTTAGCCGGCAGCGGTTGTTGTTTTTCACAGAAGTACGTTTTTCCATCCAATCTGATATATCCCCCGTCAGGCTTGTCCAGCCCCGCTATACTATTTAATATTGATGTTTTCCCGGATCCTGATGGTCCAAATAAAACAAGAATTTCATCGTCTACCCTCAATTCGATATCCAATAAAAAGTGAGGCAGTTTTTTTGTGATGTGAACTTCGAGCATCCAATCACCCTCTTATCCATTATCATTTTTATAGCGACGCATGTTCCGTCTGCTCCACCAATTTAACCACATGATTGTACTAAATCCTAAAGCAACGATGATAACTACCCAAAAGGTAGCCTTCTCCATTTGCCCGGATTCTACAGCAAAGTAGATTGCCATCGGAATCGTATCTGTTTTTCCTGGGATATAGCCCGCCAACATCAACGTAGCACCAAATTCGCCGAGGCCCCTTGCAAAAGAGAGAACTAAACCGGCAAGAAGACCCGGCCAAGCAAGACGAAACGAAATGGTCCAAAAAACACGCCACTCAGAGGCTCCCATGGTTCTAGCCACATTCTCCAACTTTGCATCCAAGTTTTCAAAAGCTGCGCTTGCACTTTGGTACATTAAAGGAAAAGAAACGACTATCGAGGCAATAACTGCACCGAGCCATGAAAAAATGATTTGAATACCGAACGTGGAATACAGCCAACTGCCAATAAAACCATTCTTTCCAAAAAGTATGAGCAATCCGAACCCCACGACAGTCGGAGGTAAAACGAGTGGCAAAAGAAATAACGTTTCGATAATCCCTTTACCGAAGAACGTTTTGCGTGCCAGTATCCGCGCAAAGAAGACTCCCGCAATAAAAACGAAAAGAGTAGAAATACCCGCTACTTTTAACGATAAAAATAATGGCGTATAATCCGTTTCGTTCACTAGCATCCCTCTTCCCTCTTACTTGAATCCGAATTTCCTCAAGACTTCTTTGCCTTGTTTGCCTGTGAGAAATGCTATAAATGCTTTCGCCTCTTCAGGATGTGCCGTGTCGGCAATGACAGCCCCTGGGTAGACAATCTGATCATGCCATTCAGGATTAGCTACGGCCAATACTTTCACCTTGTCTGAAATCATTGCGTCACTAGCGTATACAATCCCAATATCCGCATTTCCCATTTCGACATGCGTCAGCACTTGGCGTACATCCGAACTCAAAACCAACTTACTTTGTAATGACTCCCCAAGCCCCAACTTTTCAAGAACTTGTTTCGTATAACGGCCAACAGGTACACTTTCTGGCTCACCAATTGCAAAATGGTCGATAATTGCTCGATCTATTTCTTCAAATGAGGACAAATTGAATGGCTTTTCTTTATTCGTAATTAACACCAGTTCATTTTCAGCAAAGTCTGTTCGGCTATCTTCAAGTATCAGATTTCTCTCCTGCAGCTTATCCATATCTTTTTTACTTGCCGATAGGAATACATCTGAAGGCGCACCTTGCTCGATTTGTTGTGCTAATTTACCTGAGCCTCCAGGATTGAACGACAGGGTAATGGTCGGATTTTCACTTTCAAACAAAGGCTTCAGATCAACCAATGCATCCGTCAAACTGGCTGCGGCCGAAATTGTTAATTCAACGTTATCATTTGATTCACCACTGATTGGCTGTTGTCCATTGGAACACCCTGCCGAAATCAATAACAAACATAGCAAAACAAGATAACATCTAACTTTTTTCACCATCAAAAAACCTCCCATTCCCTATATCGGTTATAACTAAGTATAACTAGTTATGTTTTGTTATATCTAATTATGAATTACCATAAACTGTGGGTCAAGCAATTTTCTTAATCAACTAACAGCCCTTTAGTGATGAAATCACAAAAAAGCCCTCTTCCACGAATGGAAAAGGACCTTTTTTAATTGCAAGATTAACGTTTTGAGAAATACGAACACATTTCTCATGTATAACCAAACCATCTAAATCCCTTCCTATCAATAACGAATAGAATTGTAAATTGATATAAAGGGTTGAACATGTATAAAAATTGATGCGACTTGAACCAATTTGAACCAAAATAGAAGCTAGTTGAATACACTTTGTTAACTTCTATATGGTTAATCGTTTTCCAATTGCTTTTTGGTGTCACTAAAATAAACGCGTTAATTCAAACAAACATGCTTGTTCGAACTTTCACGATTGAACGAGTGACTGGCACGAAGCACTCAACCAGAAAATCCTCAAGACCTAACTCGCTATGAATAATTCAGGTAAATCTATTTTTCTTCATATTTGATTACAAATTTCATATCTTTATCTAGCTTTATTGAGTCTACATCTTTGGAGCATATTCCGCCCTTACAGTCTTCTGAAGTAATTTCCCACTCGTATTTGTCGTTATTTTCCATGCCATAGAATGAATATATGACTCTCCCATCCTTTGTTTGTTTTAGGGTGATCTCTATGTTTGTGGATTTATTTACTTTCTCTATTTCTTCGCCTAAAGTTTTAGATTTTGTATTAACTATCCAAGATCGAGATCCATTTTCTGTATCAATATTTATGTCTATCTCTATCTCATTCATGCCATAGCCTTTAGCAAAATCTCTACCGATTTCGTACAACAGACTCAAACTCTCTGTGTTCACGACTGGTTTTTCACCAAACGTTGTAAACTGAATAACATCTCTTTCTGGCTGGTAATTTAACATCATACTCTTTCCATTATTATCTGTTCCTAGCATCACAATGTTCCTAGTATAATCAGCAATGACTTCTTTAATTGCTCCACCACCAGGTAAACCTTTATTATATGAATACACTAGTGAATATCCATCGTCCTTAATAAGCTTTGCTCCACTCGGAACATAACTTGGCCTAGTTGTATTTGGCTCTGGGATACAAGAATTAATTCCAGGACCATAAAGCCCTTCAACACAATCTTTATCAGGCTTAGGTTTAGGTTTAGGTTTAGGTTCTGGCTTGACCGGCGGTGTCTGTGTCAATGGCTTATCCGGCTTCGGTGCATTTTCTGGATTCAATGCGCGATATAAGAACATCGCGTAGTGCGCACGTGAAACTGAGTCGCTTGGTAAGTATTTACCGTTGCTGCCGGTTGTGATGCCGCTCATGTATAGCGATGAAATATAGTCTTTTGCCCAGTGGCTTTCGCTCACGTCATCGAAGATATAGCCTTTGTGAATGTCTAGGTTAAATGCTTCAACTATCACTTTTGCCATTTGCGCACGCGTTAAGTTATCCGCTATGCCGAAATTTCCGTCATCTTTACCATCGAAGATGCCCGCACGATAGACTTTTTGTACGATATCGTAATCGGGGTGTGTTTTCGGTACGTCTTTGAATTCTTTACCTGCTCTCACAGGTGTTAAGTCAAGTGCTTGTACGAATGAAGACGCGACGTGTACTCGGCTGATTGATTGTGCCGGTTTAAACAGATTGCCTGGGTATGCATCGATAATACCTTGGTCATACATCGCCATGATTTCTTTGTATGCTGAATTGCCTTTTGATACGTCCTTTAACTCTTGCAAAACCTCAGCACTAACTTCTTGAGCTTGCATAGGCACTACCATTGCCGGTAACGCAACTGCCATTGCCAAAGAACTCAAAAACAACTTTTTACTCATATGATTTTCCGCCTACTTTCAGTGAACTATTTCCTATATACCATCATATACCAATGTCCCCCTTATTCCAATAGAGTGGTGACTGCCACCATTGTTCTTTTTTCTGGATTTAAAAGCATACAAAAAGCCCTCCTCCACGAATGGAAAAGGGCTTTGAATTGAAAGATTAACGTTTTGAGAACTGTGGTGCACGACGTGCGCCTTTAAGACCTGGTTTTTTACGTTCTTTCATTCTTGCATCACGTGTTAGGAATCCAGCAGATTTAAGCACTGGACGGAAGTCAGGGTCTACTTGAAGTAGAGCACGTGCAACTCCGTGACGGATTGCTCCTGCTTGTCCTGTGTATCCACCACCATCGACGTTTACAAGGATATTGTAGCTTCCAAGAGTTTCTGTAGCTACTAGTGGTTGTTTGATGATTTCGCGAAGTGTCGCGAACGGTACGTAGTCTTCTACGTCGCGGTTGTTGATGATAATTGTGCCATCTCCAGGAACTAGACGTACACGAGCTACTGAGCTTTTACGACGGCCTGTGCCGAGATATTGTACTTGTGCCAAGTTGTTTCCTCCTCTTAATTAACCGCGAAGTACGAATACTTCTGGTTGTTGTGCTGCGTGCGGGTGATCCGGTCCAGCGTATACGTTAAGTTTTCTGTATGTTTGACGGCCTAAAGGACCTTTTGGAAGCATTCCTTTAATTGCAAGTTCAAGCATTTTTGTTGGGTAGTTCGTACGCATTTCAAGAGCAGTACGTTGTTTCATGCTACCCGTATAACCTGAGTGACGGTAGTAAATTTTGTCTTTCAATTTGTTACCTGTAAGATGTATTTTTTCTGCATTGATGATGATGACATGGTCACCTGTATCAACGTGTGGTGTGAACGTAGGTTTATGTTTGCCGCGCAAAAGTGATGCAACTTCAGAAGCAAGACGACCAAGCGTCTGTCCTTCAGCGTCGACAACGAGCCATTTACGCTCTACTTCGTGACCTTTAGCCATGAATGTTGTACGCATAATTTTATCCTCCTAAATGAATATCTATTAGTTCCCGTTTTCTCTATCCCTAAACACAAGTATACCTTCCGGGGCTTATTTGTGGGGTTATTGAAATACCATTACTCATCTTATACCGAATTCCACATTAAGTCAAGCGGTTATCCGAAAAACACCAGGAAAAGTTGCCTCAGTCCTCGTAGCTCACTTTTTGCAAGTACAAACCGTGTGCCGGCGCGGTTTTAACGTTCGCTTTACGACTGCAAGATTCAAGTATTTGCTTGACGTCCCCCGGAGTTTTCCAGCCGTTCCCTACTACAAGAAGCATACCTGCAATGCTTCGAACCATATTATATAAAAAACCGTTTCCTTCGATTGTCATGACAAGATAATCACCTTGCTTTTCTAGCTCAAGCGTCCTTATCGTTCTGACTTTATTGGTTGTAGCGGTTTTTGAGGAACAGAAGCTTGTAAAGTCATGTGTCCCTATTAAAAATTCCGCGGCTTCCTTCATCAACTGAATATCGGGATGCGATCTGCCGAGATGAACGGAAAAGTTACGCTCAAATGGGCTGTGTACTTCACTATAAGACCACTTATAAACATAAGTCTTACCAGTAGCAGAATAACGGGCATGAAAATCTTCGTCGACGTATTCAACTTCCACCAACCGGATATCTGTAGGCAAAAGTACATTCAACGCCAGCTTCCAACGATCTATCGGTAAATTCAACGGGGTGTCAAAATGAATCACTTGTCCAGTTGCGTGCACTCCGGAATCCGTCCTGCCACTTGCGACAGAAAAAATTTCCTTGTCTTTATGCATTTTCACTAACGCTTTATCAATTTCCGCTTGAACTGTCCGCATGCCCGGCTGTATCTGATACCCCGAAAAGGAAGTGCCATCATATGAAATAATTGCTTTAACACGTTGCATCTGCATTTACCTCCTATGCCCTAAGAAGGAAGAGGACGACAACCAACACCGCAAGCAATACCATTATTGTAGTATCACGCCAGTGCCATTTCAGCTGCCTGTACCTCGTCCTACCCTCGCCTCCGCGATACCCGCGAACTTCCATGGCGACTGCAAGGTCCTCCGCACGTTTGAACGCACTCACGAAGAGCGGTACGAGCAAAGGAATGACTGCACGGATTCGCTGCTTAACAGAGCCAGTACTAATGTCTGAGCCCCTCGCCAATTGCGCTTTCAATATCTTATCCGTCTCATCCATCAATGTCGGGATGAAACGCAGGGAAATTGACATCATCAGCGCAAGTTCATGAACTGGTAATTTAAATCGCTTAAATGGTCCCAGTAAATCTTCCATACCATCTGTAATCGAGATCGGTGATGTTGTTAACGTCAAAATGGATGTCAGCAAAACAAGAACGAGAAAACGAATGGAAATGAAAATACCTTGCCTTAATCCTTCTTCGTATATCTTTAGGAACTTCCAATCAACAAGAAGTGCCCCTTCTTTTGTAAAAAAGATATGCATGATTAACGTGAAGACAACCAAGAAAAGAATTGGCTTCAACCCATTAATCAGGAAATACAGACGTATCCTTGATGTGAAAATAACAAGAAATGTAAATCCTAACAGCACGGCATATGTCACTGTATTATTTGCAAGGAACACTCCGATGATAAACAAAAACACAAATGACAACTTCGAACGGGGGTCCAGTTTATGGACAAATGAATTTCCCGGGATATAACGGCCGAAAATCATCTTTTCCAACATTAACGGCCACCTTCTTCCGCCGCAGCAAATGCTATCGCCTTCGCAAGCTGTTCTTCCGTCAATGCCAGCCCTTGGAGTGGACGGCCGATTAACTTCTCAATATCACGTTGGAACTTTACTGAGCGCGGTAAACCTAACCTAAAAGACTTTAGCTTCTCTTCATCACTAAACACTTCTTGCGCGGTCCCGGACATGACTGAACGTCCATCATGCATAACAACAACATTGTCCGCATAACGTGCAGCATCTTCCATACTATGTGTCACGAGAATTGTCGTCAGGTTTTCTTCAACATGGAGGCGACTGAAAAGCTCCATAATTTCACGCCGACCTCGTGGATCGAGTCCTGCTGTGGGCTCGTCCAAGACTAGCACAGAGGGTCTGAACGCAAGGACTCCAGCTATAGCAACCCGGCGCATCTGTCCGCCTGAAAGGTCAAACGGAGACTGCTGTGCGACCTCTGGAGGGAGTCCTAACAGTTCAATCAGTTGATGTGCCCGTTTTCTTGCCTCTTCTTCGGGCACACCAAAATTCATAGGACCGAACATAATATCTTTTTCTACAGTTTCCTCAAATAGTTGATGCTCTGGAAACTGAAAAACAATTCCTACATGCCTGCGGACCTCTTTCAGCCCTTTCGCTTTCGTACCGGCAGTAATCGTCGTATCTCCAATTTTCACAACACCTTCTGAAGGTTTTAACAAACCATTCAAATGCATTAGAAGTGTCGATTTTCCTGAGCCGGTATGGCCTATAATTGCAGAATAAGAGCCAGAACGTATCGTTGCATTTACGTCTTGCAATGCTCTCTTTTCAAAAGGAGTGTCTTTCCCATACAAATACCCTACTTGCTGAAGTGAGATGTCCATAATTCATTCACCAACTCTTCTTCCGTCATATGCTCACCGTTAAGCTCCATCCCAGACTCCCGTAACAAGTCAGATACTCTCATAGCGAATGGCAAGTCCAAGCCTATCTCCTCAAGTTCATCTCCCCGGGCAAATATCTGCTCTGGCGTACCAATCGTCAGAACTTTGCCTTTGTTCATGACAATGATTCGATCTGCCAACAACGCCTCTTCCAAGTCATGTGTTATGGAGATGACCGTAAGACCCGTCTTCCTTTTCAACTCTTCAACTAAATGAATCACTTCATTACGCCCCTGTGGATCAAGCATTGACGTCGCTTCATCCATAATAAGAATCTTTGGATGTAAGGCGAGCGCTCCAGCTATTGCAACGCGTTGTTTCTGTCCGCCGGAGAGATGGTGCGGCTCCTGATTGAGGAAATCACTCATATTTACCTGCGAAAGTGCATCGTGAACTCGGATCACCATCTCTTCGAAAGGAACTCCGTTGTTTTCTAATGCAAATGCAACATCATCTTGGACTGTCGAACCAACAAATTGATTATCCGGGTTCTGAAAAACAAAACCCATTTGTGAACGTATATCCCATATGTTGTCCTCAGTCAATTTCTCGATAAACACGTTGATATTCCCTTCTTCCGGGAACAACAGACCAATCATTAATTTCGCAAGCGTCGACTTACCAGAACCATTATGGCCAACAATCGCAATCCATTCATCGTCTTGTACCGTAAACGACACACCATCGACTGCTTTCTTTGTGACCGCGTCCTCAGATTGATAAGAATAAGACACATTATCCATCGACAGAATTTCCTTCATCGCCTACCACCTCCGACTACATTCACATTATGTATAGAAGGACTCCTTGCGAACTGCCAAGGAATCCCTCCGAAAAAAAATTTATTATTTTTGGATAAAAAAAAGCGCGCACCTCATCCGAAGAAATGCGCTCATATCTATGACTAGTACCAGGTGCTCAATCCGATACCGCGGATGAGGTGCGTAGAGCTAGACCAGGCGGTATTCACCGACGATCGTAACACTCAGCTTTTAAATTTGTCGTATAAATTTTGAAAAAAGGGTGCGGCTCTGGGAACGCCAGACACACCCCCTTGTAGACTAAATCAATTACTCCTCGGCAAAATTATATTCGCCGGAGGCTCTAACTTGGTTCAGTGGGCGTTCTGACGCCCACTGAATCTAGTTAAACGAGTTCGATTACAACGACAGGAGCTCCGTCGCCGCGACGAGGTCCCATTTTCATGATCCGTGTGTATCCACCTTGACGCTCAGCGTAGCGTGGAGCAACGTTATCAAAAAGTTTTTGGATTGCGAAGATTTCTGTCTCTTTGCCTTCTTCGTCCGTCATCGTAACAAGTTCGCGACGGATGAATTGTGCAACTTGACGACGTGCATGCAAGTCTCCACGTTTACCAAGCGTGATCATTTTCTCAACAACTGAACGCAATTCTTTCGCACGAGCTTCTGTCGTTTGAATACGTTCGTGTACGATAAGATCTGTCGCTAGGTCGCGAAGCATTGCTTTACGTTGTGAACTTGTACGTCCAAGTTTTCTGTATCCCATAGAAGTTTCCCTCCTTCAATCTATAAATTCACTCAATCTTCAGTGCGTAACTCTAGGTTAAGCTCGTCCAATTTCGCTTTCACTTCTTCAAGTGATTTACGGCCAAGATTTCGTACCTTCATCATTTCATCCTCTGACTTGCTAGCAAGTTCAAGAACTGTATTGATGCCTGCACGTTTTAGGCAGTTGTAAGATCTAACTGAAAGGTCAAGTTCCTCAATAGTCATCTCGAGCACTTTCTCTTTCTGATCTTCTTCTTTTTCCACCATAATTTCTGCAGTTTGGGCTTCATCTGTCATACCGACAAATATATTTAGATGTTCTGTCAGGATTTTTGCCCCAAGTGAAACAGCTTCTTTAGGACCAATGCTGCCATCTGTCCAAACATCAAGTGTCAACTTATCGAAGTTCGCCATTTGGCCAACCCGAGTGTTTTCCACTTGGAAGTTAACGCGTGAAACTGGAGTGTAAATAGAATCGATTGGAATAACGCCAATTGCGAGATCCTCACGTTTGTTTTGATCAGAAGGTGCGTAACCGCGTCCACGTACAGCATACATACGCATGCGCAAATGTCCGTTTTTACCAAGAGTCGCGATAGGTAGTTCAGGGTTCAATACTTCTACGTCACTATCATGTGTAATGTCCGCAGCTGTAATGACTCCTTCGCCTTTCACGTCTATCTCAATCACTTTCTCTTCATCTGAATAGATTTTGAGAGCCAGTTTTTTTACGTTCAAAATAATTGACGCGACGTCTTCTACGACACCTTCAATTGTTGAGAACTCATGAAGCACACCATCAATCTGAATAGATGTGACAGCAGCACCCGGCAATGAGGATAGAAGGACCCGGCGCAGGGAGTTCCCTAACGTGTTTCCATATCCGCGTTCGAGTGGTTCGATGATAAACTTACCGAACTTGATGTCTTCGCCGATCATAACTGTTTCAATCTTCGGTTTCTCAATCTCGATCATTCATTTACCCTCCTTCAAAACATCAATGTATAGGCCGTTCCATATTGAAATCGATTTTCATAGACGGCAAATTGCAATCGCACAATCATTGTTGACAAAAATTGTGTTTCTCAATCATATGGAGAATAAGCCATTATACACGACGGCGTTTTGGTGGTCGGCATCCATTATGCGGAACCGGGGTAACGTCTCTGATTGCAGTAACTTCAAGACCTGCAGCTTGTAGTGAACGAATGGCTGCTTCACGTCCAGCACCTGGACCTTTAACAGTAACTTCCAACGTTTTTAGACCGTGCTCCATAGATGTTTTAGCAGCTGTTTCAGCAGCCATCTGTGCAGCAAAAGGAGTTGATTTACGAGAACCTCTGAAGCCTAGTGCACCTGCACTTGACCAAGATAGTGCGTTCCCTTGCATGTCAGTGATTGTAACAATTGTATTATTGAATGTTGAGCGGATATGTGCAATACCGGATTCAATATTCTTTTTCACACGACGTTTACGAGTTTGTTGTTTACGTGCCATGTTAAGAAGATACCTCCTTTACCTATTATTTTTTCTTGTTCGCTACTGTCCGTTTAGGACCTTTACGAGTACGTGCGTTATTCTTCGTGTTTTGTCCACGAACAGGTAGTCCACGACGATGACGGATACCACGGAAGCTACCGATTTCCATCAAACGTTTGATGTTAAGGGAAGTTTCACGTCGAAGGTCACCTTCAACTTTGAAACCGTCCAATTGTTCACGGATTTTATCAAGCTCTGCGTCAGTAAGATCACGAACGCGCGCATCCTCAGATACTCCAGCTGCTGCTAATACTTTTTGAGCAGTTGTTTTTCCGATTCCGAAAATGTAAGTTAATGAAATGACAACGCGCTTATCGCGCGGAACGTCTACACCAGCAATACGTGCCATATAGATTGTGCACCTCCTTCAGAATTAGCCTTGTCTTTGTTTATGTTTCGGATTTTCACAGATTACCATTACTCGGCCGCGTCTGCGAATAATTTTACATTTTTCACAGATCGGTTTTACAGATGGCCTTACTTTCATCTTACCCAACCTCCTTCAATATTCCGGAGTGCAAAAGATTATTTAAAACGGTATGTTATACGACCACGTGTTAAATCATAAGGCGAGAGTTCCATTGTCACTTTGTCGCCAGGCAGGATGCGGATAAAGTGCATACGAATTTTGCCTGATACATGCGCAAGAATTGTATGGCCGTTTTCCAGCTCAACTTTAAACATCGCATTCGGCAACGTTTCGAGTACGGTTCCTTCAACTTCAATTACATCATCTTTCGCCATCAACCCAGTCTCCCTTCTATATCCAATAAAGGTTCTCACCATCGAGCGGCATCAGTCGCCTTTAAAGCTTCCTTCAACATATGTCCGGATTGCATGAGTGATGTTCGAAAGAGGTCTGTCACATTCCGTTTCCCTTAAGTCAGTCCTCGACTTCGTGTTGTGGAAAATTGCGTCGAAATGGACACAACTGTCCAGAATGCCGTGGATGAGTCCCCAGTTGCGTTATACAGTTCTTTCCACGAAATTCATTATACCTGCCTGAACAGGAAAATGCATTTACTGTGTTTTAGAACCGTACATCCGCTAAAAAACAACTAGTTGTTATACCGGGCATCATATGCTTTTGCAGCTCGTTGAAACGTTTATTCTATGCTTATATACTATACTACCCAAAAAAAGTTTATAATATCTAAGTTTGAAAAGGATTATTGTCCGTTTCCTTGCAGAATAGCGTCCAAGTCCTTGAAAACGTCCTTGATGTCTTTTTGCCCATCGATGTTCACCAATACCTCTTTGGAATCGTAAAACGCCAAAAGTGGTGCGGTTTGATTCATATTTACTTCCAGACGGTTCGTGACAGTTTCCGGATTGTCATCGGCTCGCTGATAAAGTTCTCCGCCATCCTTATCACATATGCCTTCAACCTGTGGAGCGTTGAAAAGCAAATGATAGGACGTACCGCATACTTTACAGATACGGCGGCCTGTCAGCCTCGCAATAAGTTCTTCTTTCTCGACTTGGATATTGAGTACATACTCAATCTTTTTCCCCATGTCAGCCAAAAGCTTATCAAGCGCTTCAGCTTGAGGAACTGTACGCGGGAAACCGTCAAGTAGGAATCCGTTATCGCAATCGGATTTGCTTAATCGTTCACGAACAATTCCGATTGTCACTTCATCAGGGACAAGTGCTCCCTGATCCATGAACGACTTTGCTTTGACTCCAAGTTCCGTGCCTTCTTGGATAGCAGCACGGAACATATCGCCTGTAGAAATATGAGGGGTTCCGTACTTTTCGACAATTCTGTCTGCCTGTGTACCTTTACCGGCTCCTGGCAGACCCATTAATACGATATTCATACGTATTGCACTCCCATTCATATTCACATCACAAAGAGATGAACCTTTGTGATTATTACTTCATGAATCCTTTGTAATGCCTTTTCACAAGTTGTGATTCAAGTTGTTTCATCGTTTCGAGTGCAACCCCGACGACGATGATCAAACTTGTTCCTCCAATTTGCGCAGACTGTGGAAGGTTTGCGATATTGATGAAGAATATTGGCATGACTGCGACAGTAGCGAGGAATATCGCACCAACGAATGTCAGTCTATACAAAGTGCTCGTTAGGTAATTTTGTGTATTTTGTCCTGGGCGGATGCCCGGGATATAAGCGCCTTGTTTTTTCAAATTATCCGCAATGTTCTCCGGATTCACCTGGATGAATGCGTAGAAATATGTGAATGCAATGATCAGTATCAGGTAAAACACCATTCCAATCGGTTTCGTATAATCGAAAACGTTTGTAATTGTAGTCGTTACACTGTTATTACCGAAGAAGGTCGCTATTGATTGCGGTGTAATGAAAAATGCAGAAGCAAAGATTACCGGGATAACCCCTGCAGCATTAAGTTTCAATGGTAAGTGTGTCTGTTGGCCTGCAGTCGTTTGACCTCGTCCAGTGACACGCTTCGCATATTGGATCGGAATTTTCCGAAGTGCTTCTTGGAAGTAAATAATTCCGACAGTAATCGCAATGATCAAGACGAGTAGAAGAGCCATGATTGCCAACTTAATGAACAATTGCTCACCTGCATCTTGGATCTGTGTTGCGTAAAGTTGGTTGACTGCATTTGGGATTGCTGCGACGATACCAGCAAAGATAATAATGGAAATACCATTCCCAACACCTTTTGCTGTAATCTGTTCACCAAGCCATAAAAGAAATGCAGTTCCTGCCGTCAATACGATCGCGATGACCACATATGTCGAAACACCTTCGTCTTTAATCAGTGTACCGCCGTACATTTGGTTAAAACCAAATGACATAGCGATTGCTTGAATAAAGGCTAGGATTATTGTGAAATACCTTGTGAACTGTGCAAGTTTCCGTCTTCCGACATCCCCTTGTTTCGCCCATTCAGTAAATTTCGGTACTACATCCATCTGCAATAATTGCACAATAATAGATGCGGTAATGTATGGCATGATACCCATGGCAAGAATAGAGAAGTTGGCAAGGGCCCCACCACCAAATACATTCAGTAACCCAATAAGATTATTATCGGTTTGTTGGAGTGCTGTTGCATCAACGTTTGGAACAGGAATGAAAGTTCCTAATCTGAAAACGATAAGCACAAGCAATGTGTAAAAGATTTTAGACCTTATATCTCGAACGCGCATAAAGTTAGAGATTGTCTGAAACATTAAACCACCTCGGTTTGCCCGCCAGCTTTCTCGATAGCTTCTTTAGCGGAAGCAGAGAATTTGTGAGCTTTGACAGTAATCTTTTTCTCAAGAATCCCGTTACCCAGAATCTTAATACCTGATTTTGCATTGCTCACGATGCCTGATTCGATTAGTAGCTCAGGCGTTACTTCAGTACCTTCGTCGAAACGATTAAGCGTGTCAAGGTTTACGATTGCGTAATCCTTACGGTTGATGTTAGTGAAACCACGTTTAGGAAGTCTTTGGAAAAGGGGAATTTGTCCACCCTCAAAACCAAGACGAACGCCACCGCCCGAACGGGAGTTTTGTCCACCGTGACCTCTACCGGAAGTTTTACCAAAACCAGAACCGATTCCGCGCCCAATACGTTTACGTTTTGTACGAGAACCTTCAGCAGGTTTCATAGTGTGTAATTTCATCTCATTGGCACCTCCTTATTCAAAAAATCGGAATTATAGTTCCTTAATTGTTACAAGATGGTCTACTTTGCCGATCATGCCACGAATTGCAACATTATCCTGATGTTCGACCGTTTGGTGTAATTTACGAAGTCCAAGCGCTTCGACTGTTTTACGCTGTGCTGGCTTAGAGCCGATAACGCTTTTTGTAAGGGTAATTTCAAGTTTATTCGCCATTGTATTTCCCCCCTTAACTATACAGTTCTTTCACGGATTTACCGCGCAATTTAGCTACGTCTTCTGCGCGTTTCAAATTCGTCAATCCTTCGATTGTTGCACGAACCATATTGATTGGTGTGCTTGACCCAAGAGATTTAGAAAGGATATCCGTGATGCCTGCAAGTTCAAGTACCGCACGAACAGGTCCGCCGGCGATAACTCCAGTACCAGGAGCTGCTGGTTTGATGAGGATTTTTCCTGCACCAAAATGTCCAAGAATTTCGTGCGGAGTTGTTCCTTTGACCATTGGCACAACGATCAAATTCTTCTTCGCATCTTCAATTGCTTTACGGATTGCATCCGGAACTTCTTGTGCTTTACCAGTACCGAAACCGACACGGCCATTTTTGTCTCCGACAACGACGAGAGCAGTGAAACGGAAACGACGTCCGCCTTTCACAACTTTCGCTACGCGGTTAATCGTAACTACGCGTTCTTCGAATTCACTTTTATTCTGATCATTACGACGCATGAAATGTGTACCTCCTTCTTAATTAAAATTCCAGACCGTTTTCACGTGCTGAGTCTGCAAGAGCTTTCACACGGCCGTGAAATAGGTAACCGCCACGGTCAAATACTACTGACTTAACGTCCTTTTCAACAGCTTTCTTTGCGATCATCTCGCCGACTTTTACTGCTGCTGCAGTGTCTGCTTTGGATTCAGATCCAAAATCTTTATCCATTGAAGAAGCACTTACAATCGTTACTGCATTCACGTCATCAATCAATTGAGCATAGATATGCTTGTTTGAACGGAATACGTTTAGGCGTGGACGAGCTGCAGTCCCGCTGATTTTACGACGCACACGTGCATGACGTTTCTTACGAGTAGCATTCTTGTCTTTTTTCGTAATCATCGTGATCACTCCTTCCAGATGCCTTAAGCGGCATTATTTACCTGTTTTACCTTCTTTACGACGGACAACTTCGCCTTCGTAACGAATCCCTTTGCCTTTATAAGGCTCTGGTGGACGTACTTTTCTTATGTTTGATGCAAGAGCACCTACGCGTTCTTTATTGATACCGCGAACAGTGATCTTAGTGTTAGCAGGAACTTCTACTTCAATTCCAGCTTCCGGTGTAAATTCAACTGGGTGAGAGTAACCAATGTTCAACACCAATTTCGAACCTTGAAGTGACGCACGGTAACCGACACCGACTAGTTCAAGTTTGCGTTCGAAACCTTGTGAAACGCCTACCACCATATTATCGAGTAGTGAACGTGTCGTTCCATGAATGGAACGGTGTTCTTTGGATTCAGAAGGACGGATCAATGTGATTACATTGTTCTCCTGCTCGATTTTAATATCCGAGTTAAATGTGTTTGTAAGTTCGCCTTTAGGTCCTTTAACAGTAACAAAGTTACCTTCTGTAATAGTAACTGTTACGTTTTCAGGTACCTCAATCGGCTTTTTGCCAATACGGGACATTCAAGTGCACCTCCATTCATTTGTTACGGATTACCAGACGTAAGCTACTACTTCTCCGCCTACTTGTTTAGCGCGTGCTTCTTTGTCTGTAAGTACGCCATTTGATGTAGAAACGAGGGCGATACCAAGACCGTTCAAAACTTTAGGAACTTCGTTTGTTTTAGCGTATACACGAAGACCTGGTTTTGAAATACGTTTAAGACCAGTAATAACACGTTCGTTATTTTGACCATATTTAAGGAAAATGCGGATGATACCTTGTTTGCTATCCTCAACATATTCAACGTCGCGTACGAAACCTTCACGTTTAAGGATTTCTGCGATTTCTTTTTTCATGTTTGAAGCAGGTACTTCAAGCTTTTCGTGACGAACCATATTGGCGTTACGAATGCGTGTAAGCATGTCTGCGATCGGATCACTCATTGTCATTACATTTACCTCCTTCCCAAATTTAGGGGTTTACCAGCTGGCTTTTTTGACGCCAGGAATTTGTCCCTTATATGCTAACTCGCGGAAACAAATACGGCAAAGCTTGAATTTACGATATACGGAATGCGGACGACCACAACGTTCACAACGTGTGTATGCTTGCACTTCGAATTTTGGTGCGCGTTTTTGTTTAGCGATCATTGATTTTTTAGCCACGTTTACGCCTCCCTCTTATTTACTTTTGGAACGGCATGCCGAACTGCATTAATAACTCATGTGCTTCTTCATCGGAGTTTGCAGTCGTAACGATGACGATATCCATACCGCGTATTTTAGATACTTTATCATAATCAATTTCAGGGAAAATTAGTTGCTCTTTTACGCCAAGCGTATAGTTTCCGCGACCGTCGAATGCTTTCTTAGAAACACCACGGAAGTCACGTACACGGGGCAATGAAACCGAAATCAGCTTGTCTAGGAATTCATACATACGCTCGCCGCGTAGAGTAACTTTCGTTCCGATAGGCATGCCTTCACGGAGACGGAATCCAGCGATTGATTTCTTTGCTTTTGTGACAACAGGTTTTTGACCCGAAATAATTGTTAGATCTTCCACTGCCGCATCTAGTGCTTTCGTGTTTTGAACAGCATCACCAACACCCATGTTAATGACGATTTTATCAACTTTTGGTACTTGCATTACTGATGTATATTCAAACTTGCTCATAAGAGCAGGTGTGACTTCGTTTTTAAACTTATCTTTTAAACGGCTCATCTGTTGGACCTCCTTTCATCCGTTACTTATTTGTCCAGGTTTTCTCCGGATTTTTTAGCAACACGAACTTTTTTGCCATCTTCAATCTTGTAACCTACGCGAGTTGGCTCGCCTGTCTTAGGATCGATCAACATGACGTTTGATACATGGATAGCTGCCTCTTGGCTCACAATTCCACCTTGAGGATTTTCCTGGTTAGGTTTCGTATGTTTCTTGACGATGTTAACACCTTCAACAAGCACGCGATCCTTTTTAGGGAAAGCTACTAGAATCACACCAGTTTTACCTTTGTCTTTACCAGTGATGACCATAACTTTATCGCCTTTTTTAACATTCATTCTGTCGCACCTCCTTGATTGGCACTATCATGTAATTAAAGAACTTCAGGAGCTAGTGAAATGATTTTCATGAAGTTGCTGTCACGAAGTTCGCGAGCAACTGGTCCGAAAATACGAGTTCCACGTGGGCTCTTGTCGTCACGGATAATAACACAAGCGTTTTCGTCAAAAGTAATGTAAGAACCGTCTTTACGGCGTACTCCGCTTTTCGTGCGGACGATAACAGCCTTGACGACTTCACCTTTTTTAACAACGCCACCTGGTGTTGCTTTTTTAACAGTAACTACTACTACGTCACCGATATTTGCCACTTTACGGCCTGAACCGCCTAAAACCTTAATTGTAAGTACTTCACGAGCGCCTGAATTGTCGGCGACTTTCATACGACTTTCCTGTTGGATCATTGAGGCTACCTCCTCCCGGATTTATATCTCCGAACGTTATTAGATGATGACCGCTTTTTCGACAACTTCGAGTAGGCGGAAACGTTTTGTTGCTGACAATGGACGAGTTTCCATAATACGAACAACATCACCGATTTTCGCTTCGTTTAGTTCATCGTGGGCCTTAAATTTCTTAGAGTACTTAACACGTTTACCGTATTTAGCATGTTTCTTTTGCGTTTCGATCATTACAGTAACTGTTTTATCCATTTTGTCGGATACAACGCGGCCTGTATACACTTTGCGCTGGTTACGCTCCTCAGTCATGGCTGCAACCTCCTTCATCAGTTATTTGCACTGATTTCTCTTTGACGTATTACTGTTTTCATGCGCGCAATCGATTTACGAACTTCTCGGATGCGTGCAGTGTTTTCTAATTGACCTGTCGCAAGTTGGAAGCGAAGGTTGAAAAGCTCTTCTTTCAGTGATTTCACTTTTTGCTCAATCTCTGCAGTTGTTAAGTCACGGATTTCATTAGCTTTCATTAGATTCACCACCAATTTCTTCACGTTTTACAAACTTAGTTTTGATAGGAAGTTTGTGAGATGCAAGGCGAAGTGCTTCACGTGCAACTTCTTCCGATACACCTGCTATTTCGAACATAACTCTACCAGGTTTAACAACTGCAACCCAGCCTTCTACAGCACCTTTACCGGAACCCATCCGGACTTCAAGAGGCTTCTTCGTATATGGTTTGTGCGGGAAGATGTTGATCCATACTTTACCGCCACGTTTCATGTAACGTGTCATTGAAATACGTGCTGCTTCGATTTGACGGTTAGTAATCCACGCCGAATCTAGCGCTTGTAGACCGTATTCGCCGAATTGAACTGTTGCTCCGCCTTTTGTAGTACCGCGCATTTTACCACGGAATACACGACGATATTTAACTCGTTTAGGCATTAACATATTAGTTGCCTCCTTCCTCAGAGTTCTTCTTCTTCACTGGAAGGACTTCTCCACGGTAAATCCATACTTTAACGCCAAGCTTACCAAATGTTGTGTCAGCTTCTGCGTGTGCATAATCAATGTCTGCACGTAATGTATGGAGAGGGACAGTACCTTCACTATAATGTTCCGACCGAGCGATGTCAGCACCGCCAAGACGTCCAGAAACTTGTGTTTTAATACCTTTAGCGCCAGAGCGAATCGTACGTTGAATCGCTTGTTTCTGTGCACGACGGTAAGATACGCGTGTTTCTAGCTGACGTGCAATTGATTCTGCTACTAGTTTCGCATCAAGATCTGCACGCTTAATTTCAATAATGTTGATGTGAACGCGTTTACCAGTGATGTCGTTCAACATTTTACGAAGTGTTTCGACCTCAGTACCACCTTTACCAATAACCATTCCTGGCTTAGCAGTGTGGATGCTGATGTTAACACGCTTTGCAGCACGTTCAATTTCCACTTTAGAAACAGATGCTTCTATAAGGCGTTTTTCGATGAAATCACGGATTTTCAAATCTTCGTGCAAGAGAGTCGCATAGTCTTTTTCTGCGTACCATTTAGACTCCCAGTCACGGATGATACCGACCCGTAAACCGTTAGGATGTACTTTTTGACCCACGAATTATCCCTCCTTCTTTTCTGATACCACTAATGTGATGTGGCTCGTACGTTTATTAATTGCACTTGCACGTCCTTGTGCGCGTGGACGGAAACGTTTCATAGTCGGACCTTCGTCAACGAAAACTTCGCTAACAATTAGGTTTTCGACATCCATTTCATAGTTATGCTCAGCATTTGCAATCGCTGAATTCAAAACTTTTTCCACTACCGGAGATGCCGCTTTCGGCGTCAAACGTAGAATCGCGACAGCTTCACCGATTTTCTTGCCCCGGATAAGATCAACGACCAAACGGACTTTGCGAGGAGCAATACGGACTGTGCGGGCAGTAGCTTTTGCTTGTTGCATCAGAATAACCTCCTCTCAATTAACGTCTTGTTTTCTTATCGTCGGCGCCATGACCTCTGTATGTGCGCGTAGGTGCGAATTCACCAAGTTTGTGACCAACCATATCTTCAGTAACGTAGACAGGAACGTGTTTACGTCCGTCGTATACAGCAATTGTCATTCCGATGAAAGTCGGGAAGATTGTTGAACGTCGTGACCATGTTTTGATAACCTGTTTTTTCTCGGAATCCTTTTGTGCTTCAACCTTCTTCATAAGATGATCGTCTACAAATGGTCCTTTTTTCAAGCTGCGGCCCATGTTGGAACCTCCCTCCGTGTTTGTACTACGGTCCAATCATTGAACCGCAGTGCATTACTATTACTTCTTGCGACGACGAACAATAAGTTTGTCGGATTTGTTGTTTTTCTTACGTGTTTTATAACCAAGTGTCGGTTTGCCCCACGGAGTTACTGGAGACTTCATACCGATACCAGTTTTACCTTCACCACCACCGTGTGGGTGATCGTTAGGGTTCATGACAGAACCACGTACTGTTGGGCGTTTACCCATCCAACGTGAACGTCCTGCTTTACCGATGTTGATAAGTTCGTGTTGTTCATTACCAACTTGACCAATTGTCGCGCGGCATGTTGCAAGAATCATACGAACTTCTCCAGATTGAAGACGTACAATAACGTACTTATCTTCACGGCCTAGTAGTTGTGCAGATGTTCCTGCTGAACGTACTAATTGTCCGCCTTTACCTGGTTTCATTTCGATGTTGTGAATTGTAGTACCCATTGGAATGTTTTCAAGTGGAAGTGAGTTACCGACCTTGATATCCGATTCTGGGCCTGACATAATCGTTGCTCCAACTACTAAACCTTTTGGAGCGAGGATGTAACGTTTCTCTCCATCTACGTAATTGATTAGAGCAATGTTGGCTGAACGGTTTGGATCGTATTCGATCGTAGCAACGCGTCCTGGTATGCCATCTTTCCGGCGTTGGAAATCGATGACACGGTATTGGCGCTTGTGGCCTCCACCATGGTGACGAACAGTAATCCTACCAGTGTTGTTACGGCCGCCTTTCCGCTTAAGCGGTGCAAGCAATGATTTTTCCGGTTTGTCAGCAGTAATCTCAGCAAAATCGGATGTAGTCATGTTACGGCGTCCGTTGGAGGTAGGTTTGTATTTCTTAATCGCCATTTGTGTTCCCTCCTTCATATAATTAAATATCTATAGTTGTTCGAATTACATTTCGAAAAGTTCGATGTCTTTTGAGTCAGCAGTTAATGTAACAATCGCTTTACGGCGTCTGTTCGTATAACCGGAGTGCTTACCCATACGCTTAAGTTTGCCTTTGTAGTTCTGTACGTTCACTTTATCAACTTGAACACCGAAAACTTCTTCGATAGCTTGCTTAATATGTGTTTTATTAGCGCGCGTATCAACTTCAAAAGTGTACTTTTTGAATTCCATTTGTTCAGAAGTACGCTCGGTAATGACCGGACGTTTTAGAATATCACGTGCTTCCATTAACCAAGCACCTCCTCTATTTTTTGAACTGCTGCTTTAGTTATTACTAGTTTATCGTGACCAATAAGGTCAAGTACGTTAATGCCTGTCGCTGTTACTACACTGATGCCAGGGATGTTACGTGCGGACAATGCCACAGTTTCATCTAGATCTGCAGTTACAATCAACGCTTTCTTGTTAATTGATAGATCAGCTAGTACTTTGATGAACTCTTTTGTTTTTGGTGCATCGAATGTTAGCCCTTCAAGAACGATGATATCTTCTTCGCGAACTTTCGTAGAAAGAGCTGAAAGAAGAGCCAACCTCCGGACTTTCTTCGGTAATTTGTAGCTATAGCTTCTTGGAGCTGGACCGAATACGATACCGCCTCCACGCCATTGTGGTGATCTGATCGACCCTTGACGAGCACGACCTGTACCTTTTTGACGCCACGGTTTACGTCCGCCACCAGCTACTTCCCCACGGGATTTCACTTTGTGGTTACCTTGACGTAATGAAGCGCGCTGTTGAACCAATGCTTCGAATAAGACAGCTTCGTTCGGCACGATACCAAAGATTGCTTCATTTAGTTCGATGTCTCCGACAGAAGTTCCTGCCTGGTTTAATACGGATACTTTAGGCATTCCTGTTTCCTCCTTCCTTTAATAATCAGTTCCCTTTGATTGCGCTACGCACTTGTAGAAGTGATTTGCGTGATCCTGGAACGTTACCTTTTACTAGTAGCAAGTTGCGCTCAGTGTCAACTCGTATAATTTCAAGGTTTTGTACTGTTACTGTTTTGCCACCCATACGTCCAGGCATTTTTTTACCTTTGAATACACGTTGTGCATCAACAGATCCGATTGAACCTGGTGCGCGGTGATGACGTGATCCGTGGGTCATAGGTCCGCGTGAATATCCGTGACGCTTGATAACACCCTGGAACCCTTTACCTTTTGATGTACCTGTGATGTCGACGATATCGCCTTCAGCAAAAGTATCAACTTTGACTTCTTGACCAACTTCGTAGCCACAAACGTCTAATTCGCGGAATTCGCGAATGAAGCGCTTAGGTGCAGTATCAGCTTTTGCAACGTGCCCTTTTTCAGGTTTGTTAGCAAGCTTTTCGCGTTTATCTTCAAATCCGATTTGGATTGATTCGTAGCCGTCTGTTTCCGTAGTCTTCTTTTGAAGAACAACGTTTTGTCCAGCCTCAATCACTGTTACCGGGATAAGATCTCCGTTTTCAGCAAAAATTTGCGTCATACCGAGTTTTCTTCCCAAGATTCCTTTGGTCATTTAGTCCACCTCCTGAATTAATGTGTGTTTTATTTAGTATCGATTAAAGTTTAATTTCAATGTCAACGCCTGATGGTAAATCGAGTTTCATTAAAGCATCGACAGTTTGTGGTGTCGGGTTAACGATATCGATTAGACGTTTGTGAGTACGCATTTCAAACTGCTCGCGCGAATCTTTGTATTTATGCACCGCACGAAGAATCGTGTAGACAGTTCTTTCAGTCGGTAGTGGAATCGGACCCGATACACTAGCACCCGAACGTTTTGCTGTTTCTACGATCTTTTCAGCTGATTGATCAAGAATTCTATGATCATATGCTTTTAAACGAATACGAATTTTTTGTTTTGCCATTATTTTCCCTCCCTTGCGCCTATTTTGTTATAGACATTCTCCGCGAAAATTTCCCACACACATGCCATGGCAAAGCGGCCTGGTGTGTCGGCAACCTCTCGCTTCATCGCAGTCAAAGACCAACATTCAATATTATACACAAAGAAAAAGAATCACGCAAGTCTTTTGGCGGAATTCTTTTTCTCAGCTTTTTTAGTATAATTCCCTCACGCTCATATTGCAACATTGTGAGCAATAGACCGAACACTTTATTAATTAAAAAACATGACTGTTGCCCACCCGAAGATAATTAATGGGATATTGTAGTGAATAAATGTAGGTACACATGTATCCCAAATATGATTATGCTGACCATCGACATCAAGACCGGCAGTCGGCCCAAGCGTAGAGTCCGATGCAGGCGATCCTGCATCACCAAGTGCGGCCGCCGTTCCAATAAGTGCGATGATAGCTAACGTGCTAAAACCGAATTCCATACTGAGAGGTACGAAGATTGATGCAATAATTGGGATTGTCGCAAACGAGGATCCGATTCCCATCGTTACGATTAACCCGACAAGAAGCATGACAAGCGCAGCCACTCCTTTGCTATCTCCAAGAATTGAGCTTGCATATTCGACAAGCGTAATAACATGTCCCGTCTCTTGAAGCACTGCAGCAAATCCGTTCGCTGAAATCATAACAAATCCTACAAATGCCATCATGCGCATTCCTTCATTGATTAAGCCATCTGCTTCTTTCCACTTAAGTGCTCCAGTAATATATAAAATTCCAATCCCAGTCACTGCACCTGCAATCATAGACTGCGTCGGTATCTGTACGCTAAGCGTACCAATAAGAGCCATGACGGTGAAAACAATATTACGCGTTTTGACAACTACTACTTCTTCAGTGATTTCAATCTGTTTGTCCGCATATTCCCTTGGCTTGCGATAAGAGAAAAAGATTGCAATTAGAAGACCCGCAACTAACCCAAGAACCGGGAACGCCATTGCTTTTGGAATGTCCGCCATATCGATTGCTAAACCTGCACTTGCCATTTGGTTGGCCAAGATTTCATGGAAGATGAATCCATATCCATAAGGGAGTAAAATATACGGAGCCGTCAACCCGAATGTTAGGACTGTCGCTATCAGACGACGATCTACTTTCAACATATTTAA
Organism: Sporosarcina sp. FSL K6-1508; assembly: GCF_038007465.1. Taxonomy (NCBI): domain Bacteria; kingdom Bacillati; phylum Bacillota; class Bacilli; order Caryophanales; family Caryophanaceae; genus Sporosarcina; species Sporosarcina sp. FSL K6-1508. The sequence goes on along the minus strand of NZ_JBBOXF010000001.1, from coordinate 1,162,110 downwards.
TACATGTAAGATCGGAGGTACTAATAAAGGTATGAATGCTATGTGAATCGGTATAAGATTTTGAGAAAATAAGGCCATTGCCAGAAGAATTAACACGATCAGCACTTTACCTAGAGCTGCACGATCTGCCTGCCCTTCTTTTTTCACAATACGCAACATCGCTGCTACAAGCAGTTGAGGTATGCCCGTCTTTGAAATTGCAACCGCAAATCCACCTAGTAGTGCATAACTGAGCGCAATTGTTGCGCCATCACCCAGGCCATCAGTGAACGACTCAATTATCTCATCGAATGATAAGCCACCTGTAAATCCGCCAACAATAGCGCCTGTAGCGAGTGCCAATACAACGTTCACTCTCAATAGACTTAAAATCAACATAACAACTACAGCAATAACTACAGCATTCATTTGTATTCCTCCTGCGATTTGTTTCTTTAGTCAACTAAAGTAATAAAGTATAGTATTAAGATAGCAGAGAGACTTTCCTTTGTCAATAAAAAAAGGCAACAAAAAACCCCACCACTAAGGGCGGGGTTTTTTAATAATAATTATTTAAGGATTGTTGCTACAACGCCAGCGCCTACAGTACGTCCACCCTCACGGATAGAGAACTTCGTACCTTCTTCAAGAGCGATTGGAGCAATTAGATCGATTGTCATTTCAACGTTGTCCCCAGGCATAACCATTTCTACGCCTTCTGGAAGTTCGATAACACCAGTCACGTCAGTTGTACGGAAGTAGAACTGTGGACGGTAGTTAGAGAAGAATGGAGTGTGACGTCCACCCTCTTCTTTTGAAAGAACATAAACTTCAGATGTAAACTTTGTGTGTGGAATGATAGTACCTGGTTTAGCAAGTACTTGTCCGCGTTGGATATCATCACGTGATACACCACGAAGTAGTGCACCGATGTTGTCGCCAGCTTCTGCATAGTCAAGAAGTTTACGGAACATTTCTACACCTGTAACAGTTGTATTTTTTGGTTCTTCAACGATACCGATGATGTCAACAACATCTCCGATTTTAACTACTCCACGCTCAACGCGTCCAGTAGCAACTGTTCCACGTCCTGTGATTGAGAATACGTCCTCAACAGGCATCATGAATGGTTTTTCAGTGTCGCGTGGTGGTGTTGGGATATACTCATCAACAGCAGCCATAAGTTCAACGATTTTATCTTCCCACTCTTCTTCGCCTTCAAGTGCTTTAAGAGCAGATCCTTTGATGACAGGAATGTCATCGCCAGGGAAATCGTATTCAGAAAGAAGGTCACGAATTTCCATTTCTACTAGTTCAAGAAGTTCTTCGTCATCAACCATGTCACATTTGTTCATGAAGACAACTAGGTAAGGAACACCAACTTGACGTGAAAGAAGGATGTGCTCACGAGTTTGTGGCATTGGGCCATCAGCTGCAGAAACAACTAGGATCCCGCCATCCATTTGTGCTGCGCCAGTGATCATGTTTTTAACATAGTCGGCGTGACCTGGGCAGTCAACGTGTGCGTAGTGACGAGTAGCAGTTTCATACTCAACGTGTGAAGTATTGATTGTGATACCGCGCTCTTTTTCTTCAGGTGCGTTATCAACGTCCGCGTAAGAACGTGCTACTCCACCTGATCTTTTTGCAAGAACTGTAGCGATTGCTGCAGTTAGTGTAGTTTTACCATGGTCGACGTGACCGATTGTTCCTACGTTAGCATGCTGCTTGGAGCGGTCGAATTTTTCTTTTCCCATTGTGGAAATCCTCCTCGAAATATAAAAGTTTTTTTGTTTTTATATAGTTATAGGCGTTAAAAGGGGGCCCCCCTTTAACTTCCTATATCTACTCATAATTCATTTTAAATAGAAACAAAGTTGAATTCTATTATTCGCCTTTGTTTTTCTTGATAATTTCTTCAGCAACTGATTTCGGCACTTCTTCATAGTGATCGAATGACATTGCGAAGTTACCACGTCCTTGTGTATTAGAACGTAGAGATGTTGCATAACCAAACATATTAGCAAGTGGAACCATTGCACGAACTACTTGTGAATTACCACGAGCTTCCATTCCTTCTACACGGCCACGGCGTGATGTAACATCACCCATAATATCGCCCATGTATTCTTCTGGAATCTGAACTTCAACTTTCATCATTGGCTCAAGTATAACTGGACTAACTTTAGATACAGCGTTTTTCAATGCCATAGATGCAGCAATTTTAAACGCCATCTCATTGGAGTCGACATCATGATAAGAACCGTCGAATAGACGAGCTTTAATGTCGATCAAAGGATAACCAGCAACTACACCATTGTCAAGTGAATCACGGATACCAGCTTCTACTGCAGGAATATATTCACGTGGAACTGATCCACCAACAACGTTGTTAATGAATTCGAATCCTTTTCCTTCTTCGTTAGGAGAGAATTCAATCCAAACGTGACCAAACTGTCCACGTCCACCGGATTGACGCACGAATTTACCTTCAACTTCCGCTGAAGCACGGAATGTTTCACGGTAAGATACTTGTGGCGCTCCGACGTTAGCTTCAACGTTGAATTCACGGCGCATACGGTCTACAAGAACGTCAAGATGCAATTCACCCATACCAGCGATGATTACTTCTCCAGTTTCTTGGTCTGTATGTGCGCGGAATGTCGGGTCTTCCTCTTGAAGTTTAGCAAGAGCCATACCCATTTTATCTTGGTCGGCTTTTGTTTTTGGTTCAACAGAAAGTGAGATTACTGGTTCTGGGAAGTCCATAGACTCAAGAATTACAGGTGCGCTAGCCTCACATAGTGTGTCACCAGTTCCTGTATCTTTAAGACCGACTGCAGCAGCAATTTCCCCTGAATGTACTTCAGAAATTTCTTCACGAGAGTTGGCATGCATTTGTAGAATACGTCCTACGCGTTCACGCTTCCCTTTAGAAGAGTTCTGAACGTATGATCCTGATTGAAGAACACCAGAATACACACGGAAGAATGTCAATTTACCTACATAAGGATCCGTCATAACTTTGAATGCAAGTGCCGAGAACGGCTCGCTGTCGTCTGAGTGACGCTCAACTTCTTCATCAGTATCAGGATTTGTTCCTTTCATAGGCGGGATATCTAGTGGTGATGGAAGATAATCAACTACAGCATCAAGAACAAGTTGAACACCTTTGTTCTTGAAAGCAGTACCACATACAACCGGATAGAATTCAACAGCCAATGTCGCATTACGAATTGCTTTTTTGATTTCTGCGGTAGTAATTTCTTCTTCATCCAAGAATTTATTCATTAGGGCTTCATCAAATTCAGCAACCGCTTCAATCATTTTTTCACGGTATTCTTCGGCTTGCGCACGGAATTCTTCCGGAATTTCTTTGATTTCTGCAGTCATACCTGAATCATCGCCGTAGTAAACTGCATTCATTTCAACTAAATCGATGATTGCAGAGAATGTATCTTCTGCACCAATCGGCAATTGAATTGGATGCGCGTTTGCTCCAAGACGTTCACGAAGTGTACCTACAGAATATAGGAAGTCTGCACCCGTTTTGTCCATCTTGTTAACAAATACTAGACGTGGAACGCCATAGTTAGTCGCTTGACGCCAAACCGTTTCTGTTTGTGGTTCAACACCTGATTGAGCGTCAAGTACTGTTACAGCTCCATCAAGAACACGAAGGGAACGTTCAACTTCAACAGTGAAGTCTACGTGACCAGGAGTATCAATGATGTTTACGCGGTGGCCTTTCCATTCAGCTGTTGTAGCAGCTGATGTGATTGTAATTCCGCGCTCTTGCTCTTGCTCCATCCAGTCCATTTGAGATGCACCTTCGTGCGTTTCTCCGATTTTGTGGATTTTACCAGTGTAATAAAGGATACGTTCAGTCGTCGTCGTTTTACCGGCATCGATGTGAGCCATGATTCCAATATTACGTGTATTCTCTAAGGAGAATTTTCTAGCCATATTATAGATCTCCTTCCGTCTCGGATTAGAGTGTCAATGATTCGCCGAATCTTACCAGCGGTAGTGAGCGAATGCTTTGTTAGCATCTGCCATTTTGTGCATTTCTTCACGGCGTTTCACAGAAGCACCAGTGTTGTTAGAAGCGTCAAGGATTTCATTCGCAAGACGTTCTTCCATTGTTTTCTCACCGCGTGTGCGTGAGTAGTTAACGATGTAACGAAGTCCAAGAGTCGTACGACGATCAGGGCGTACTTCAACTGGAACTTGATAGTTTGCTCCACCTACGCGGCGTGCTTTAACTTCAAGTACAGGCATTACGTTAGTAAGTGCCGCTTCGAATACTTCAAGTGGATCTTTACCTGAACGTTCTTTCACAAGCTCGAACGCACCATAGAGGATTTTCTGAGATGTTCCTTTTTTACCGTCAACCATCATTTTATTAATTAGACGTGAAACGAGCTTCGAATTATAAATCGGATCCGGAAGTACGTCACGTTTTGCAACAGGACCTTTACGTGGCATGTTGTATTCCTCCTTTCGAAATGATTATTCCGAGTTAATTTCCCTTAACTTTCCGAAATGATTATCTCGAATTAATTTTTCTTACTTTTTAACTTTAGGTTTTTTAGCTCCGTACATAGAACGGCTTTGCATACGGCCAGTTACACCAGCTGTATCAAGTGCTCCACGAACGATGTGGTAACGAACACCTGGTAAGTCTTTTACGCGTCCGCCGCGAAGTAGGACTACACTGTGTTCTTGAAGGTTGTGGCCTTCACCAGGGATGTATGCGTTGACTTCCAATGAGTTCGTCAAGCGTACACGTGCATATTTACGAAGAGCCGAGTTAGGCTTTTTCGGTGTCATTGTGCCAACACGCGTACAAACACCTCTTTTTTGTGGTGAGTTTACGTTTGTCATTGACTTTTTGAAGCTGTTATAGCTTTTTCCGAGTGCTGGAGATTTAGATCCTGTCACTTTTGATTTACGTGGTTTACGGACCAATTGATTAATTGTAGGCATCGGTTTTTCCTCCTTTCGAACTTCTTTTGTAAGACCACACATCCAGGTGGTTCATTTTTGGGGTAAAAACAAAGTCTTTGTGCTTCATTGCACAAAAACTATTATTCAGTAATCGCAACCACCGCTGCACTGACTTGAATGCCACAAGCGTTTCCGAGTCTTTCTTTCGAATCAACATGTGTCACTTGAACGCCATGAAGTGCGGCTTCCTCCATCACTGGAGCAATAATCCGTTCTTCTGCATCCTGCGCAATAATAATTTCTATCACTATCCCTGCACGGATTGCTTTCACTGCTTGCTTTGTACCGATGATTGTCTTCTTTGCCTGCTCGACTTTTTCATAAGACATTTCCACATCCTCCAAAGTACAGACATCCAACTATCAACCTTTTGTATTTTATCATCTGTTAGTAAAACTGTCAACACATAAAAGAAAATCAGGGGAGTACTTTCGTATTCCCCTGTTTTAAGTTTAAGTGATATAACTCTAACTTACTTAGTTGCTGTTTTTTCTTGCTCCATCACGATATGACGGTAACGTTGCATTCCTGTTCCGGCTGGAACAAGTTTACCGATAATAACGTTCTCTTTCAAGCCAAGTAACTCATCGGTTTTCCCTTTAATAGCTGCATCTGTCAAGACACGAGTTGTCTCTTGGAAAGATGCTGCCGATAAGAAGGATTCCGTTTCAAGTGAAGCTTTTGTAATACCGAGAATGACAGGACGGCAAGTAGCAGGAACCTTGTTAACTTTAAGCACTTCTGCATTCGCATCCGAGAATTGATGGATGTCGAGCAGTGAGCCCGGCAACAGATCCGTGTCTCCCGCTTCGATAATACGCACTTTACGAAGCATTTGGCGAACCATTACTTCAACGTGTTTATCGCCGATTTCAACACCCTGCATACGGTAAACTTTTTGAACTTCTTTTAAGAGATAAACTTGAACGGTAACAACGTCTTTTACAACAATCAATTCTTTCGGATCGATAGAACCTTCGGTTATAACTTCACCGCGATCAATCTTATCACCGACATCGACTTTAAGACGGGCGTTGTATGGCGTGAGGTATTTCCGCGTTTCTACATCGCCTTGAATTGTAATTTCTTTTTGGCCTTCACGGATTTCATCGATTTCAATGATTTCCCCTTTGATTTCCGAAATGACCGCAACCCCTTTTGGATTACGTGATTCGAAGATCTCTTGGATACGCGGAAGACCTTGTGTAATATCATCCCCTGCAACTCCACCTGTATGGAACGTACGCATTGTAAGCTGTGTACCCGGCTCGCCGATAGATTGTGCAGCGATAATACCAACCGCTTCACCCACTTCAACTTTTTCACCTGTTGCCAAGTTAATGCCGTAACATAATTTACATACGCCGTGTTTCGTATTACAAGTGAACGCAGAACGGATCGTTATTTGCTCAAGTCCCGCATCCAAAATTGCGCGAGCAGCATCAGCAGTAATCAATCCATCTTTTTTAAGAATCAAAGCACCTGTTTCAGGGTGGTAAATCGTTTTCTTCGTGTGACGACCTTCGATACGTTCATCCAGGCCTTCGATTACTTCCGTTCCATCCATAAGTGCTCCGATATCCAATCCGCGATCCGTACCACAATCATCTTCACGAACGATGACGTCTTGTGCAACGTCAACAAGTCGACGTGTCAAGTAACCTGAGTCAGCTGTCTTAAGGGCAGTATCGGCAAGTCCTTTACGCGCTCCGTGTGTCGAGATGAAGTACTCAAGCACCGTCAATCCTTCACGGAATGACGATTTGATTGGAAGTTCGATGATTCGTCCAGCCGGGTTGGCCATCAGACCACGCATACCAGCAAGCTGCGTAAAGTTTGATGCGTTACCCCGTGCGCCCGAGTCACTCATCATGTAAATCGGGTTTGAGTGATCGAGGGAGTCCATCAATTTATCCTGAATGACATCCTTCGCATGGCTCCAGTAAGAAATGACGCGATCATATCGCTCTTCTTCTGTTATGAGACCACGACGGAATTGCTGCATCACTTTATCGACTTTATCTTGTGCTTCTTTCAGGATATCGTCTTTATTAGGCAAGACGACGATATCGGAAATACCGATCGTAATCCCTGCACGAGTAGAATATTTAAATCCAAGATTTTTCATCCGGTCAAGCATTCTTGACGTTTCTGTAATGTGGAAACGTTTAAAGATCTCCGCGATGATATTTCCAAGGATTTTTTTCTTGAACGGCTCAATTAGTTCCATTTCAGCAACATGCTCTTTAACGTTCACAGTCCCAGATACAAAGTACTTGTCTGGTGTTTCGATTTGCAAGTTGAAATCTGACGGCTCGTTAATATACGGGAAAGATTTCGGCAGAATTTCATTGAAAATCACTTTTCCGACTGTCGTTATAAGAAGCTTACCATTCTGTTCATCAGTAAACGTAGGGTTGTTCAAAGAACTTGCCTGAATAGCGATACGCGAATGTAAATGTACGAAACCGTTATGATAAGCAATAAGTGCCTCATCCGCATCACGGAATGAAGTACCTTCCCCTGACGCGCCTTTACGTTCCAGTGTGAGGTAGTAGTTTCCTAATACCATATCCTGAGAAGGCGTAACGACTGGTTTCCCGTCTTTCGGGTTCAAAATGTTTTGTGCTGCCAACATAAGAAGACGCGCTTCCGCTTGTGCTTCTGCGGATAACGGAACGTGGACGGCCATTTGGTCACCATCGAAGTCAGCGTTATAGGCTGTACAAACAAGTGGGTGAAGCGTGATCGCACGTCCTTCTACAAGAATTGGCTCGAATGCTTGAATACCAAGTCGGTGAAGAGTCGGGGCACGGTTCAATAAGACCGGATGCTCCTTGATGACTTCTTCGAGAACGTCCCAAACTTCCGAATGGAGGCGTTCAATTTTACGTTTGGCACTCTTAATGTTGTGCGCAAGACCTCGTTCAACGAGTTCTTTCATAACAAACGGTTTAAATAGTTCAATCGCCATTTCTTTCGGCAGACCGCACTGATACATTTTCAAGTTAGGACCTACGACGATAACGGAACGACCAGAATAGTCAACACGTTTTCCTAGTAAGTTTTGACGGAAACGTCCTTGCTTACCTTTCAGCATATGAGAAAGGGATTTCAATGGACGGTTACCAGGTCCTGTAACCGGACGGCCACGGCGACCATTATCGATAAGTGCATCAACTGCTTCTTGCAGCATCCGCTTCTCGTTCTGCACAATGATTCCTGGTGCGCCTAAATCCAATAAGCGTTTCAATCGATTGTTCCGGTTGATGACCCTTCTGTACAGGTCGTTCAAGTCAGATGTTGCAAATCGTCCACCATCAAGCTGCACCATTGGGCGAAGCTCCGGCGGAATGACTGGCAATACTTCAAGAACCATCCATTCAGGTTTATTGCCCGAGTTACGGAATGCTTCTACAACTTCTAGACGTCTGATTGCACGTGTACGACGTTGTCCTTGAACTGTTTTTAACTCTTCTTTCAAGAATTCCATCTCTTTTTCAAGATCGATAGCTGCAAGAAGACGTTCAATCGCTTCAGCACCCATTAGCGCTTGGAATTTGGAACCATACTTTTCGCGGTAGATACGATATTCCCGTTCTGAAAGCAATTGCTTCCTTTCAAGCGGAGTATCCGCAGGGTCAACGACTACATATGATGCGAAATAGATGATTTCCTCCAAAGCACGTGGTGTCATATCAAGGATAAGACCCATTCGGCTTGGAATTCCTTTGAAATACCAAATATGTGTTACAGGAGCTGCAAGTTCAATATGCCCCATACGTTCACGACGAACTTTTTGACGCGTCACTTCTACTCCACAACGGTCACAAACGACGCCTTTATAACGAACACGTTTATACTTCCCGCAATGACATTCCCAATCTTTTGTAGGTCCAAAAATACGTTCACAGAACAGACCATCTTTTTCGGGTTTCAATGTACGGTAGTTAATTGTTTCTGGCTTTTTCACTTCACCATATGACCATGAACGGATCTTATCAGATGAAGCAAGCCCGATCTTCATATACTCAAAATTATTTACATCTATCAAGGAGCCTACCTCCCTCTAGTCTAATCGCTGCAATTGGCTTTTCCGAGCAAGCGCACACTTGATGTTCAAAAGAGAAGGGGGAATACGTTAACTTCCCCCGAGAATCATTTATATCTTTCACTAGGTAAATCAAACAGGCTGATTTTCTTTTATAAGATTCAAAGCATCTGTTGGTTGCATATCATCGTCTTCTTCAAGATCGCGTAACTCGATTTCTTCCAAATCAATCGACAGCATCTTAACATCCAAACCAAGACTTTGAAGTTCTTTTATAAGAACTTTAAAGGATTCTGGAACGCCTGGTTGTGGAACACTTTCACCTTTAACGATTGCTTCGTATGTCTTCACACGTCCTACGACGTCATCCGACTTCACAGTCAGAATCTCTTGAAGCGTATAAGCTGCCCCATAAGCTTCAAGTGCCCACACTTCCATCTCACCGAAACGCTGTCCACCGAACTGAGCTTTACCGCCCAGAGGCTGCTGTGTGACAAGTGAGTATGGTCCCGTTGAACGGGCATGGAGCTTATCATCGACCATGTGGGCCAGTTTGATAATGTACATGACACCGACTGATACACGGTTGTCGAAAGCTTCACCTGAACGACCGTCATACAGAATTGTTTTCCCGTCACGGTCCATTCCAGCTTCTTCCATCGTTTCCCAAACATCCTGTTCGTTCGCCCCGTCAAATACAGGAGACGCCATATGGATGCCAAGAGTACGAGATGCCATACCAAGGTGCATTTCAAGAACCTGTCCGATGTTCATACGCGATGGTACACCGAGCGGGTTAAGCATGAGGTCAATTGGTGTGCCATCCGGCAAATAAGGCATATCCGCTTCAGGTAAGATGCGGGAAATAACCCCTTTGTTCCCGTGACGTCCAGCCATTTTATCCCCAACAGAAATTTTACGTTTTTGGACGATATACGCGCGAACCAATTGGTTAACGCCCGGCGGCAATTCGTCACCATCTTCGCGATTGAACACTTTTACATCTAGAACGATCCCACCCGCGCCATGCGGTACTTTAAGGGATGTATCACGGACTTCACGTGCTTTTTCGCCGAAAATCGCATGCAGAAGTCTTTCTTCGGCAGTCAATTCAGTTACGCCTTTCGGAGTCACTTTCCCGACAAGGATATCGCCATCACGAACTTCGGCTCCAATACGTATAATACCGCGGTCGTCCAAGTTGCGAAGTGCATCTTCACCGACGTTTGGAATATCACGCGTAATTTCTTCAGGTCCGAGCTTTGTATCTCTCGCTTCAGATTCGTATTCTTCGATATGGACCGAAGTATATACATCATCTTTTACAAGACGTTCACTCATGATGATAGCATCTTCATAGTTGTAGCCATCCCATGTCATGAATGCCATGAGAACGTTGCGACCAAGTGCCAGCTCCCCTTGTTCCATTGAAGGGCCGTCCGCAAGAATATCAAGCGGCTTAACGCGATCTCCTACGCTACAAATTGGACGCTGGTTATAACATGTCCCTTGGTTTGAACGAATGAAGTTTTCAAGACGATATATTGTAAGATCGCCTTTCACTTCTTTTCCATCCACCATTTCAATACGACGAACGCGGATTTCTCTTGCCTCAACATGCTCAACAATTCCCTCAAACTTCGCAAGAACAGCCGCACCTGAGTCACGTGCTGATATATGTTCCATACCAGTACCGACGAATGGAGCTTCTGGATTGAGAAGAGGTACAGCTTGACGTTGCATGTTCGCACCCATAAGGGCACGGTTCGAGTCATCGTTCTCAAGGAATGGAATACATGCAGTTGCCGCAGAAACTACTTGTTTAGGCGAAACATCCATGTAATCGATTTGTTCCCGTTTAAAGACAGTGTTATCCCCTTGGAAACGACCGACAACTCCTTCACTAACGAAAGAACCATCTTCTGCGAGGATTGCATTTGCTTGTGCTACAACATAGTTATCTTCTACATCTGCAGTCAAGTAATCAATTTTGGCTGTGACTCGACCACTAACCGGATCAACTTTGCGGTATGGTGTTTCAATAAAGCCGAACTTATTTACTTTCGCAAATGTAGAAAGTGAGTTAATCAATCCAATATTCGGTCCCTCTGGCGTTTCAATCGGACACATACGGCCGTAATGGGAGTAATGCACGTCACGTACTTCCATTCCTGCACGTTCCCTTGTCAAACCACCGGGCCCAAGCGCAGACAATCTACGCTTGTGCGTTAATTCAGCAAGTGGATTCGTCTGATCCATAAATTGGGATAATTGAGAACTACCAAAGAACTCCTTAATAGATGCGATAACAGGACGGATATTAATTAGCTGTTGCGGTACGATTGACTGCGTATCATTAATGGACATACGTTCTTTTACGACACGTTCCATACGAGAAAGCCCGATGCGGAACTGATTTTGAAGAAGTTCACCCACTGAGCGCAGACGACGGTTACCAAGATGATCGATATCATCTGTATTACCTACACCATGAAGAAGGTTGAAGAAATAACTAATTGAAGCAACGATATCTGCAGGCGTTACGTGCTTGATGGAATCATCGACATAAGCATTGGAGATTACGTTAATCACTTGTTTCTCTTCACTTTTCGGAGAATAAATTTTAATGGTTTGGATTGTTATTTTTTCATCGAGAACTCCACTCGCATGAGTGATTTCTTCGAAACCAATTCCTTTTTCCAAGTGTGGAAGAAGACGGTCCAATGCACGGCGATCGATAAGTTGATCTTTTTCAAGCAGAATTTCACCTGTTTCAGGATCGATAAGCGTTTCAGCGACTACCTGGTTAAACAAACGATTTTGGGCATGAAGTTTCTTATTCATCTTATAGCGGCCGACATTTGCTAAATCATAACGTTTTGCATCGAAAAATCTTGAGAACAATAGATTCTTCGCACTATCCAATGTTGGCGGTTCACCTGGGCGAAGACGTTCGTATATCTCAAGTAACGCTTTTTCAGAGCTTTCCGTGTTGTCCTTCTCGAGTGTGTTGCGCAAATACTCGTTATCACCGATTAAATCAATGATTTCCTGGTCAGAAGAGAATCCAAGAGCACGGAGGAGTACCGTAATCGGCAATTTCCGTGTCCGGTCAATCCGAACGTGGACAACGTCTTTTGCATCTGTTTCGTATTCGAGCCAAGCACCGCGGTTCGGAATAACAGTCGCTCCGAATCCACGCTTACCATTTTTGTCCGTTTTGTCACTGTAATAGACACTTGGAGATCGGACGAGCTGAGAGACGATAACCCTCTCCGCACCATTAATGACAAACGTGCCGTTTTCTGTCATAAGAGGGAAATCCCCCATAAAGACATCTTGCTCTTTTACTTCTTCTGTCTCCTTATTATGGAGACGTACTTTTACGCGGAGTGGTGCCGCAAACGTTACATCCCGCTCCTTCGATTCCTCTACAGGGTATTTAGGCTCCCCAAGAGTGTAATCGATGAATTCCAACGATAGATTTCCCGTGAAATCCTGAATCGGGGAAATATCGCGGAACATATCCAGCAGTCCTTCTTCTAAGAACCACTCATAAGATGCCGTCTGGATTTCAATCAGATTCGGCAGATCGAGCACTTCGCTGATCCGTGCGAAACTTCTCCGCTGACGGTGTTGACCATACTGAACTAAATGACCTGTCAACTCTTTCACCCCTTATAAAACAATATTAGTCCTTTGCGAAACCATAAAAATAGTGTATGATATCGAAAAAAACAAAAAGAAAACGAGTTCCGGTAAGAGCTCATTTTCGGTTTTACCATCTTTTATACATCGTCAGTATGCCTTTCATTTCCATTTTTCATGCAAAAGGGCATACGACCGCACTATAATAATTTATGCATTTTACAACTTTAGCATATCAAGACTATCCAGTCAATATTTTTCGACTTTTAAAATGTAATAGCCTTTCTTCTTAACAACCGTCTCGACGTTGCCGAAAAGTTCTTTCAAACAATCTATTGTTGATGGTGCACCTTGTTTTTTCTGAATGACGATCCATAACTCACCGCCAACTTTCAGTTTCAAAAAAGCACCTTCATAAAACTTGAATACCGTCTCTTTTCCTGCACGGATTGGCGGATTCGTCAAAATTGCAGCAAATCCCCCTGCCGTGACACCGGATAATGCATCACTTGGATAAATCTCCACATTCGAAATGCTGTTTTGTTTTGCATTATACGCAGCAAGAGCGAGTGCACGTTCATTCACATCAACCATGTGAACGCTCCGTTCCGGAAAAGATGCGGCAATCGATAAGCCAATCGGACCATAGCCACAACCAACGTCAAGAATTAACCCTTCCGTTACTGACAACATAAAACTCTCAGCTAAGAGCCGCGAACCAAAATCCACTTCACCTTTACTGAAAACTCCTGCATCCGTCTTAAATCGAAGCGTTTTTCCGCGTAATTCGGCGGACCATTCTTTCGGATTACTTTTCACTTTCGGATTTTCCGAGTAGTAATGTTCAGACACGCAAGTCTTCCCCCTCGTCTAGAAACTTATAACACAAAAAAGAAGATCGCCTGAGTTTTCTGACGATCAAATGACTTGTTTTACACAAGCCAAAGATAAAAAAACGAAGAAAAGCCCGTCCAAATCCGACGAGCTTTTCTTCATTATTCAAAAATTACTTAACTTCGATTGATGCGCCAACTTCTTCAAGTTTCGCTTTCATTTCTTCTGCTTCTTCTTTAGAAACGCCTTCTTTGATTGCTTTAGGAGCTTCGTCAACAACTGCTTTCGCTTCTTTCAAGCCTAGACCTGTAATTTCGCGAACCGCTTTGATAACTTTGATTTTTTGATCTCCAGCAGATGCAAGGATTACGTCGAATTCTGTTTGCTCTGCAGCAGCTTCGCCACCGCCAGCTCCTGCCATTGCAACAGGTGCTGCAGCAGTTACGCCAAACTCATCTTCGATTGCTTTTACAAGGTCGTTAAGTTCAAGTACTGTCATTTCTTTGATCGCTTCAAGAATGTTTTCTTTAGTCATTATATTTTCCTCCTAGTAATTGTTTTAGTCAGGCAAGCCCAAGCGTATTCCTTGTAGTCTTAACCCGCAAGTTGTATTTCAAGCGGCGATATTAAGCGCCTTGTTCTTCTTTTTGCTCTGCAACAGCTTTTGTTGCAAGCGCGAAGTTGCGCATTGGAGCTTGAAGAACGCTGAGTAGCATAGAAAGTAGACCTTCGCGTGACGGGAGATCCGCCAATGCTTTAATGTCCGCTTCAGATGCAATTGTTCCTTCGATTACGCCAGCTTTGATTTCAAGCTTTTCGTTTTTCTTTGCAAAATCGTTAAGGATTTTTGCAGGAGCAACGACGTCCTCGTTTGAAAATGCGATTGCATTCGGGCCTGTAAGGTGTTCGTTCAACCCTTCAAGTCCTGCAGCTTCAGCAGCACGGCGTGACATCGAGTTTTTATAAACTTTAAAGTCAATACCTGCTTCACGAAGCTGTTTACGTAGTTCGGTAACTTGACCGACTGTAAGACCGCGGTAGTCAACTACAACGACAGATGCAGCTGATTTCAACTTGTCTGTAATTTCACCAACTACCGCTTGTTTTGCTTCTAATACTGTGCTCATTTGGACACCTCCTAAAAAGTTTGGGTCACTTATACCGATATGAAAAGCCCTCAATCTACAAAAGCAGACTGAGGGCTGAAAAGTCGTCATCTTTTAAAAGAAAAAGAGCGTCTTGTCCTCGGCAGGAAGTTTTAAGCGGCATGCCGCTCCTGCTGTCTACGGTACAAATGGTTATATTCACAACAGAAATCATCTTATCAAAAGACTATCTCTTTGTCAATATTTATTATTTGATTACTACGCTTGAAGGATCAACTTTTACAGAAGGACCCATTGTAGTCGTAACGTTAACCGACTTCATGTATGTTCCTTTTGCAGAAGCTGGTTTCGCTTTTTGAACAGTTTCAAATACAGTTGCAAAGTTTTCTGCAAGTTTAGCATCATCGAATGAAACTTTTCCGATTGGCGCGTGAATGATTCCCGCTTTGTCCGCACGGTATTCAACTTTACCTGCTTTGATTTCTGCTACTGCTTTCGCTACGTCAAATGTTACTGTGCCAGTTTTCGGGTTAGGCATAAGTCCTTTTGGTCCAAGAACACGTCCAATTTTCCCTACTTCACCCATCATGTCCGGAGTAGCAACGATAACGTCAAAGTCAAACCAACCTTGTTGGATTTTAGCGATATATTCAGCATCCCCTGCATAGTCTGCACCAGCAGCTTCAGCTTCTTTAAGTTTTTCGCCTTTTGCGAAAACAAGAACGCGTTGAGTTTTACCAGTACCGTTCGGAAGTACAACTGCTCCACGGATTTGTTGGTCATTTTTACGAGTATCGATTCCAAGACGGAATGCAACTTCAACTGTTGCGTCAAAATTAACCGTGCTTGTTTTTTTCGCAAGCTCGATTGCTTCTTTAACGTCGTACGCTTTCATGTGTTCAACTAGTTTTGCAGCTTCTGTGAACTTTTTACCTTTTTTAGCCATTTAAAAATTCCTCCTCGATTGTGGTTTTAACGGGTTAAACCTCCCACGAATAAGGGTTGCGTGCTCCGGAGAACAAGCGCAACCCCCACTACAAACAACTATTGCTTTATAAAATCAAGATCAGTCTTCGATCGTGATTCCCATACTGCGAGCAGTACCTTCAACCATTGCCATCGCTGCTTCAACTGACGCTGCGTTTAAATCTTCCATCTTTTGTTCTGCAATTTCGCGAACTTTATCACGTTTTACAGTAGCAACCTTGTTCTTATTCGGTTCACCTGAACCTTTTGTAAGATTAGCTGCAACCTTCAGCAATACTGCTGCCGGTGGAGTTTTTGTAATGAAAGTAAATGAACGGTCTTCGAATACAGAAATTTCAACAGGAATAATAAGGCCTGCTTGATCCGCTGTACGCGCATTGAATTCTTTACAGAATCCCATGATGTTCACACCTGCTTGTCCTAACGCCGGTCCAACTGGTGGAGCCGGATTCGCTTTCCCAGCAGGAATTTGCAATTTAACAACCTTAATGACTTTTTTAGCCACGAGACACACCTCCTTAAGTCCGTGATGTGGTAATAGGGTTACCCCTCCCACTCATATGTGCCTGCCGGCTTGCACCGGTAGAATTTGGATAATTCGACCAGACCATTTGTTTACAGTCTGACCTTTGAAATGATACCACTATTTCGCTATGTGCGCAAGTGACAAATGATTATAATTTTTGAACCTGTTCGAAGTCAAGCTCCATTTTCGTTTCTCGACCGAACATATCCACAGATACTTTCACTTTACCTTTATCTTCGTCAATTTCTTCCACTTTACCTTGGAAGTTCGCGAATGGACCTTCCAATACTTCAACCATTTCGCCGAGATCAAAGTCAATCTCTACTTTACGCTCTTTCACGCCCATTTGTTTGAGAATGAAATCGACTTCTTCAGGAAGCAATGGCGTTGGCTTTGCGCCTCCGCCTGATGATCCTATGAATCCCGTAACGCCTGGTGTATTCCGAACAACATACCAAGAATCATCCGTCATAATGATTTCCACAAGAACATAACCCGGGAAAGTTTTCTTCAGAACTGTACGTTTTTTACCGTCTTTAAAATCTGTTTCTTCTTCTTCCGGAATGACCACGCGGAATATTTTATCAGACATACCCATCGTTTCAACACGTTTTTCCAGATTGGCTTTCACCTTATTCTCATAACCGGAGTACGTATGCACGACATACCAATTTTTCTCCATATCCATAGTGACGAGGACTGAACGTCCGTCCCTCCTTTTTTCGTACAAATAAGAAAAGCACCAGGCGCCGTCCAGCCCAGACAGGCATAAGCGATGAAAGCAAGCGGTCTAAGATCGAGACATTCTATCGCAGGGCGGTACCTGAAGCCTTAACAATTGAAAAACCCCGTTCATACTGCTTGACGGGATATTTTTCAAGTGAAATATTCATATTCCTTTATTATAACGCAAGGTACCATTCTAATACTCGTGAAATGCCAAGGTCAACGAGTCCGAAGTAGACCGCCATGAAAACGACTGTTGAAAGAACAACAATTGTGTAACGCGTCAATTCTTTGCGTCTCGGCCAGCTGACTTTTCTCATTTCCGAGACAACGTCTTTGAAAAAACCAATTAACTTGCCCATTATATCGTAAACCTCCGAATATAAGTATGATCCTGCTTCTTAACTAACTGTTTCATGCCGTTTGTCTATGCAATAGATGTGCATTGCAATGTCTGCAAAACTTCTTAATTGACAAACGTTCTGTTGGTTTATCTTTCCGTGCCGGCACGGAATAGTTTCGTGATCCGCATGTATCGCAACTTAAAATAATTTTTTTAGACATTCCGTCACCCCTTGCGACTCATTGTTCTTTATTCGAAAAGAGCCTACGCAGCGCATATTTAAGGGCGCGAGGAGCCGAGATGAAAACTGTTAAATGCCTCTGCAGCCTTATATCCCCGGACTTCTTGAGCATCTTCTCATAGTCTTGCTAAAGAGTACCATCTACCATTGATGATGTCAATACTATGGAAATGGATAATCACCACACTGCATCGACTTGCATATAGCGCTCAAGTTTACGTTTTATCCGCTGAAGAGCATTGTCCACAGATTTCACTTGCCTATTCAACTCTTCAGAAATCTCCTGGTACGATTGGCCGTCTAGGTACAGTGCGAGCACTTGTTTCTCAAGACTGCTTAGCACCTTATTCATTTCATCTTCCATCTGTACAAAATCTTCCCTGTGAATCATGAGACCTTCAGGATCATCCAGAACAGGACCAGCAATTACGTCTAGCAATGTGCGGTCGGACTCTTCGTCAAATACCGGCTTGTCCAATGACACTGACGTATTAAGTGGAATATGCTTTTGTCTTGTTGCAGTTTTAATAGCTGTGATAATCTGCCGCGTGATGCAAAGTTCCGCAAACGCCTTGAATGAACTCAATCGATCCTCTTTAAAATCGCGGATTGCTTTGTACAGGCCGATCATGCCTTCCTGAATGATATCTTCCCGGTCCCCGCCGATTAAAAAGTATGAGCGCGCTTTCAATCTGACAAAAGATTGATACTTCTTAATAAGAAAATTAAGCGCATCCGTGTTGCCTTCGTGGATGATTGCTATGATTTCTCCGTCGGATAATCCGGTGAAATCCGATATGCTGTCTACAACGTATGTTTTCTCCACCATCTGGATCACCCCGGTTCGTTATCACTATTATATAACAAGTATACCTTACTGGAAAAATTTACGTCAACCGTTCATTTCATTCCACGTCGCCATTTTTCAAATATTTCTGCAACTTCGTCAGTTAAAGGTATCTTTGAAAGCGGCCGCTGCCCTTGGATTGTCTTCACTTTTGCCGATATAAGTTCATCAATTTTATTTATTTCAAGTTCTAGCTCGCGAGCCGACTTTCTTAGTGCGCCATGTGCAAAAATGACCCATTGTTCTGTTAAATCAGATGTGGCTACATGAATTTGAACACTTCGTCCCCTCAATTCGGAAACCAGTTTTTCAATTCTTTCATCGGCAGTTTCTTTTTCCCGGGTAAAGACAATCTCGACATTGTAGTGCCGTTTTCTTTTTTCAATACCCGGTACAAGATGCGCATCAAAAATAATAATGACACGCCAACCAGTATGCGCCTTGTATTCCGCCATCCGTTCTATCAAACGGTCCCGTGCATCCGCTAGTTTTTTCCGCTTCATCCCGCCCAGTTCCTCCCATGCGCCGATAATATTATAGCCATCGACTAGGAGTATATCTGTTTTCATCTGTTAGACGTATGCGGTTGACGTTTGCGCAGTACCTCGTACATAAGAAGGGAAGCTGCAACTGACGCGTTCAATGAGGTAACATGTCCAACCATTGGCAAATGATAGAGGAAATCGCATTTCTCTTTCAAAATACGCGACATTCCTTTTCCTTCACTTCCGATGATAACAGCAAGTGGAAGCGTCGCATCCATTAACCTATAATCTACTGATTTGGCAGCATCTGTCCCCGCAATCCAGACTCCCCGCTTTTTTAGTTCCTCTACCGTTTGGGAGAGGTTATTTACACGGACGACAGGGATATGTTCAATTGCACCTGTAGATGACTTGGCAACAACGCCTGTCAACCCGACGGCGCGGCGCTTCGGTATGATAACTCCGTGGACCCCTGTTGCATCTGCAGTCCGAAGAATCGAACCCAGATTGTGGGGATCCTCGAGTTCGTCGAGAATGAGGAAGAACGGATCTTCCCCTCGCTCGGTTGCAACTGTAAATAAGTCTTCTAATTCCGCATATTCGTAAGCCGCAACCGAAGCGATAATTCCCTGGTGATTCACATCAAGCAAACCATCCAACTTTTGTTTCGGCACTGCCTGTATGATAATCCCGGCTTTTTTTGCCAAGGATAGAATCTCACCGATACTTTTCATATGAAGCCCTTCAGCAACCCATATCTTATTCAGTTCCCTGCCGGAGCGTAGCGCTTCAACAATAGGATTTTTCCCACCAATTAATTCAGCTTCAATTTCATTTTCGTGTTCATTCATCATAATCCCTCCTCTTTCGGCATTTCGATGAACCGAATTGACTCATCGATAATCTCTTTCACTCGTTCTTCTCTGCCCAGTAAATGCAAGTAACCAATGACAGCTTCAAATCCTGAACTATAGTTGTACGTCACGACATCCGTGTTTTTAGGGACAGAACCAGATTTCGCATTGCGACCGCGCCTCATGACCGCCGCTTCCTCTTCCGTCAGAAATCCTGATTCCTGCATCATCTTCAGTGTAGCTGCCTGTGATTTCGCAGATACATAATGCGTCGCTTCCCTGTGTAGCACATTCGGTTTCACACGCCCTGAGCGCAGAAGATGCTCCCGAATTGCCTGTTCGTATACCGCATCTCCCATGTAAGCAAGGGCCAATGCCTTTATTTGTTTAACATCTATATCACGCAAGTTATACACGTCGCTCATCCTCTTTTCCAACGTGTGCCTTGTGCTGTATCTTCCAGGATGATGCCTTGCGCTTTCAATTCATCACGAATTTCGTCTGATCGATTGAAATCACGGTTGCGGCGTGCCGCTAGCCGTTCTTCAATTAGCGCTTCGATGTCTTCGTCCAATAAACCTGCTTCGTCATCAAGTGGCAATCCAAGAACCGTCATCAACCCATCAAATGTATGGATGAAATGCTCAAGGACATCCGATTGCGTATTCTTTTCTAGCAAATAGACGTTTGCCAGCTTCGATAACTCGAATATCGATGCAATAGCGTTCGCCGTGTTGAAGTCGTCATCCATTGCCGTTTCAAACTCACTTTTAATTTCATCCACTTTATGATTCCAGATATCTTTCTGGTCGCCGAGATCCGCAGACGTTTCGAGTCGGTGTTTCAAGTTGTTATATGCGGTACGGATTCGAGCAAGCCCGTTTTCTGCACTCACAACTAATTCTTGCGAGAAATTGACCGGATGTCTGTAGTGAACGGATAACATAAAGAAACGAAGTACTTTCGGATCAATCTGCTTCCTAATATCGTTTACAAGAACAAAATTACCCAGTGATTTGGACATTTTTTCATTATCGATATTAATGTACCCATTGTGCATCCAATAACGGGCAAACTGTTTGCCTGTCATCGCTTCCGATTGAGCGATTTCGTTTTCATGATGTGGGAATGTCAGATCTTGACCTCCCGCATGAATATCGATTGTATCGCCAAGGTGCTCTCTTGCCATGACCGAGCATTCGATATGCCAGCCTGGACGCCCTAATCCCCATGGACTATCCCATGAAATTTCACCCGTTTTAGCCGATTTCCATAGGGCAAAGTCGAGCGGATTTTCTTTCTTATTGCCTTCCTCAATTCGCGCTCCAACCTTTAGTTCATCCGTTGATTGGTGAGACAATTTACCATAGCCATCGAATTTCTGAGTACGGTAATAGACATCCCCTTGCGATTCATAGGCGAAGCCTTTATCAACCAACACGTTGACGAAATCAACAATATCTTCAATATGATCCGTCACACGCGGATGAACATCCGCTTTGCCGCAACCGAGCGCAGAGACGTCTTCGAAGTAAGCATTGATGAAGCGTTCCGTCAGTTCACCGACCTCTTCCCCGAGTTCGTTTGCCGCCTTAATGATTTTGTCATCGACGTCTGTGAAATTTGAGACGTATGTTACGTCATATCCACGATATTCAAGGTAGCGACGTACCGTATCATAAACAATAACCGGACGTGCGTTTCCGATGTGGATGTAATTATAAACAGTAGGGCCGCAGACATACATCTTCACTTTGCCTTCTTCCAATGGGATAAAGGGCTCTTTCTTGCGTGTTAACGTGTTATAAATTTGAATCGTCATGATAAATCCCCTTCCTTCACTTTGGAATTCTCCAATTGTTCGAGCCTGTTTTTCAAATAGTTAATCTCATTTTCAAGCATCTGACATCTATCAGCTACAGGATCCGGCATGTCACGATGATCATGTTTACTCTTCACCCGCACACCGTTCGAAATGACGACCTTCCCCGGGATACCAACAACCGTCGACTCCGGCGGTACGTCTTTTAGCACGACTGAACCTGCCCCTACTTTACTGCCCTCACCAATTGTGATGGAGCCCAACACTTTCGCACCCGATGCAACAAGTACATTATCATGAAGCGTCGGATGCCGCTTGCCGCTTTCTTTACCTGTACCGCCGAGGGTTACGCCTTGGTAAATCGTGACGTCATTACCGATTTCACATGTTTCTCCTATGACAACACCCATACCGTGATCTATGAAAAACCTGCGCCCAATCTTTGCGCCGGGATGAATTTCTATTCCTGTGAAAAAACGGCTGATCTGCGAGACAAGACGTGCTAAAAATAATAACTTTCTTTTATACAAAGCATGTGCAATTCGATGAGACCATAACGCGTGTAATCCGGAATAAGTTAACACCACTTCGAAAGTATTACGTGCCGCCGGGTCCTGTTCAAATATGCACCGAACGTCTTCTTTCATTCTGCGAAACAACTCGTTCACTCCCCTTTTTTCGTGTTTAGCTCCAGCGGCCAGATGCTCGGGTCATAAGCCGACCCGACTACGCGGGATAGCGCCCCGCTTCACCGGTCCGTCTTATGCCTGTCGCGGGCCTACAAAATGTAGGTCATGCAGCTGTTGCCACAGGACGTGGCGCACTTAAGCTGCGTTCCTTTGCTCTGGCCGCTTCCGCTTTTCTTGTCTAGCTTCAGCGGCCAAATGCTCGGGTCATAAGCCGACCTGACTACGCGGGAAAGAGCCCCGCTTCGTCAGTCCGTCTTATGCCTGCCGCGGGCCTACAGGATGTAGGTCATGCAGCTGTTGCCACAGGAAGTGGCGCACTTAAGCTGCATTCATTTGTAAAGGCCGCTTCCGCTTTTCTCATAAAAAAATACGTCCCCGTCAAATAAATGACAGAGACGCATTGAATGCGTGGTTCCACTCCGCTTGGAAGGTGTTTGCCTTCCCGCTTGACGCCCATAACGCTGGCGATGCGTCCGGCCTACTTACTTTCGGCACGGCACTCAAAGGGGCATTTCCACGTTGCAGAGGCACGGATCATTTACAGCCGGTGATGATCCTCTCTGAAGAGCTTGCAACATGTACTTATCCTTCTCAACGATTTAGGTCTATAGGAGTCATTATGACAGGACGACGCGATTTTAGACCACGTTCCTTAAAACAACCTCCTATAGATATTACTTCCCATTTTACATTTCAAAAGTCGAAAGTCAATGTTATTGTTTTGCGTATTTAGCAACTCGCGCGATTGACTTTTCTTTACCTATTAAAGCAATGGATGCCTGTAATTCAGGCCCATGCATCTGACCTGTTGTCACAACACGGATTGGCATAAATAAGTTTTTCCCTTTATGGCCGGTTTCCTTCTGGACTGCTTTAATAGCGTCTTTGATGGACGGTGCATCAAAAGTTTCGAGTGCTTCCAGTTTTTCTTTGAATGAAGCCATGACCTCAGGCACCTGTTCCCCGGCAAGTACAGCTTGTGATTCTTCATCATATTCAATCTCATGATCGAAAAACTGGGCGGATAGTTCAACAATTTCCGCTCCAAAGCTGAGCTGATCCTGATAAAGAGCGATTAGATCATGTGCCCAAGCAGTTTCCGCTTCTGTCATATCTTTATTAATAAGTCCGGCATCTTGAAGATATGGCAATGCAAATTCAACCACTTCATCGAGGCTCATTTTTTTCACGTATTGGTTATTCGTCCATGTCAATTTTTGTTTGTCGAACATAGATGGAGATTTAGATAATCGGCTTACGTCGAACATCTTGATGAGCTCTTCGTGTGTGAAAATCTCCTCTTCTCCACCCGGCGACCAGCCAAGCAATGCAAAGAAGTTGAACATCGCGTCAGGTAAGTACCCGAGGTCTTTATATTGTGAGATGAATTGAATAATCGACTCATCGCGTTTTGAAAGCTTTTTACGATCTTCGTTTACAATTAGTGTCATATGACCGAATTGCGGATATTGCCAACCAAAGACATCAAACACCATTAGTTGTTTTGGTGTGTTCGTCAAATGTTCTTCTCCACGGAATATGTGGGATATTTTCATAAAATGATCGTCGATTACGACCGCGAAATTATAAGTCGGGATACCGTTCGCTTTCACAAGAACCCAGTCACCGATGTCTTTCGATTCGAATGACACTGTGCCACGCACAAGGTCTTCCACTTTATACGTAACATTTTCCGGCACACGCATACGAATTGTATGCGGCAGTCCGGCAGCTTCTTTTTCTGCTACTTCTTCCGCGCTCAGATTGCGGCATTTACCGCCATACATTGGCGCTGCAATACCTGCTGCCTTCTGGGTTTCACGCTCTGCTTCCAGTTCTTCTGATGTACAGAAACATTTGTAAGCATGACCATTCTCCACGATTTCCTGACCGTATTTCGTATAAAGGTCAAGACGTTCCATTTGACGATATGGACCATATGGACCTCCGATGTCAACTGATTCATCATAATCGATGCCCAGCCATTTTAAATTATCAAGTTGGGAAAGTTCTCCCGATTCGATATTACGTTCAATATCCGTATCCTCGATTCGGACGATAAATTTCCCTCCGTGATGGCGTGCATAAAGATAGTTGAAAAGCGCAGTCCGTGCTCCTCCAATATGTAAATGGCCTGTCGGACTTGGCGCATAACGTACGCGTACTTCTGTTGTCATATGATTTCTCTCCGATCTGATTTTACTACTGTTTGTTATTTTACCACTTGCCCTGATTGTTTAAAAGCTGTTATGCCTTAATGAGAAGAATCGTCGCCATAGAAGCAATCCCTTCTTCGCGTCCAGTAAATCCTAGTTGTTCTGTTGTCGTCGCTTTAATATTCACTTGTGTTTCATCTGCCTTCAACAACTCTGCGACACGCTTACGAATCACTTCAATATACGGTGCCATTTTTGGCTTTTGTGCAATAATCGTGCAGTCAATATTTCCGAGTTTATAGCCTTTGTCTTCTACGAGTGTCCAGATTTTTTCTAACAGTACTGCGGAGTCCGCATTTTTGAATGCAGCATCCGTATCTGGGAAATGCCGTCCGATATCTCCTTCACCGATCGCGCCAAGAGCCGCATCAGTAATTGTATGCAGAAGCACATCCGCGTCAGAATGGCCCGTTAACCCCCTGTCATGCGGAATTGTTACGCCGCCAATGATAAGCGGGCGACCTGCCTCGAATTTATGTACATCAAAACCTTGTCCTATGCGAATCATTAAAATCCTCCTGTCTCCTTCTTAATAAGATCTCTCCGAATAGGAGATCTTCCTGTGTAGTCATCTTAACATTGTCATACGTACTTTCGACGATGTGCACAGGCTGTCCGAAACGTTCTACAAGCATTGATTCATCCGTCCCTAGAAAGCCTTGTGCTTGTGCTTCTTCAGACGACCGTTTAAGCAAAGCGTATCGAAACGCCTGCGGGGTTTGGATGACCCATAACTTGCCGCGATCCACCGTCTGCTCAACAACGCCCTCCTTTGCATATTTCATCGTGTCTTTCGCCCGCACACCCGCAATTGCCGCACCATGTTCGTTAGCTACTTTCACCAGTTCAGCAATGACCGAGAGGCGGATAAACGGTCTTGCAGCATCATGGACAAGAACAATACCATCCTTGTCATATACTTTCATACATGCCGCCACACTATCTTGCCGTTCTCCTCCGCCATCTACCAGCGCAGTCACTTTCCTGATAGCAAACTCTTCAAGCAACGCTTGGATATACTCACGTTCGTCTGACTTTACCGCAAGGATGATCCCCTCGCATGCCGGATCACCTTCGAACACATCGAGCGTATGAATCAAAATCGGCTTGTCATCCAATTTTAAAAAAAGTTTATTATAACCTGCACCCATTCGCTGACCGCTTCCAGCTGCAGGCATCATAACTGTATAGTTCACAATTGCCATCCTCTTCTATTCATAATCACAAACTGCTTAATTCACTTTTGAAATCTTACCATTTTTAAGTTTTGCGAAAATCATTCGCCCTGCTGACGTTTGTAACACACTAGTTACAACGACATCAACGGCGTTGCCAATGTGGAATTTCCCATCCTCGACTACGATCATTGTGCCATCATCCAAATAGGCGACACCCTGATTATGCTCCTTGCCATCTTTAACGATGACGACGTACATATCTTCTCCCGGAATGACAACCGGTTTCACAGCATTTGCAAGATCATTAATGTTCAACACGGATACACCATGTAAATCTGCGACTTTATTCAAGTTAAAGTCATTTGTCACGACAAGCCCGTCCATACTTTTCGCCAAATGCACAAGCTTCATGTCTACCTCTGGAACGCCGTTGAAATCTTCGTCCGTTATAAGGATATTCGGACCGTCGTCGGTTTGCATGCGTTTTAGAACATCAAGCCCGCGTCTGCCTTTTGTCCGCTTTAACGTATCCGAGGAATCCGCAATATGCTGCAACTCTGTTAATACGAACTGCGGCACTACAAGCACGCCTTCCAGAAAGCCGGTTGCAGAAATATCGGCAATCCGACCATCTATAATAACACTCGTGTCCAAGACTTTGTAGAGCTTACCTTTTGTTTGCCCCGCTGCATCCTCCACTTCTTTCTTTTTGAGCCCACTGTTTTTTGTAGACTGCAGCGCATGGATCAGTTCCTCCCGTTTCTTAAACCCGACCTGAAAACCGAGATACCCAAGAATAATCGATAAAAGAATTGGAAGTACAGACGTAATGACAGGTATCTGAATACTGCTCAAACCAAAACTGACAAGGAATGCGACACTCAAACCTACCATGAGACCAATTGTACCAAAGAGCAAGTCGAAAATCGGCGCTTTCAGTAAGCGCTCTTCCATCCACTTAATAAAATTAATAATCGGTTCAGTTAAGAAAAGACTGAGCAAAAAGAGAAGCGCTGCTCCAAGGATTGCGGACACGTATGGATTGTTTATTAATAGACTCGAAGTAAAAGAAAATAATTTGAATAAATGCGGTAAAAATAACACACCCAACGTTCCTCCAATTAGCAGGAATGAAACTTGAACTACCTTTTTCAACATATGAACCACCTCCTTATTTTACTAATTATACATGTTTCCCCTTCATACCGCTTTGATAAGCATAGGGAAATGCAATATTTCCTTCTATCGTCATAGGACTCTCGACCGCACATGAAAGTTCCTTATCTTTGCATCATTGCAACAGCGAAACGACAGGGGCTGCCATAGTGGCAGTCCTATCCTGCATTCATTCTTTGAAAGCGATTTTCAAGGCATCGCTGACTGTTTCAACACCGACCACACGGATGCCTTTCGGGTAATCCCAGCCGCCGAGATTCGAAGCGGGAACAATGACGCGTTCGAAACCAAGTTTTGCCGCCTCTGTCACACGCTGTTCGATGCGGGAGACCCGGCGTACTTCGCCCGTCAGGCCGACTTCGCCGATAAAGCAGTCAGACAACCCAGCCGCCAAATCACGGTAGCTAGAGACAATGCTCATGAGCACGGCGAGGTCGATTGCCGGTTCATCCAGCTTCACGCCGCCCGCAACTTTAATATAAGCATCCTGAGCCTGCAACAGCATACCCATCCTTTTCTCAAGCACAGCCATCAACAAGGAAACTCTGTTTTGATCGAGACCGGTTGCCATTCGCTTCGGATAGTTGAAACTCGACGGAGTGACCAGCGCTTGAATTTCAACAAGAATCGGGCGCGTTCCTTCCATCGATGCGACAACCGTCGAGCCGGGCCCACCTTGAGACCTTTCTTGGAGGAACAATTCGGACGGATTGAGCACTTCCTTCAACCCGGATTGCAACATTTCAAAAATGGCGATTTCATTTGTCGAGCCAAACCGATTTTTCACACTGCGCAGAATCCGATACGTATGATGACGCTCCCCTTCAAAATACAGAACGGTATCCACCATATGCTCAAGCAACCGCGGTCCTGCAATCTGGCCATCTTTCGTCACGTGACCCACGAGGAAAATAGCGATGTTCTGCGTCTTGGCGATGCGCATCAGTTGAGCTGTACATTCGCGTACTTGAGATACACTTCCAGGCGCTGACGCCACTTCGGGGTGATGGACCGTTTGGATTGAGTCCACGATAACAAACGTCGGTTTCACATCCGCAATCGTTTCATGAATTAAGCCAAGATCCGTTTCCGCATAGATATATAGTTCATCCGACTTTACGCCAAGTCTTTCTGCACGCAGTTTCGTCTGGCGAATTGATTCCTCCCCTGAAATATAAAGGACACGCTGCCCTTTATTCGCAAGCAGTGAAGACACTTGAAGAAGGAGTGTCGACTTTCCAATGCCCGGATCTCCACCAATCAGAATGAGTGAGCCAGGTACAATCCCGCCGCCCAGAACCCGGTTAAACTCATCCAGGTCTGTGTCGATTCGTGGTTCCTGCACCATCTCGATTGAACTGATCGGCAATGCTTTTTGACGAACAGCATCCGTATGCTGAAATGCACCGCGCGGACCTTTTTGGGCAACAACTTCAACTTCTTCTTCCATCGTGTTCCATTCGCCGCAGCCTGGACACCTGCCCATCCACTTCGGTGATTCATAGCCACAGGATTTACACATGAACTTTGTCTTTCTTTTTGCCATAAAATCCTCCAAACACGAAAAGGACAGCCCATCGCCGCCGAAAAGAACCGTCGGTGGTATGGACTATCCAGTTCAATCTTTATTTTTCTAGTACTTCTTCTATTTCCACGACCTGTTGTTTTTCGGCATCTTTGCCTGTCTTGACAACAAATTCTCCATCGACTACATCGATGAGTACTTTACCGCCTAGCAGAATCGTCCCTTTAAGGAGTTCCTCAGACAACCGGTCCTCAACGTGTTTCTGAATTGCACGACGTAGTGGTCGAGCACCATAATCCGGATCATAACCGACATCGACGATTTTCATTTTCGCTTCATCAGTCAACTCAAGTTCGATATCCTGTTCACCTAGACGTTTTGTCAATTCATTGGACATAAGCGAGACGATTTCACGCAAATGCTCTTTTTCGAGTGAATGGAAAACGATCATTTCATCGACACGGTTTAAGAACTCCGGACGGAATGCTTTCTTCAGCTCTTCAAGCATTGCCGATTTCATGCCTTCGTAATCACGACCTGCATCTCCTAAGTTGAAACCGACGTAACGATTCTTTCTTAATTCTTGTGCTCCTACGTTGGATGTCATAATGACAACCGTGTTACGGAAGTCAACTGTGCGTCCTTTTGAATCCGTCAATCTTCCATCTTCCAGTACTTGCAAGAGTACATTGAAGACATCCGGGTGAGCTTTTTCAATTTCATCTAACAGGACAACTGAATATGGTTTCCGACGAACCTTTTCTGTTAACTGTCCGCCTTCTTCATAACCTACATACCCCGGAGGTGAACCGACGAGACGCGACGTCGAGTGCTTCTCCATGTACTCGGACATATCGACACGGATCATTGCATCTTCATCACCGAACATGACTTCTGCAAGTGCTCTTGCCAATTCCGTTTTCCCGATGCCTGTTGGTCCAAGGAAAATGAAGGAACCAATCGGACGCTTCGGATCTTTTAACCCTGCACGTGCCCGTCGTATTGCCCGGGAAATAGCTGTCACTGCTTCACTTTGGCCAATGACGCGTTCATGAAGCATCTCTTCCATATTGAGCAGCTTAGCAGATTCCGCTTCGGCTATTTTAGAAACCGGTATTCCAGTCCACATCGCTACAACTTCTGCGATATCTTCAACTGTTACTTCGGACTCTTTCTGGCCCTGTTTTTCTTTCCAGTCTGTTTTAGTTGTTTCAAGTTCTTCTTTCATCTTCTGTTCTTTATCACGGAACGATGCCGCTTTTTCAAATTCTTGACTTTGGACAGCAGCATTCTTTTCAGAGCGGATTGCTTCCAATTTCAATTCAAGCTCTTTCAAATTTGGCGGTGTTGTATATGAACGAAGGCGT
>NZ_JBBOXF010000001.1:710000-827500 GCF_038007465.1 Sporosarcina sp. FSL K6-1508 | reverse complement strand
TATCCTGAGTACGGCGGAACACGTGAAATTCCGTCGGAATCCGGGAGGACCATCTCCCAAGGCTAAATACTCCCTAGTGACCGATAGTGAACCAGTACCGTGAGGGAAAGGTGAAAAGCACCCCGGAAGGGGAGTGAAATAGATCCTGAAACCATGTGCCTACAAGTTGTCAGAGCCCGTTAATGGGTGATGGCGTGCCTTTTGTAGAATGAACCGGCGAGTTACGATTCCATGCAAGGTTAAGCAGTGAATGCGGAGCCGCAGCGAAAGCGAGTCTGAATAGGGCGTCAGAGTATGGGGTCGTAGACCCGAAACCAGGTGATCTACCCATGTCCAGGGTGAAGGTAAGGTAACACTTACTGGAGGCCCGAACCCACGTACGTTGAAAAGTGCGGGGATGAGGTGTGGGTAGCGGTGAAATTCCAATCGAACCTGGAGATAGCTGGTTCTCTCCGAAATAGCTTTAGGGCTAGCCTCAAACTTAAGAATCTCGGAGGTAGAGCACTGTTTGGACTAGGGGCCCATCCCGGGTTACCGAATTCAGACAAACTCCGAATGCCGATGATTTATGTTTGGGAGTCAGACTGCGGGTGATAAGATCCGTAGTCGAGAGGGAAACAGCCCAGACCACCAGTTAAGGTCCCCAAGTATTCGTTAAGTGGAAAAGGATGTGGCGTTGCCCAGACAACCAGGATGTTGGCTTAGAAGCAGCCATCATTTAAAGAGTGCGTAATAGCTCACTGGTCGAGTGGCGCTGCGCCGAAAATGTACCGGGGCTAAACGAATCACCGAAACTGTGGATTGACATCTTAGATGTCAGTGGTAGGAGAGCGTTCCAAGGGCGTCGAAGCTAGACCGTAAGGACTGGTGGAGCGCTTGGAAGTGAGAATGCCGGTATGAGTAGCGAAAGAAGGGTGAGAATCCCTTCCACCGAATGCCCAAGGTTTCCTGAGGAAGGCTCGTCCGCTCAGGGTTAGTCAGGACCTAAGTTGAGGCCGAAAGGCGTAGACGATGGACAACAGGTTGATATTCCTGTACCACCTCCCCGCCGTTTGAGTAATGGGGGGACGCAGTAGGATAGGGTGAGCGCGCTGTTGGTTATGCGCGTCTAAGCAGTGAGGTGTGGAATGAGGCAAATCCCGTTCCTATAACATTGAGCTGTGATGGCAAGGGGAGTATTCCCCGGAGTCCCTGATTTCACGCTGCCAAGAAAAGCCTCTAGCGAGGCGGGAGGTGCCTGTACCGCAAACCGACACAGGTAGGCGAGGAGAGAATCCTAAGGTGATCGAGAGAACTCTCGTTAAGGAACTCGGCAAAATGACCCCGTAACTTCGGGAGAAGGGGTGCTCTGGTAGGGTGTTAAAGCCCGAGAGAGCCGCAGTGAATAGGCCCAGGCGACTGTTTAGCAAAAACACAGGTCTCTGCAAAACCGCAAGGTGAAGTATAGGGGCTGACGCCTGCCCGGTGCTGGAAGGTTAAGAGGAGAGGTCAGCGCAAGCGAAGCTTCGAATTGAAGCCCCAGTAAACGGCGGCCGTAACTATAACGGTCCTAAGGTAGCGAAATTCCTTGTCGGGTAAGTTCCGACCCGCACGAAAGGCGTAACGATCTGGGCACTGTCTCAACGAGAGACTCGGTGAAATTATAATACCTGTGAAGATGCAGGTTACCCGCGACAGGACGGAAAGACCCCGTGGAGCTTTACTGTAACCTGATATTGAATTCCGGTGCAGCCTGTACAGGATAGGTAGGAGCCTTGGATTCCGGAGCGCTAGCTTCGGATGAGGCGTTGGTGGGATACTACCCTGGCTGTATTGGACTTCTAACCCATGCCCCTTATCGGGGCAGGAGACAGTGTCAGGCGGGCAGTTTGACTGGGGCGGTCGCCTCCTAAAGAGTAACGGAGGCGCCCAAAGGTTCCCTCAGAATGGTTGGACATCATTCGCAGAGTGCAAAGGCATAAGGGAGCTTGACTGCGAGACCTACAAGTCGAGCAGGGTCGAAAGACGGGCTTAGTGATCCGGTGGTTCCGCATGGAAGGGCCATCGCTCAACGGATAAAAGCTACCCCGGGGATAACAGGCTTATCTCCCCCAAGAGTCCACATCGACGGGGAGGTTTGGCACCTCGATGTCGGCTCATCGCATCCTGGGGCTGTAGTCGGTCCCAAGGGTTGGGCTGTTCGCCCATTAAAGCGGTACGCGAGCTGGGTTCAGAACGTCGTGAGACAGTTCGGTCCCTATCCGTCGCGGGCGCAGGAAATTTGAGAGGAGCTGTCCTTAGTACGAGAGGACCGGGATGGACATACCTCTGGTGTACCAGTTGTCTTGCCAAAGGCATCGCTGGGTAGCTATGTATGGACGGGATAAATGCTGAAAGCATCTAAGCATGAAGCCCCCCTCGAGATGAGATTTCCCATTACGCAAGTAAGTAAGATCCCTCAAAGAAGATGAGGTTGATAGGTCTGGGGTGGAAGCACGGCGACGTGTGGAGCTGACGGATACTAATCGATCGAGGACTTAACCAATTTTGAAAAGGGCTTGATTACCCTGATTCTGTGTAGCACAATGTCTGTTTCATTCAGTTTTGAGCGAACAAGCTCAATAGAGTCTGGTGACGATTGCGAAGAGGTCACACCCGTTCCCATCCCGAACACGGAAGTTAAGCTCTTCAGCGCCGATGGTAGTTGGGGGTTTCCCCCTGTGAGAGTAGGACGTCGCCGGGCAACATGGTTTATATAAAACGAGAGGATTCTTTTGAATCCTCTCGTTTTGTATTGTGTAAATATTATTTTGGTGAAAATTAACGAAATAGATAAAAATGGTTCTAGGTCAAATGTTGGGGTGATGTGATTTGCACGTCACCCTTTATCCTAAATGAACACCGATTTCTTTATACTTAATATTCAATAAAAACTTTGCTTTAAAGTGATCGAAGCGCCTAAAACCCTACGCGTTACGCTTCATCACTTTTGTTTTGTTATTGATTCCCTCTAAAAAACCATTCGAATACGGGAAGATAAAACTATTTAAAATCTCCACTTGCCAGTTCTTAAACGTTTTTATGGCCTTTAGAAACGCTGGGATCTGAGCTTCCTCTACCTTACGGTAAAATTCCTCTAGTCGGCTTTTCACTTCTGCCACATCTTCTGTCGTTTTAGCCCAATCAAACCATTCACAGTAAGCCTCTTTCAGTTCATACGCCTTCTCCAATTCTTCAGACATCCCTAAATAGCGATCTAAATACCATCGATTCTTTTCGGTTAATTTTTCACTTCGCTTATACAATACATGACGCATTCGTTTACATTTCTTGCGGTCATACGCATGCCACTCTTTCTGTACTTTCCGTTGTACTTCATCAATTGCCCAGTAAATGTACCGACAATAATGGAAACGGTCCGCGATAATCGCAGGGCATCCTAACGCTTGTTTCACGGCTGCCTTAAAGCTAGGATTCATATCCATGACAACTAATTTAACATCAGATCCGTATTAATAGAGATAGTCTTTTATTGTATCTTTTCTGCGGTTCGGTAAAATATCAATCACTACATCTTTTAATCCAGGAATATTCATGTTAAAATTCATATGCACGTATCACCTTTCTTTTACTTGTTTCTAGACAATTCAAGTATAAAAGAACCGGTGATTACGTGCTTTTTTTTCTTTAAAATTGTATGGATACCCCAACAAATATTATAGAACCATAAAAATAAAGTCATTACCGTGGAATGGGTAATGACTTTTTACTTATATTTAAAGAAAAGCATTTGGAAGAACTGGGATAGAGTTGATATGAGCGGTCGTCCAAGTTATATGATCGGTCAGAGATAGGATATGAGCGGTTGCCCAAGTTATATGATCGGTCAGAGAGTGGATATGAGCGGTTGCCCAAGTTATATGATCGGTCAGAGATAGGATATGAGCGGTTGCCCAAATTATATGATTGGTCAGAGAGTGGATATGAGCGGTTGCCCAAGTTATATGATCGGTCAGAGATAGAATATGAGCGGTTGCCCAAGTTATATGATTGGTCAGAGAGTGGATATGAGCGGTTGCCCAAGTTATATGATTGGTCCAGAATAGGATATAAGCGGTTGACCAAGTTATATGATCGGTCAGAGATAGGATATGAGCGGTTGCCCAAATTATATGATTGGTCAGAGAGTGGATATGAGCGGTTGCCCAAGTTATATGATTGGTCCAGAATAGGATATGGGCGGTCGTCCAAGCTATATGATCGGTCGCACGCGTTCACAGACCTTTCCTTATTTGCGCTTAATGCGCACCGGATGTCGTCTATAATAGAAGGAAGAAAAGGAAGTGCAATCTATAATGACAAATTTTAATAGACAATAGTTAATAAAGGTCCTCATTTATTTTATTTCGTAGCCCACTGTCATTGATTCCAATCCTTCCGATTTTCCCCTCTTCTGAACAGATTGCCATCCCGCTTATCTCGAATTGTGTGATCTCGCCCACATTGTTTACATGCTCTACTTGAGCAGTAAAGCCATAATGTTTTGGTATGTTCGGATTATCACTTTGTATCACTTCGATATCAGCGATACTAAAATGATAATCGGCGGGAAAATAGTGGTACACAAAAGCAGGGGGAGTATTAACAAATGACTCAAATTCCAGTTCTGTAAAATAAGCCGAATAGGTTTCTTCTATGTCTGGCAACACCTCTGAGCCAACATACCCTTTATATGATGGGTCCGTTTGTTGCTTACCTAATTCCTCAGTTAAACGCAGGAGTTATTCATCCGGACCTGTGAATTCCTTTTCGAGAACAGCACGAATCACAGCTTTGTTCTTATCTTTCACTGGAGCAGCTACTTTGCCTTGAATCTCCAAGTTTT
Source organism: Sporosarcina sp. FSL K6-1508 (assembly GCF_038007465.1). NCBI lineage: Bacteria > Bacillati > Bacillota > Bacilli > Caryophanales > Caryophanaceae > Sporosarcina > Sporosarcina sp. FSL K6-1508. The sequence goes on along the minus strand of NZ_JBBOXF010000001.1, from coordinate 822,636 downwards.
CTTGAGAACAACCCATAATCAAAAAACAAGAAAAAAGTATAAATAGAATACCTCCCAACGTTTTTATTAATCGATATTTGCCGAATGGTTTTAGATACATCATCAATCCTCCTTGTAATTTTAATAACCAATATTTTTCTTTTTTTAATCGGAAACCAATAGTAGTAACAAGAGTAATTATTTAAGGAGTCTTAGTATTCTTTCTATTATCTCACTAAAATATTTATCAACATCCAAAAAATAGGTACTTATGATCTGTTGAAATTCAAAAAACACCCCAATTAAAGTACGTATTAAGATGCTAAATTGGGCATTAAATTTTCTTATATCCTGTGTGAAACCCTTGTGATATCATCAGTTATTTTAAGTTTTGTATAACTCAGCGGGCCACGATAATTTTTTTTCCAGATAGTCAATTTGATCATATGACTAGTCTCAGGTGTAATACGTTTACTTGCCTGGTTTATATGATTGGTCCTGTTAAAAAATTATGTAATGTTGGCAAGAGGGAAAGTTCATTATTGTCTCTTTTTAACTGAATGATGGCATAACCTGCTTTTTGAATTTCAATAGCGAAGAAATATATCTAGTAAGAAATGCGTAACAACGTATCTTTACTATATGATTAAGTTCTAATTGCTACAGTAAAAGTGAAATAAACTTTCAAGTTAGTACTGAAATTGAAAGTAGTTGTTATAAGAATAGAGGAAATCCATGACTTGGGATTTCGCGAATACATTAAAAATTTACGTGAAAAAGGGATAGGTACGATACAATCTAGCAATTTGAAAAGTATTTTAAAATAAGACTTGCATTTTGTAAGGTAGGCTGGTATATTTAAAAAGTTGCTTTTGCGACATAGTGAAAACAACGAAAAAAAGAAATTGAAATTAGTTGTTGACACGGAAAGCATAACTTGATATGATATAAGAGTTGCTACTGAAACAACTGCAACCAAGAAAATAAGGAATGCTACTTAATTCCATCACAATGAACCTTGAAAACTGAACAGCAAAACGTCAATTAAATACAGCGAGAGTGCCACGTGCACTTGAGCAAAACGTTTCTAAGTAAGCCGACTTATGTCGGATGAAAAGAAACACAACTGAATCTTCAGATTCAGGGGAGGAACTTGATTCCTCCCAAGTCAGCAAGAAATGAGCTATTCATTTTCTTCTATTATGGAGAGTTTGATCCTGGCTCAGGACGAACGCTGGCGGCATGCCTAATACATGCAAGTCGAGCGGAATGATGGGAGCTTGCTCCCTGATTTCAGCGGCGGACGGGTGAGTAACACGTGGGCAACCTGCCCTACAGATGGGGATAACTCCGGGAAACCGGGGCTAATACCGAATAATCAGTTTGTCCGCATGGACAAACTCTGAAAGACGGTTTCGGCTGTCACTGTAGGATGGGCCCGCGGCGCATTAGCTAGTTGGTGGGGTAATGGCCTACCAAGGCGACGATGCGTAGCCGACCTGAGAGGGTGATCGGCCACACTGGGACTGAGACACGGCCCAGACTCCTACGGGAGGCAGCAGTAGGGAATCTTCCACAATGGACGAAAGTCTGATGGAGCAATGCCGCGTGAGCGAAGAAGGTTTTCGGATCGTAAAGCTCTGTTGTAAGGGAAGAACAAGTACGGGAGTAACTGCCCGTGCCATGACGGTACCTTATTAGAAAGCCACGGCTAACTACGTGCCAGCAGCCGCGGTAATACGTAGGTGGCAAGCGTTGTCCGGAATTATTGGGCGTAAAGCGCGCGCAGGCGGTTCTTTAAGTCTGATGTGAAAGCCCACGGCTCAACCGTGGAGGGTCATTGGAAACTGGAGAACTTGAGTACAGAAGAGGAAAGCGGAATTCCACGTGTAGCGGTGAAATGCGTAGAGATGTGGAGGAACACCAGTGGCGAAGGCGGCTTTCTGGTCTGTAACTGACGCTGAGGCGCGAAAGCGTGGGGAGCAAACAGGATTAGATACCCTGGTAGTCCACGCCGTAAACGATGAGTGCTAAGTGTTAGGGGGTTTCCGCCCCTTAGTGCTGCAGCTAACGCATTAAGCACTCCGCCTGGGGAGTACGGCCGCAAGGCTGAAACTCAAAGGAATTGACGGGGACCCGCACAAGCGGTGGAGCATGTGGTTTAATTCGAAGCAACGCGAAGAACCTTACCAGGTCTTGACATCCCGCTGCCCGGTGTAGAGATACGCCTTTCCCTTCGGGGACAGCGGTGACAGGTGGTGCATGGTTGTCGTCAGCTCGTGTCGTGAGATGTTGGGTTAAGTCCCGCAACGAGCGCAACCCTTGATCTTAGTTGCCAGCATTCAGTTGGGCACTCTAAGGTGACTGCCGGTGATAAACCGGAGGAAGGTGGGGATGACGTCAAATCATCATGCCCCTTATGACCTGGGCTACACACGTGCTACAATGGATGATACAGAGGGTTGCCAACCCGCGAGGGGGAGCCAATCCCATAAAATCATTCCCAGTTCGGATTGGAGGCTGCAACTCGCCTCCATGAAGCCGGAATCGCTAGTAATCGTGGATCAGCATGCCACGGTGAATACGTTCCCGGGTCTTGTACACACCGCCCGTCACACCACGAGAGTTTGTAACACCCGAAGTCGGTGGGGTAACCCTTACGGGAGCCAGCCGCCGAAGGTGGGACAGATGATTGGGGTGAAGTCGTAACAAGGTAGCCGTATCGGAAGGTGCGGCTGGATCACCTCCTTTCTAAGGATTATTACGGAATGTAGACCACGGGTCTGCACATTGACGTTTTGCGTTCAGTTTTGAAGGTTCATTACGCTTTTCAAGCAGGTTTATCACTTGAAGAAGCTACTATATGAGCATTCAAAACTTGTTCTTTGAAAACTGAATGAAACGACATTGATAGCAACAAATCAAGTAATCAACGTAGAGAAATTTATTTCTCTAGATCAGCACATGCAAATGAGTTGATCATGCAATGCCTTTTAACGAATTCCGATTTACATCGCTGTAAAGGAGAATTCACCAAAGAGGAATTCAAGAAGCGTAAGCTTGTTGGAAACCGAAAGGTTAAGTTAGAAAGGGCGCATGGCGGATGCCTTGGCACTAGGAGCCTAAGAAGGACGGCACTAACACCGATATGCTCCGGGGAGCTGTAAGTAAGCTTTGATCCGGAGATTTCCGAATGGGGAAACCCACTGTCCATAATGGGACAGTACGTTTACGTGAATACATAGCGTAAACGAGGCACACCCGGAGAACTGAAACATCTAAGTATCCGGAGGAAGAGAAAGAAAAATCGATTCCCTGAGTAGCGGCGAGCGAAACGGGAAGAGCCCAAACCAGGAAGCTTGCTTCCTGGGGTTGTAGGACACTCTATACGGAGTTACAAAGGAATGGATTAGACGAAGCGACCTGGAAAGGTCCGCCGCAGCGGGTAAAAGCCCCGTAGTCGAAAGTCCATTCTCTCCAGAGTGTATCCTGAGTACGGCGGAACACGTGAAATTCCGTCGGAATCCGGGAGGACCATCTCCCAAGGCTAAATACTCCCTAGTGACCGATAGTGAACCAGTACCGTGAGGGAAAGGTGAAAAGCACCCCGGAAGGGGAGTGAAATAGATCCTGAAACCATGTGCCTACAAGTTGTCAGAGCCCGTTAATGGGTGATGGCGTGCCTTTTGTAGAATGAACCGGCGAGTTACGATTCCATGCAAGGTTAAGCAGTGAATGCGGAGCCGCAGCGAAAGCGAGTCTGAATAGGGCGTCAGAGTATGGGGTCGTAGACCCGAAACCAGGTGATCTACCCATGTCCAGGGTGAAGGTAAGGTAACACTTACTGGAGGCCCGAACCCACGTACGTTGAAAAGTGCGGGGATGAGGTGTGGGTAGCGGTGAAATTCCAATCGAACCTGGAGATAGCTGGTTCTCTCCGAAATAGCTTTAGGGCTAGCCTCAAACTTAAGAATCTCGGAGGTAGAGCACTGTTTGGACTAGGGGCCCATCCCGGGTTACCGAATTCAGACAAACTCCGAATGCCGATGATTTATGTTTGGGAGTCAGACTGCGGGTGATAAGATCCGTAGTCGAGAGGGAAACAGCCCAGACCACCAGTTAAGGTCCCCAAGTATTCGTTAAGTGGAAAAGGATGTGGCGTTGCCCAGACAACCAGGATGTTGGCTTAGAAGCAGCCATCATTTAAAGAGTGCGTAATAGCTCACTGGTCGAGTGGCGCTGCGCCGAAAATGTACCGGGGCTAAACGAATCACCGAAACTGTGGATTGACATCTTAGATGTCAGTGGTAGGAGAGCGTTCCAAGGGCGTCGAAGCTAGACCGTAAGGACTGGTGGAGCGCTTGGAAGTGAGAATGCCGGTATGAGTAGCGAAAGAAGGGTGAGAATCCCTTCCACCGAATGCCCAAGGTTTCCTGAGGAAGGCTCGTCCGCTCAGGGTTAGTCAGGACCTAAGTTGAGGCCGAAAGGCGTAGACGATGGACAACAGGTTGATATTCCTGTACCACCTCCCCGCCGTTTGAGTAATGGGGGGACGCAGTAGGATAGGGTGAGCGCGCTGTTGGTTATGCGCGTCTAAGCAGTGAGGTGTGGAATGAGGCAAATCCCGTTCCTATAACATTGAGCTGTGATGGCAAGGGGAGTATTCCCCGGAGTCCCTGATTTCACGCTGCCAAGAAAAGCCTCTAGCGAGGCGGGAGGTGCCTGTACCGCAAACCGACACAGGTAGGCGAGGAGAGAATCCTAAGGTGATCGAGAGAACTCTCGTTAAGGAACTCGGCAAAATGACCCCGTAACTTCGGGAGAAGGGGTGCTCTGGTAGGGTGTTAAAGCCCGAGAGAGCCGCAGTGAATAGGCCCAGGCGACTGTTTAGCAAAAACACAGGTCTCTGCAAAACCGCAAGGTGAAGTATAGGGGCTGACGCCTGCCCGGTGCTGGAAGGTTAAGAGGAGAGGTCAGCGCAAGCGAAGCTTCGAATTGAAGCCCCAGTAAACGGCGGCCGTAACTATAACGGTCCTAAGGTAGCGAAATTCCTTGTCGGGTAAGTTCCGACCCGCACGAAAGGCGTAACGATCTGGGCACTGTCTCAACGAGAGACTCGGTGAAATTATAATACCTGTGAAGATGCAGGTTACCCGCGACAGGACGGAAAGACCCCGTGGAGCTTTACTGTAACCTGATATTGAATTCCGGTGCAGCCTGTACAGGATAGGTAGGAGCCTTGGATTCCGGAGCGCTAGCTTCGGATGAGGCGTTGGTGGGATACTACCCTGGCTGTATTGGACTTCTAACCCATGCCCCTTATCGGGGCAGGAGACAGTGTCAGGCGGGCAGTTTGACTGGGGCGGTCGCCTCCTAAAGAGTAACGGAGGCGCCCAAAGGTTCCCTCAGAATGGTTGGACATCATTCGCAGAGTGCAAAGGCATAAGGGAGCTTGACTGCGAGACCTACAAGTCGAGCAGGGTCGAAAGACGGGCTTAGTGATCCGGTGGTTCCGCATGGAAGGGCCATCGCTCAACGGATAAAAGCTACCCCGGGGATAACAGGCTTATCTCCCCCAAGAGTCCACATCGACGGGGAGGTTTGGCACCTCGATGTCGGCTCATCGCATCCTGGGGCTGTAGTCGGTCCCAAGGGTTGGGCTGTTCGCCCATTAAAGCGGTACGCGAGCTGGGTTCAGAACGTCGTGAGACAGTTCGGTCCCTATCCGTCGCGGGCGCAGGAAATTTGAGAGGAGCTGTCCTTAGTACGAGAGGACCGGGATGGACATACCTCTGGTGTACCAGTTGTCTTGCCAAAGGCATCGCTGGGTAGCTATGTATGGACGGGATAAATGCTGAAAGCATCTAAGCATGAAGCCCCCCTCGAGATGAGATTTCCCATTACGCAAGTAAGTAAGATCCCTCAAAGAAGATGAGGTTGATAGGTCTGGGGTGGAAGCACGGCGACGTGTGGAGCTGACGGATACTAATCGATCGAGGACTTAACCAATTTTGAAAAGGGCTTGATTACCCTGATTCTGTGTAGCACAATGTCTGTTTCATTCAGTTTTGAGCGAACAAGCTCAATAGAGTCTGGTGACGATTGCGAAGAGGTCACACCCGTTCCCATCCCGAACACGGAAGTTAAGCTCTTCAGCGCCGATGGTAGTTGGGGGTTTCCCCCTGTGAGAGTAGGACGTCGCCGGGCACCATGGTTTATATAAAACGAGAGGATTCTTTTGAATCCTCTCGTTTTTGCGTTATCCGTACACTTTTATGTATAGTATTTGCCTAGTAGAAGTAATAGTCTTTTTGTGTTTAACTGTAGTAATGAAGGTAAACTTATCTTAGTAGAAGAAAGGAAGCGAAATTGTCGGTTAAGGAAGTCATAAAATTGGTTTTGGATGCAATAGGATTATTTCGATTAGTTGTCATCTGGTAAGTCGCTCAAATTAATTGCTTGGTACCACGTACTAAACATCATCACTTCAATCCCCAATCCTTGTAATTGTTCCTGCATCAGCCTATGGTTTATATAAGTCTAAAATTAAAGGAGCTAACTCAATGAAGACTATTTATGAGTTTTCGGTCAAAAAACCGAACGGTGACGTCCAATCAATGGAAGACTACAAAGGAAAGCCTTTAATTATAGTGAATACGGCAAGTAAATGCGGTTTTACCAGCCAGTTCAAGGAATTGCAGGAACTATATGAAGAACATAAAAATCAAGGGCTCGTTATTCTGGGCTTTCCTTCGGACAATTTCAATAATCAAGAGTTTAATGATATTGAGAAGACGATGGAATTCTGTGAAGTCAATTACGGTGTAACCTTTCCGATGTTTGCAAAAGTCAACGTGAAGGGTGACCAAGCAGAACCACTTTTCACATTTCTAACTTCCCAAAAAAAGGGGATACTGACAGAGGGGATCAAGTGGAACTTTACGAAGTTTTTAATTGATCGCGAAGGACAAGTTGTCGAACGGTTTGCACCACAAACTTCACCTCTTAAAATGAAGAATTCAATAAATCAAGTTGTTCAGTGAATAATAGGAATACTTTTACTTGTCCTTCCTACCTTGACAGCTATTGTGACCGCTGATACCCTTTTAATAATATTCAATTATAACTAACAGGAGGTATGTTGGAATGTGGGAAACAAAATTTACGCGTGAAGGGCTTACATTTGATGATGTGTTGCTAATACCGGGACCATCTGAAGTATTGCCCAAAGATGTATCGCTCTCTGTCGAACTGACAAATAAGATAAAATTAAACATCCCCGTTATTAGCGCCGGAATGGATACGGTTACTGAATCGAAGATGGCAATTTCTATGGCGCGTCAAGGTGGACTTGGTATTATCCATAAGAATATGAGCATCGAAGAACAAGCTGAACAGGTTGTTACTGTAAAACGTTCAGAAAATGGCGTTATTACAAATCCATTTTTCCTGTCACCTGAGCATCAGGTTTTCGACGCTGAGCATCTAATGAGTAAATACCGTATTTCTGGCGTTCCAATTGTTAATAATACTGAAGAATTAAAGCTGGTAGGTATTCTGACAAACCGTGATCTTCGCTTCATTCAAGATTATTCACTTGTTATTGATGATGTCATGACGAAAGAGAATCTTGTAACGGCGCCGGTTGGTACAACATTGGAAGATGCAGAGAAAATCTTACAAAAGTATAAAATTGAAAAGCTTCCGATCGTCGATGAGAAGGGAATCCTTAAAGGGTTGATCACAATTAAGGATATTGAAAAAGTAATCGAGTTTCCAAATGCCGCAAAAGATAAACAAGGTCGTTTGCTTGTAGGCGCAGCGGTTGGTGTTACGACAGATACGATGGTACGCGTAGAGAAACTTGTAAATGCTGAAGTCGATGTTGTTGTCATCGATACGGCACATGGCCATTCTAAAGGTGTTCTGGATGTGGTTGCTCAGATTAGACGCCAGTTCCCGGATCTTGAAATCATTGCAGGCAATATTGCGACTGCAGAAGGTGCGCGTGCGCTCTTTGAAGCGGGTGCAGATGTCGTCAAAGTCGGCATAGGACCTGGCTCAATCTGTACGACGCGTGTGGTTGCAGGTGTGGGTGTTCCACAAATTACAGCGGTCTACGAATGTGCTTCAGAAGCACGTAAGGTAGGCAAAACAATTATTGCTGACGGTGGTATTAAGTACTCCGGTGATATTGTCAAAGCGCTTGCCGCCGGTGGGCATGCTGTTATGCTAGGAAGTCTTCTTGCGGGTACAACGGAAAGTCCGGGAGAAACTGAAATATTCCAAGGACGGCGTTTTAAAGTTTACCGTGGTATGGGATCAATTGCTGCGATGGAGCGCGGTTCGAAAGACCGTTATTTCCAAGAGGACGCGAAAAAGCTTGTACCTGAAGGAATCGAAGGGCGTATGCCTTACAAAGGGTCTTTGTCGGACACGATTCATCAGTTAATCGGCGGTGTTCGTGCAGGTATGGGTTATTGTGGTACAAAGGACTTGCGTGATTTGCGTGAGAAAGCACAGTTTATCCGCATGACGGGTGCAGGATTGCGTGAAAGTCATCCACATCAAGTACAAATTACAAAAGAAGCGCCGAATTATACACTTTCATAAGGGATTTTGTTTCAAGAATTAACTTTCCCTGTGTTTTGAATCGGAATGAAGGAACTTCATCACCTTTCCTGCGTCTACATATGAGCGGAAAGGTGTTTTTTCGGTTTAGTTCCCATGGAGTAGCAGAAATATGATAAAATGTCTTTAGGGAAATAGCGATGACGGAGGTATTATGGTGAAGCGAGAGATGAGAAAATTGGTGGCATTCCTGTTAGTGCCGTTATTATTAATAATGACATGGGGCACGGTTCCGGTTTACGCCGAATCAGCACTAGGCATCCATGTTGACGGAGCGATTTTAATTGACGCGGATAGCGGAAAAATACTATATGAAGAAAATGCAGATACGCCTCTAGGTATTGCTAGTATGACAAAAATGATGACTGAATATATTCTTTTTGAAGCAATTAAAGAAGGTAAAATAAGCTGGGATCAGGAATATAAAGTGAACGACTATACATATGCCGTTTCACAAGACCGTCGTCTCAGTAATGTTCCTCTGCGAAGAGATGGAACGTATACAATACGTGAGTTGTATGAAGCATTAGCAATCTATTCTGCAAATGCAGCGACAATTGCAATTGCAGAAACGATAGCAGGAACGGAAACAGAGTTTCTGAAACTGATGAATTCGAAAGCGGAAGAACTGGGCTTAAAAGATTATAAATTTGTCAATTCAACGGGCTTGAATAATGGTGATCTTCAAGGGATGCATCCACAAGGGACAGGTCCTCAGGATGAAAACGTTATGCCTGCGAAATCGGTTGCAAAGCTTGCATACCATTTACTGCACGATTATCCTGAAGTGTTAGAAACGACAAAAATCAATACAAAAGTTTTCCGTGAAGGAACAACTGATCGAACTGTGATGAAAAACTGGAACTTCATGCTTCCAGGATTTGTTTATGAATACGAAGGTGTTGATGGTCTGAAGACAGGTACGACTGACTTTGCGGGGCACTGCTTCACAGGGACAGCCACAAGGGACGGTAAACGGGTGATTGCTGTTGTTATGAAAGCGGTTGATGCAAAAGGAGTAGGGTCATACAAAGCACGATTCGATGCGACACGTGCTCTGTTCGATTACGGTTTTGGTCAATTTTCGGAAGTAGAGTTCGTTCCGGCCGGCTATCAGTTTAAAGGTTCTAAAACACTTGACGTTACTAAAGGAAAAGCGAAAAATGTTGCCGTGGAAGTGAAGGAACCGATTCGCATGATGGTGAAAACAAGTGAAAAAGATTTATATGTACCTGAACTTGTACTTGATGAATCAAAAGTAAAAGAAGGTGCACTACAAGCACCAATTAAAAAAGACACTGTTGTGGGGCATGTGAATCTCGTGAAAACGGAAGGAACTGATTACGGTTTCATTGATTCCGATAATCCGGGAACTGAGGTTGTTACGAAAGATGCAGTCGAGAAGGCAGGCTGGTTTTCACTTACAATGAGTGCGATTGGCGCCTTCTTTGCAAGCATCTGGAGTAGTGCAACAGGGTTTGTAAAAGGTCTATTTAAATAAGAAAAGCTGAAGGCGCTTGGAGTCTAGACACTGACCCGAGTAGTTAAAACTTATACTATCTTGTCTATTAAACAGTAAAGGCGAAACATCCTTAAAAGGATGCTTCGCCTTTTTTTGTCTAAACTCAAGTAGGAAGAGAATTAACAAGTACTTTCGCTTTTACAGATATTCCAAGCCTTCATAAGGTCTTCTACGGCCTTGGTGATATCCTCTGTAGAAAGGCCGCCGAAACCGAGAAGAAAGGAGGGTTCCCCCGCTTGGGCAACTGTTCTATACTCATTTAAGCCGTATACACGGATACTTGCTTTCCGTGCAGCGAGTACCAGGGATTTTTCATTTGTTTCGGTGTGGACGGTTAGGATAATATGCATGCCTGCTTCATCGCCTGAAAATGAAACGTAGGGAGCATAGGATGCCAGAGTCTCTGTAAGAACTTGAAGCTTGCGTTTATATATTTTCCGCATTCTATTAAGATGACGTGAAAAATGACCGTCTGCCATAAAACGCGCCAGGATATGCTGATCGAGCCGCGGTACTGTAGCTGAGTAATGGATGAATGCCTTTTCATAGCGATTTAGCAATACAGGAGGAAGCACCATATAAGCAATTCGTAGCGAGGGCATAAGCGATTTTGAAAAGGTGCTCAAATAGATGACGTTGCCGCCCTTATCCATACCTTGTAAAGAAGGAATCGGTCTGCCGGTATAGCGGAACTCACTGTCATAATCATCTTCAATAATAAAATTTCCGTTAACTGAGGAAGCCCAGTTCAATAAAGCGGTCCTGCGCGATGCGGAAAGGACGCTGCCTGTCGGGAACTGATGAGAGGGAGTCACATAGGCAACAGTTGCTCCTGAGCGTTGCAGGAGGCTTACATCCATCCCTTCTTCATCGACTGCAATCGGAATTGCTACCCGGTTATTATGGAAAAATACATGATGGGTGAGTGGGTAGCCAGGATCCTCTATTGCATATGTCGCTTCTGTCCCTAGAACCCGGATGACGAGGGGCATGAGCTGTTCTGTCCCGGAGCCGATAATAACCTGCTCGGGAATACAGTCAACACCGCGCGAATGATATAAATAACGCGAAATTTCTTGACGAAGCTCCCAATCACCATGAGGGTGTCCAAGAAGAAGAAGATTCCGAGAAGATTCATCCATAACGTCTTTTGCGTACTTCCGCCATTGCGTAAAAGGAAATGATTCAGTATCGATTTTGCCAGGCGAGAAGTCGAAAGATACATCTACAATTTTTTCGGTCACCATTTCCTCTGCAACTTGCATCGGTTGGACGTAGGCGAGCTCTTCAATTGCTTGTACGTAAAAACCTTTCCGAGGTTTCGAGGAGATAAACCCCTCAGCCGCCAACTGTGCATAGGCAAGTTCAACAGTTGTCTGGCTCACATTGAGAAAGTCACCGAGTTTTCGTTTCGAAGGAAGTTTCATACCTACAGGCAATTTGCCATCTGTAATATCCCGTCTTAGTTGGTTGTACATTTGTTCATATAGCGGGGTATTTATACTTTTCTCTAGCTTGATTAATAACATTTCCATGGCAATCCCTCCATCTGACCCCTTCAAGTTGATCGGAACTGAGTATTTCAATAAGGTCATATTCCATTATACTGAACAATAAGAAAAGAGGGAAGCGCCTGTTCAGAGGCGACAGGCAAAAGACGGGCTGACGGAACGGCGTTCTTTGCCGTATAGTCCGCATGGCTTATGATTCGAGCCTCTAGGCGCTGAACTCTAGACAATAAGAAAAGGGGGAAGTTAATATGAACTTTAAATACGGTGGGGTTATTATGGACGTTATTAATGCAGAGCAAGCAAAAATAGCAGAGGCGGCAGGCGCAATTGCAGTAATGGCATTGGAACGGGTTCCTTCTGATATAAGGAAAGCTGGCGGCGTGGCGCGCATGGCGGATCCGCGCATCATTACGGACGTACAAGGGGCTGTTTCGATTCCAGTCATGGCGAAGGCACGTATCGGTCATATTTCCGAAGCACGTGTACTTGAAGCACTCGGTGTCGATTATATTGATGAAAGTGAAGTATTGACACCGGCTGATGAAGAGTTTCATTTGTTGAAAAGCGTATACAGTGTGCCTTTCGTTTGTGGAGCGCGTGATCTTGGAGAAGCAGCACGCCGTCTCGGGGAAGGTGCTAAAATGCTTCGTACAAAAGGTGAGCCAGGTACAGGGAACATCGTTGAGGCAGTACGTCATTTGCGCATGGTCAATGCACAAGTGAGTAGACTTGTTCATATGAATGAAGACGAAATCATGACGGAAGCGCGTAATCTTGGCGCACCTTATGAAATCCTCCTTGCCATCAAAAAACACGGACGTCTTCCTGTGACAAACTATGCAGCAGGTGGCGTAGCTACACCTGCTGATGCTGCACTGATGATGGAGCTTGGCGCGGACGGCGTATTTGTAGGTTCAGGTATCTTCAAATCAGAGAACCCTGAAAAATTTGCACGTGCGATTGTCAAAGCAACGGAAAACTTCAAAGACTATAAATTGATTGGCGAGCTGTCCAAAGACATCGGCGAACCGATGAAAGGGCTGGAAATCGGGACTCTTCAAGAGGAAGAGCTTATGTCAGTACGCGGTTGGTAATGAATTAATAAAAGAGTAAAAATTAAACCGTACTATAAGTTGAAGGGGTTAATATGTTCAGTAGATGAGCATATTACCCCTTCTTTTTTATTTTTATTTGCGACCGATTTTTGTAACTTGCGTCTAAGTATATAAGTTGAAATAAATAATTCCTTTAAATACGCTTTGGCTACCCCAGATATGGCGCCTACGCTACGTTAATACATGTGTTCATAAATTCACCATATCTGGTAGGAAGAAAGGGGATGGAAATCTGTGGATACCCAAGAAACTGTTGCACAATGGTATGACGATTACGGTGAAGCTATATTTACATACATTTTGATGATGGTGAAAGATTATCAACATGCGGAAGATTTAACACAGGAAACATTTGTGAAGGCTTATCGAAAGCATGATACGTTTTTACATCAATCGAGTATTAAAACATGGTTATTTAGCATTGCTCAAAATACTACGAAAGATTACTTACGTAAAAAGAATCCGTTGCAACATTATTTAGATCTGTCATTGAATGATCGTGATTTAGCCCCTTTGCCGCATCAATTGATGGAAATGAACGAACGGGAAGTAGTCTTGATCCATACTTTACAAAAATTAAAACCATCTTATAGGCAAGTAATCGTTCTGCGTAAGCTAAAAGAGTTTTCGACGAAAGAAACCGCTGAAGTTTTAGGTTGGTCAGACAGTAAGGTGAAAAGCACATTACAACGGGGGTTACAGGAATTAAAATACAAGCTGATAGAAGGGGGATTTAGATATGAAGCAATCATTTGATGATGAGCTAAATAACTCTTTTGAGAAACTAAAACAAAATCTCCACATGAAGGCAGAATATCATGGGAAATTGCGAAAGAGTATTTTGCTTGAAAGTAAGAAGACTGTAGAGAAGAAACTATCAAGCAAAAAGATTTGGCTCTCAGTGGCAGCTACTCTCCTTTTGTTAGTGGGAAGTTCACCATTGTATTCCCCAACAATGGCCTCTTTGGCAGCAAAAATCTTGCCTCTTCAAATCCCAGTGGGCAACTCATCAACTGTCGATTCGCTACATTCAAAGATTATGGAAATTCTTGAGCAATCGGGGTATGAAGCATCTTCTGTCGGCACAAGGCCTAATCCTTATACAATTGAAATCGTATTGATGAAAGGCGCAGATAGTCTTGTATCAATGAAAAAAGTGCTTGTACCCCAACTTGAACAATTGCTATATGACCAAGGCACCGATCAATACCGATTAAACATTACTCTATTTGAAGGCAGTGAAGAATTACCGGAAAGACATCGTAAATTGGGTACTCTAATGGATGAAGTAGATGTTGTTATTAGCAGTGCATTCTTGAAGTATGGCTATTCCGACTTGGCACAACATGCTACATATGGCATTAAAGAAGGATTCTTTTCAAACGTACTTGAAATTGATATACCAGATCATGTGAAGGAAGCAGAGGCAATTCAAAAATTTGTCATTGAAGCGATTGATGAAGATAGTTTAGACATTAAGGAGGTCAAAGTACATTATTACAATGCGAAACACCGTAGTCAAGATAACCGTTGGGCATATATTGTAAGTGATATTCATGCAGCGCTAGCTGGTAAGTCCATTTACAATGTGACAGGAATTAGCTATAAGGTGAAAGGCGGCGTGACAAATGTTTGGATTAAAACAGCGTTACCGGAATACCCCGACAAACAGATTATTTCAGATATTGAAACGGCCCTTCAAACGTATTTAGCAACAAAAGAAATTAAGGAAACGATTCAAAGCGACCATTATAAGATTCAATTAATAAATGAAGATGAAACCCATTTATTACAGGTTTCAAATATTCCTGGTGAATAGTTAAAATAGGTTTGTCTTTATGGCCATCTTCGTTAAATGAAGATGGCTTTGTTATACTTGGATAGAGGTGATTTGAATGGAACGGTTAAAAGTTTTTGATGAAAACTATACATATTTGAGAGATGAAAGTAGAGATGATGTTCATCTTAAAGGACTGTGGCATGAAACATTCCATTGTTGGCTACTGGATGAAAAGTTCATCTATATTCAAAAAAGAAGTAACGTGAAAAAGGATTTCCCTGGTTTGTACGATATTACCGCTGCGGGGCACATCCTTTCAACCGAAACTGTGATGGACGGCATTCGGGAAGTGGAAGAGGAACTAGGTATCGAAATTGATATGCAGAAGCTCCATTCGAAAGGCATCGTGCGGGACGGCATTGAACTGTCGAACTTTATTGACCATGAGTTTGCGAACGTCTTCCTGTATGAATCAACATTTACAGCAAGAGACTTTTCGTTACAACTGGAAGAAGTGGAAAGCGTCCATATCGTGAAACGGGAAGACTTGATTCAACTATTCCTATCGGAAGTCATGACAGTGACCTGCAGGAATATTCATGACGGGACGACGGTAATAATCAGCCTTCCTGATTTTGTTCCACATGAAAGGATGTATTTTGAACAAGTTGCATTATTCATGAGAGGACTATAACGGAAAGCGGTTACATCTTTTCTTTGAATGACTTGCCAAAAAATCAACCTTGTAGTAAAGTAATACTAATTTCAAACATGAGACGATGATGGGAAGCAGTAGCAAGAATGTTTTTTTGAAGAGAGCCGGCGGGTGGTGCGAGTCGGTAAAGACACTTGTGAATCCGTCCCTGAGTAGCCGGGCTGAAACGTATAGTAGGCCTGAGCCGGCAGTTGAACCGTTACTTCAATGGAGTGGATTGGACTTAAGTGTCCAGTCAATTTGGGTGGCAACGCGGGTAGTTCTCGTCCCTTTTATAGGGGATGGAGGGCTTTTTTTATTGTCCAGTTTTAGTGCCCGGAGCTCGGGGTCATAAGTCGTCCCTGACCAAGTGCTAACGCTTTTCTTTTGAGCACTGCTAATCCATTATCGTCTAAAACTCAAGGAGGAATCACCTATGCTAGATATTAAAAGAGTCCGTGCCAATTTTAATGAAGTAAAAGAGAAACTCTCTAAACGTGGAGAAGATATTTCTCAGCTCGACAACTTCCAAGGTCTTGACGACAAACGCAGAGAATTGATTGCAAAAGTTGAAGTCTTGAAAGCGGAGCGTAATGAAGTATCTCAAAAGGTCGCTGAGATGAAGCGCAACAAGGAAAATGCAGATGAAGTTATTGCGCGTACACGTCAAGTCGGAGATGAAATCAAAAAACTTGATGAAGAATTGAATACAGTGGAAGAAGAATTGAACTATATCATGATGCGTATTCCCAACGTACCACATGACAGCGTTCCGGTTGGCGATAGCGAAGACGATAACGTTGAAGTTCGTGTGTGGGGGGAGAAGCCTGAATTTGGATTTGAACCTAAACCGCATTGGGATTTAGGAACGGATTTACAACTTCTTGACTTCGAACGTGCTGCAAAAGTGACAGGAAGCCGTTTTGTTTTCTACCGCGGACTCGGTGCACGTCTAGAGCGCGCATTAATCAACTTCATGCTGGATCTTCATATTGAAGAACACGGTTATGAAGAAATACTGCCGCCGTACTTGGTAAATCGTACAAGCCTGACAGGGACTGGCCAGTTGCCGAAATTTGAGGAAGATGCATTTTTAGTTAATGAAGAGGATTACTTCCTTATCCCTACATCTGAAGTGCCTGTAACGAACTTCCACCGTGATGAAATCCTGAATGTTGCACAATTGCCGGTAGCATTTGCAGCATACAGCACAAACTTCCGTTCAGAAGCAGGTTCTGCGGGGCGCGATACACGGGGATTAATCCGTCAGCATCAGTTCAACAAAGTAGAACTCGTCCGTTTCGTAAAACCGGAAGATTCTTATGATGAATTAGAAAAACTGACTGGGCATGCGGAAAAAGTGTTACAGTTGTTGAAATTACCATACCGTGCATTGAAAATGTGCACAGCAGATCTGGGTTTCACTGCAGCGAAGAAATACGATCTTGAAGTATGGATTCCGACTCAAAATATGTATCGTGAAATTTCTTCTTGTTCAAACTTTGAAGACTTCCAGGCGCGCCGTGCAAATATCCGTTTCCGCCGTGAAGCAGGGGCAAAACCTGAATACGTTCATACATTGAACGGAAGCGGCCTGGCAATTGGGCGTACCGTGGCAGCAATTCTAGAAAATTATCAGCAGGAAGACGGTTCAGTCGTTATTCCCGAAGTTCTCCGTCCGTATATGGGCGGGAAAGAAGTTATTACTTTGTGAAAACAAAAATCGTGCAAGGCGTCATTCGATGTCTCGCACGATTTCTTTTTTAGTCCGTCTAGACTTCAGCACCCTTGATCAAGGCGCTTACGCTTTTGGTCAATTTTTTTTCGTTCGCGTATCGCTCTAAAAAACGCTGTCAGCATCTCCCCGCATTCATCCGCAAGGACGCCTTCAACCACCTCACATTCATGATTAAACCGTGGATCGTTCAATAAGCGATAGAGTGAGTCGACGCAACCGCCTTTTGGATCGCGGGCACCGTAGACGACACGAGGAATTCTGGATTGTAAAATAGCGCCTGCGCACATCGGGCATGGTTCAAGTGTTACATACAGCGTCGTATCTTCAAGCCGCCAGCTGCCAATTTCTTGGCATGCATCCTGAATGGCGGACAATTCTGCGTGTGTTACGGCATTTTGGGTTGTTTCACGTAAATTATGAGCGCGGGCAATTACTTTATCCGCATGGACGATGATTGCGCCAATGGGAACTTCGGCAAGCGCTTGTGCCTTCATCGCTTCGTCAATTGCCATTTGCATATATATCCGGTCTTTATTAAAAGTATCCAAAGTCATCTCTCCTTGAAGATATTGTAGCATTTTAATATGGTGAATGAAGGGTGATCTTCCAATTAGGAGCGATGGCTCTATAAGAGGCCCTATGGCTAATGCTTAGAAGCCGCCGGGTTTTAGATGCAGTCCCTAAAATTGTTCCACGTGGAAAAAGTCTGAAACGTTGAGCACGCTCTATTTTTCATTTCACCTGTGTGATAAAATGAAGAGCAATATATAATGTAGACGTGAAGGAGGATTTCTGATGTCTGTTCCATTCATAGCGATCGAAGGTCCGATTGGAGTTGGGAAAACATCACTTTCCAAAGCAGTCGCGGACAAACAGCAATTCTATCAGCTAAAAGAAATTGTGGATGAAAATCCATTTCTTAATAAATTTTACGATAACATCGAGGAATGGAGTTTCCAGACCGAAATGTTTTTTCTTTGTAACCGCTACAAACAGCTAAGTGATATTAAACCCGGAATAGTGGTTGAACAAAAACCGGTCGTTGCCGATTATCATATTTTTAAAAATCTCATTTTTGCGAAACGAACATTGCGTCCTGATGAGTATGTGAAGTACGAAGAAATCTATAAAATTTTAACGAAGGACATGCCTGTTCCGAATATCATTGTCTATCTCCACGCAAGCCTAGACACGCTTATGAAGCGAATCGCCCAGCGCGGGCGCGATTTTGAAAAAAACATGGATCCTGCTTATTTACAGCAACTTACAGAAGACTACAAAACGTTCATTACGTTTTTTGAATCAGCACATCCTGAAATACCTGTTCTTCGGTTCAATGGGGACGATCTAGATTTCGTAAACAATGAAAAGGATCTGCAATTTATTTTAGATACGGTCGATTCGTCGATACGAAAAGGAGTAAAGTTGAATGAACTTACGTGAAAAATACGACATCCCTCAAAATGCTGTCATTACAATTGCTGGGACGGTGGGGGTCGGCAAGTCAACGATGACGCAGGCACTTGCGGATGCACTGAATTTCAGGACATCATTTGAAAATGTCGATCAGAATCCCTACCTCGATCTTTTTTACAATGACTTTGAAAAGTGGAGCTTCCATTTACAAATTTACTTCTTGGCAGAGCGATTCAAAGAGCAGAAACGCATATTTGAATATGGCGGCGGATTTATCCAAGACCGTTCGATTTATGAAGATACAGGCATTTTTGCGAAAATGCATATGGAAAAAGGGACGATGAACCCCGTTGATTATGATACGTATACGAATCTGTTTGAAGCAATGGTTATGACACCCTATTTTCCGCATCCTGATTTGCTAATTTATTTGGAAGGACCGCTTGACGGCATCATTTCTCGTGTCAAAGAACGCGGTCGTCTGATGGAACAGGAGACACCGGTTTCATACTGGGAAGAAATGCACGAGCGCTATGAGAATTGGATCAATTCGTTCAATGCATGCCCGGTATTACGTCTAGATATCAATGATTATGATCTTCTTACTAATCCACGAGAAGTGGAAACGATTGTTGAGAAAATAGGACATTCCCTGAAGCAAACGTCACTTTTGAAGAAATGAAACCATCCACAAAAATATAGCGGGTTTTCTTTTCGGGGACAAAAAATTAGCAGGGTAAAACAGGGACCTATTCGCTTAGCGGACAGGTCCCTGTTTGTTCTATAAATAATTTAAAATAAAGAATACGTGACGGCGCGACTAGTCGTCTGCCTGGGATGTCAACTTGATGTCAGCCAGATGCTTCGCGACAACCTTCTTCCCTTCTTCCACCTGCTCGTCCGTGAAACCTTTACTCGTCATATTCGACTGCCACTTTACAAGATAGTTGCTCACTCTGTCCACTCGATCTGACGGGCTAGCCGCGGAAACTTCATGGCTAAAGCTGAGTTTCTCCTCATTCCAACCATCAATAAAGTGGGCGCTGGCTAAAACCAAAACTGAACACGCAATGGCGACTATTGAACACATTATGGCGATTACTTTGTAAGGCATTCCCATTCCCCCAGACAGCTTCTTTTCCTAACTGTACAGGAATTTCAGGGTTAATTAAATTTAAAAATTCTGATAAATAACGAGAGATACCCATTTATTTCGGAAAGAATTTCCTCCTATCCATTTCCTTCGACAGCTTAATTTGTCTAATGCTGATGGTGTGTAGGGGAAATTTCTTTTTTCGCGAGTCATCAAAATTGTTGCGATAGAAAAGCGGTTAATTCGTGGGAAATCTGGGAATTACCTAAAATTCGGAATTACCCGTAACCACAGCGGATTTATCAATCTCCTCACAAATTTACCTATTCCCCTCAATTTTATCGCATCGTATGCAAGTTGAACTCCAAATATTGAGCAACTATACAAAAAGAAGGACAGGCTGTTTCACTATAGCCCGTCCTTCTCTTCTGCATCAGGCCTAGGCACACATGGAATGTGGCCCAGCAGTTATTGTTGCATGAATCCTCGTGCTAGTTACTTTTATTTACCATGCTGAAGGGAGAAATAATCATATATAAAAATCCGTCGATTGATGGAGAATCATATTGAACGAAGAACTATAAACCCCATCTCTTGTAGAAGTAGTTAAGGAGTTTGAAAATTACTATAAACAAGAGATGAAATTGCCGGACCTCAAGCTTTCTAATTCTTACACCTTGACGAAATGGGGAAGGTAGCTCTAAGAATGGCTGATAGGAAAGCGGGTAGCATTGTTAATTAATTTCCAGGTGTGTTTATGCTATTCTGTTCAGAAAAATGGCACACTATCCAATGAGATGGTGTGCCATTAAATAGATAATGAAAAAGTTGAAACCTATACAAACTGTGCTCAGGCGCCTTGCAAGGGGGAGACAGAGGCATTCTCTAGCGCTGAAACGAATTCAATGTGATGTTTTATTTCAACAAGTTTGGTTAGAGAGTACCGCCGATTTCAGAAAAAATTCAGCGTAAAGCTCTTTCAGTATTTTCGTTTCATCTTTTTTATGAACACCGAAGACAAGACTTACTTCTGATGAACCTTGGTTAATCATTTGAATACTGGCGCCTGTACGGGCGATTGCAGAGGCGGCACGGGCAGCGAGTCCAGTAGAATGGCGCATTCCTTCACCGACCAGCACAATCATGGAGTAATTGGAATGCATATGGACATGATCCGCATTCAATTCCTCTTTCGCCCGGCGTACAATTCGGGCTTCTTTATCCGCATTGAGAAATTTACTTCTGATGATGACGGACAAATTATCGATACCGGAAGGAGTGTGTTCAAATGGAATTTCTTCTTCCTCTAATATTTGCAATAACTTTCTTCCGAAACCAATTTCTTGGTTCATCAAGTACTTATCGACGAACAACGTAGAAAATCCACTATCCGCAGCGATGCCGATAACCGGCTGTGCAAAGTAATTGCGTTCTTTAACAATAAGCGTTCCAGACGCTTCGGGATTATTGGTATTTTTAATGCAGACAGGAACAGAACGACGGAATGCGGGCATGAGCGCTTCATCATGGAAGACGGAGAATCCTGCATAAGCCAGTTCACGCATTTCACGATAGGTCATTTTTTCAATACCGACAGGGTTGTCGACGACAGTCGGATTGGCCGCAAAGACAGAATCGACGTCCGTGAAGTTTTCATACAGTTCAGCTTCAGTTGCTGCCGCTAGTAAAGAACCTGTAATATCCGATCCGCCTCTATTGAAGGTACGGAGTGTTCCGTCTTTGGTATAGCCGAAAAAGCCAGGAAAAACAATTAGTCCTGGTTTGTCGCGTAATTGTACTAGACGCTCATCTCCTTCCGGCAGTGCCCGTACCCGTTCAGGTCGCTCATTGACAAGCAGTCCGGCTTTTTTTGGACACATATAGTGTGCGTCCATTCCTATATGTGTGAAATAAGCTGCAATTAGCTTCGCATTGTTATCTTCTCCCGATGCTTTTAAGCAATCCATAAAAAGAACGACATCATTTCTGTCTTTATTGAGCCGTTCATACAAGTCATTTTGGATAGTGGATACAATATCCATGGAAATTCCGAGCCCGGCAGCAATTTGTTGGTAACGATTTACTACTTCCATCAGTTCGATTTCTATATCTTCGCCGTTAAGAGCCTTCTCGGCAAGGCGAATTAGCAGATCTGTTACTTTATCGTCCGAGCTAAACCGTTTCCCGGGTGCCGAGACAACTATTATTTTGCGGGCAGGATCAGATGCAATAATTTGTGCAACTTTTTTTATTTGATCGGCAGATGCGACCGACGTTCCGCCAAATTTACAAACTTTCATTTTCATCAAATCCAATCTATATGTAATGGGGTAAATCAATCTAATCTATGACTTTATCATAAATGGGGTTGTTATTAACCGAATATTTCACTATAATGTCCTTATGCAAAGAACAATTGTTTTTTCATAGTGTACATACAGTTAGGAGAATCGTCAATGAAAAATGAGATTAACATTGGATTATTAGGATTCGGGGTTGTCGGCAGCGGAGTGGCTAAAATTCTGCAGGATCATCAAGAAGACCTGCATCATAAGCTTGGCGTTCCAGTCAAAATTAAAAAAGTTCTTGTGAAAAATTTATATAAAGAACGGGAAACTACACTTTCTTCAGAAACGTTCACCACTAATTTGTATGAAGTGCTAGAAGACTCATCAATCGATTTAATTGTAGAAGTAATGGGAGGCACTTATGATGCGAAAGAAGCGATTGAGCGCTCTCTGCTTGCAGAAAAAGGCGTCGTAACAGCAAATAAGGATGTTATGGCAGAGTTTGGTCCCGGGTTATTGAAGTTGGCGGATGAAAACAAATGTGATTTGTTTTACGAAGCAAGTGTGGGCGGTGGGATTCCGTTAATTCGAACACTTGAAGATGGACTTGCCTCCGACCGAATCCGTGCATTGACGGGTATCGTAAATGGAACAACGAATTTCATTCTGACAAAGATGAAGCATGAAAAAATGTCATATGAGGCTGCGTTAGCCGAGGCAACAGCACTGGGTTATGCGGAGGCAGATCCATCAGCGGACGTTGACGGAATTGATGCAGCGCGCAAAATGGTTATCTTGGCATCCTTGTCTTTCTCCACAGAAGTCCGTCTGGATGACGTGTTTGTGAGAGGAATGAAAGAAATTCAAGACGGCGATCTGGAGCTGGCCGAGCAGTTCGGCTATACAGTGAAGTTGGCAGGCTCAGCTAAAAAGAATGAAGATGGAATCGAAGTAGCTGTAGAACCTGTGTTTTTCCCGAATTCACATCCGTTAGCATCTGTGAACAATGAGTTTAATGCGGTGTATATTTATGGAGATGCCGTCGGAGAGACGATGTTTTATGGACCAGGGGCGGGATCACTACCGACCGCAACATCTGTCACAGGTGATATTATCGCAGCGTGCCGCAATTTGCTTCTCGGGGTCAACGGCAAAAGAGTACACGCACCGCAATTTGAACGTAAGGTGAAAAGCGATAGCAACAAGTTTGCTCGCTATTTCCACCGTATACACGTGAAAGACGAAGTCGGCGTTCTGACGAAATTAACGTCCATTTACAGTAAACACGGTGCAAGTTTGGCGACGGTTGTTCAGCATTCTGATAAAAAAGAAGCAAATGCAGACTTGATTTTTATCACGCATCAAATTTCGCGGCAACAGCATTTAGATATTGTAAATGAATTGAACGAAACACCAAAGGTAATCGGAGTAATGAGCCATTACCGGGTAGAGGGGGAAGAATGATGAAAAGATGGAATGGATTAATTGAAGAATATAAAGAATGGTTACCGGTGACAGAAAATACACCTGTGTTGACGTTGCAGGAAGGGAATACCCCTCTTATCCACATGACAAATTTATCCAAGCAGTGGGGCATCGATCTTTACGTGAAAACGGAAGGAACGAATCCGACAGGTTCTTTTAAAGACCGGGGCATGGTAATGGCTGTTGCAAAAGCGAAAGAAGAAGGCAAAAAGGTTTTAATCTGCGCGTCGACGGGCAATACGTCTGCATCAGCAGCGGCCTACGGGGCTCGGGCTGGTATGCGGACAATTGTCGTTATTCCGGAAGGCAGAATTGCGCTTGGCAAATTGGCACAGGCAAAAATGTATGGCGCAGAAATCGTGGAAATCGAAGGGAACTTTGACGAAGCATTGGCGATGGTACGTGCAGCGGGTGAGGGAGACGTTGCACTAGTGAACTCGGTTAACCCGTATCGTCTCGAAGGCCAAAAGACAATTGCGTTTGAAACGATTGAGCAACTTGGAAAAGTACCAGATGTTTTTGCACTTCCGGTCGGGAATGCGGGTAATATTTCAGCGGCTTGGAAAGGATTCAAGGAATATGCTGATAAGAAGGGTGTTGCGCTTCCTGTTCTTCTTGGCGTACAAGCTGACGGAGCCGCTCCAATTGTTTATAACCGTGTATTTGAAAATCCTGAAACAGTTGCAACTGCAATCCGCATCGGTAATCCCGCAAGTTGGGGACTTGCCAATAATGCCTTGGCAGAGTCAACTGGAACAATTCTTGCCGTGACGGATGAAGAGATCTTGGAGGCATACAGTTTAATCGCTTCTTATGAAGGGATTTTTGCAGAACCCGGCTCGTGCGCATCAATTGCGGGCGTTAAAAAACAAGTGGAGAATGGCTTGCTGAAAAAAGGATCAACTGTAGTTGCAGTATTGACAGGAAACGGATTAAAAGACCCCGATACAGCGATTGAAGTAAATAAAGAGAAACCAATGATGTCGCAGGAACAATTTGATGCGTTTCTTAGCGGGTTGAAAGCGGGGACAAAGTAATGGCGGACTCCAGTTTCTCCGTTGTCGTTCCTGCAACGACGGCAAATCTTGGACCGGGATTCGACAGTATCGGACTGGCGCTTGATCTGTATATGACGGTGGATGTAACACCGTCAGAAACCTGGAAGGTTGCATATAAGAATCAAGGTTTTGAAGATTTACCGACCGGTGAAGATAATTTAATTGTGAAGACGATTTTAAACGTAGCCACACGAAATAATTGTACGGCGCCTACTGTGCAACTGGACGTCCAATCAGACATTCCGCTCGGAAAAGGGCTTGGAAGCAGTGCAGCGGCAATTGCGGCAGGAATTGAAATTGCAAACCATCTTCTTGAATTGAATCTTTCTGCAGAAGCAAAAGTGCTTCTTGGCAGCGAATTCGAAGGGCATGCCGATAATATTTCGGCATCACTTCTTGGCGGAGCAACAATTTCTTATTTTGATGGTGTGGAAATAGATATCGTCCATATACCATTGCCGGAAGTAGGGGCAGTGGTACTTGTCCCTCCCGAAGCATTACTTACAGAAGCATCAAGGGGGCTTCTTCCGATGCACCTTACGCATTCAGAAGCAACGCTCGGCAGTGCAGCAGCTAGTATACTGTCGGCCGCGATTGTTCGTAATGATTGGGAAAAGGCTGGTCGGATGATGAAAAAAGATGTATTTCATGAATCATATCGAAAACTGTTGTTTCCAGAGTTCGATCAAATCCGTGAATTTTGCGAGGAATACAATGCATACGGCATGACAATTAGCGGTGCGGGCCCGTCTTTATTTGTGGCCGTAAAACAAGGCGAAGAGCAAGAGTTAGCAAAGCAATTGTCGACTAGGTTTCCGTACTATAACTGCATTGCCGTTAAACCATCTAGTCTTGGTACTATAATTAATTAAATGCATAAAAAAGAAGCGGCCCATTTTAAATGGCGTCGCTTCTTGAAATTTTCTGATTTAGTTATTGAAAGAAAAATTCGTTATCTAGTAACGAATTCAATCTCTAAGCTTATGCGCTAAGTTGAAAAATGGAGGAGGTAGAGGGATTCGAACCCCCGCGGGATTTGACTCCCCTGTCGGTTTTCAAGACCGATCCCTTCAGCCGAACTTGGGTATACCTCCGTATCAACAATTCATAATTTATCACGTATGAAATAAAGTGTCAACAGTTTTCGTGTAAAAAGAACAAATTTGTTTATGAATTGATTTTTCCACTTGTAATATGTATACTTAGTAATGCCGTGCTAGGTGGGGAGATAGCGGTGTCCTGTAACTTGCAATCCGCTCTAGCAAGACTGAATCCCTTCCTGAGGCTGTCCGTATTGTAGGGTCTGCCTCATGCACGCGGTGTTGACGTTTGGGTCCTGCGCAATGGGAACCTATGAACCATGTCAGGTCCGGAAGGAAGCAGCATTAAGTAGAATTTCTCATGTGCCGCGGGGTCGCCTAGACCGAGCTGGCGACAAGAGTAACGCTTATGTGCGGCTGTCGAAGGAAGGTGCACGGCATTAAAATTACAATCCGACTCGTCCGTTTATGCGGACGAGTTTTTTGTTGCGCTAATAAAGGATTCGTATATACGTATGTGCTATAATGGAAACATTAGCGCATTGCGTCAAAAGGAGAGGAAACTGTTGGTGTATCAAGCTTTTTACCGCGTATATCGGCCCCAGTCGTTTGCTGAGATGTCCGGGCAGCAGCATGTGAAACAGACACTTCAGAACGCCCTCCTTCATAATAAGACTACACATGCTTATCTTTTCTCGGGTCCGCGAGGTACAGGGAAGACGAGTGCCGCAAAAGTTTTTGCTAAAGCGTTAAACTGTGAAAATGGACCGGCGAAAGAACCGTGCAATGAATGTCAAACATGTATCAGTATCACGGAAGGGTCGAATACAGATGTCATCGAGTTTGATGCGGCTTCGAACTCGCGTGTTGAGGAAATGCGGGATATTATTGAAAAAGTACGATTTGCTCCGTCGAACGCTCGTTTTAAAGTGTATATTATCGATGAAGTGCATATGCTATCAAACTCGGCATTCAACGCACTTTTGAAAACGCTTGAAGAACCGCCGTCGCACGCTGTCTTCATCTTGGCAACGACGGAACCGCATAAGTTGCCGTTGACGATTATTTCGAGGTGTCAGCGCTTCGACTTTAAACCGATAACACCAGCTGACATTACGGATCGGATGAAAACAGTCCTTTCAGATGCGGGCATCGAGTCTGACGAAGGCGCTTTGAAGATAATTGCACAGGCCGCTTCAGGTGGGATGCGCGATGCGCTCAGTATGCTTGACCAAGTCGTGTCGTTCAGTGGAGATAAGATAACAGCTAACGATGCACTTCTTGTCACCGGTTCGATCGGTGAAGATATCTTCTATCAGCTTGCGGAAGCGTTGCTTAGCAAAGACGCCGGCATGGTATTGACATTGTTTGATCAGCTTATTGCGGAGGGGAAAGATGTTTCCAGGCTGGCAGAGGATTTAATCACGTTTTTCAGGGATCTTCTTCTTCTGCGAACGGCACCCGATTTAAAAGACTTACTTGAACTTATACCAGGCGATGACCGCTTTATAGAACTGGCACAGCGATTTGATTTAGATACACTGTATTTATTCATTGACATACTTGCGAAAACACAACAAGAAATGCGGTTTTCCAATCATGCAAAAGTATATATTGAGTCGGCTTTTTTAAAGATGATTCATCTCGAAGGTCCTGTACAGGTCAGTAACGGCAATCAACCTGTTGATCCCGGGCTTATGCAGAAGGTGGCAGATCTTGAGCGTACGATAATGGAACTGCAGCAACAGATGTCGAGTGGTAGGATGAATACGCAAGCAGCTGCGGAACAATCCGGACAACCGCGGAAGAGTGCATCAAAATCTACGCAAGGATTCAAGGTTCCAACAGGTAAAATCCACGAGGTTTTGAAATCCGCAACAAAACAAGATATCAAGACGATACGGGAAGAATGGGCGGGCATGATGCAGACAATGCAAAGGTCGCATGCTGCACTCCTTGAAGAGACAGAACCGGTTGCAGCATCTGAGAATGCTTTTGTGTTAAAATTCAAGTATGAAATTCATTGCCTGATGGCATCTGAAAATCCATCGCTTCGGTCTGGTCTGTCAGATGCCTTGCGTTCAAGAACCGGGAAAGCATATGAAGTTGTATATGTTCCTGAAGAGGGTTGGTTGGGTGTAAGAGGAGACTTCATAAGGAAAAATGGGCTTGCGAAACAGCAAGAACCAGAAAACTCCGATGAAGGGGTTCCTGCCGATGACATGCTTTCTTTCGTAAAGGAAGCTGAACAGGAAAATGCGGATCCGATTGTAACTGAAGCGGAAAAGATTTTCGGTAAAGATTTCATAGAAGTCCATGACGATTAAAAAACTAGGAGGAGGAAATGAACATGAAGGGTATGGGAAATATGCAAGGCATGATGAAGCAAATGCAGAAAATGCAGAAACAAATGGCGGTGGCACAAGAAGAGCTTGGTGAAAAACGACTCGAGGGTGCAGCGGGCGGCGGTATGGTTAAAGTTATCGTATCTGGAGATAAACAGGTTGTCGAAGTAATTGTCGATCCATCCGTAGTTGATCCGGAAGATGTTGAAATGTTACAAGACCTGATTGTCATTGCTACTAATGATGCTATGGCTAAAGCGGAAGAACTAACGAACTCGACGATGGGTCAATTCACAAAAGGATTGAACCTGCCGGGGATGTTCTAGGAGGCACATACATGCATTACCCTGAACCAATATCAAAACTGATGGATAGTTTTATGAAATTGCCAGGTATCGGCCCGAAAACAGCGGGTCGACTGGCGTTTTTTGTCTTAAGTATGAAGGAAGACACTGTACTGGATTTTGCGAAAGCACTTGTCGATGCGAAACGTAATCTGCGATTTTGTTCGGTTTGCGGGCATATTACTGATATTGACCCTTGCCATATTTGTCAGGATACGCAGCGCGACGGCTCGATGATCTGCGTTGTTCAAGACCCGAAAGATGTTATAGCTATGGAAAAAATGAGGGACTTCAATGGTCTTTACCACGTTCTTCATGGCGCAATATCTCCAATGGAAGGGATAGGTCCGGAAGACATTAATGTTCCTTCACTGCTAGTTCGACTGCAAAATGAGGAAGTTGAGGAATTAATTTTGGCTACGAACCCCACTATTGAAGGAGAAGCGACCGCAATGTATATTTCAAGGCTCGTTAGGCCATCGGGAATCAAGACAACAAGAATTGCGCACGGTCTGCCTGTTGGCGGGGATCTCGAATACGCGGATGAAGTTACACTATCGAAGGCGCTGGAAGGCCGCCGGGAGTTATAGGGGGCAGTTTTGGTGTTTGGCCGGAAAAGTAAATTAAAAAAAGAGTTCGATGGACGTCTCCATTCATTAATGGTGGAAACGAAGGAAGAGTGGGAACGCGCAAAAGGAATTGAGAGATATCTCAATGATTATGACCAAGAAGTGATTGCCAGGCGGAAAATAGCCGAATGTAAACACTTCTATTTATACAAAGAAGCAAAGGCTCGACAGTTAGGCAATGATTGATATATTTTCACGGGACCGCATAGAATGAACCATTCTTTGAAAAGAGGTGTTTCCCGTGAAAGTTATTGGTATTGTTTCCGTTGTATTGGTTCTCCTTCTATTAGTAGTGTTGGATAAGAAACATATCCAAAAAGCATTGGAACTTCTATCGGTTTATTGGTTTCGGCTGGCCTTCGCATTTCTTATTCTTTTTGCAATGAATGTTGCAGGAGGGTTTATTGGTATTTATGTACCGGTGAACATTACTTCAGGAGTCTTGCTCGCGATTCTAGGGATACCAGGAATCGCTGCGCTATGCGCTTTTGCAGTATTTTTATAAAAAGTTATTATAAAGTGTTGACATTCGTTTGTGGATGTTGTAATCTTATGTATGTCGCCAGTGAGGCACACGAAACACACATAGGAATGCTACTTGATTCCAACACAATGAACCTTGAAAACTGAACAGCAAAACGTCAATGAAATACAGCGAGAGTGCCACGTGCACTTGAGCAAAACGTTTCTAAGTAAGCCGACTTATGTCGGATGAAAAGAAACACAACTGAATCTTCAGATTCAGGGGAGGAACTTGATTCCTCCCAAGTCAGCAAGAAATGAGCTATTCATTTTCTTCTATTATGGAGAGTTTGATCCTGGCTCAGGACGAACGCTGGCGGCATGCCTAATACATGCAAGTCGAGCGGAATGATGGGAGCTTGCTCCCTGATTTCAGCGGCGGACGGGTGAGTAACACGTGGGCAACCTGCCCTACAGATGGGGATAACTCCGGGAAACCGGGGCTAATACCGAATAATCAGTTTGTCCGCATGGACAAACTCTGAAAGACGGTTTCGGCTGTCACTGTAGGATGGGCCCGCGGCGCATTAGCTAGTTGGTGGGGTAATGGCCTACCAAGGCGACGATGCGTAGCCGACCTGAGAGGGTGATCGGCCACACTGGGACTGAGACACGGCCCAGACTCCTACGGGAGGCAGCAGTAGGGAATCTTCCACAATGGACGAAAGTCTGATGGAGCAATGCCGCGTGAGCGAAGAAGGTTTTCGGATCGTAAAGCTCTGTTGTAAGGGAAGAACAAGTACGGGAGTAACTGCCCGTGCCATGACGGTACCTTATTAGAAAGCCACGGCTAACTACGTGCCAGCAGCCGCGGTAATACGTAGGTGGCAAGCGTTGTCCGGAATTATTGGGCGTAAAGCGCGCGCAGGCGGTTCTTTAAGTCTGATGTGAAAGCCCACGGCTCAACCGTGGAGGGTCATTGGAAACTGGAGAACTTGAGTACAGAAGAGGAAAGCGGAATTCCACGTGTAGCGGTGAAATGCGTAGAGATGTGGAGGAACACCAGTGGCGAAGGCGGCTTTCTGGTCTGTAACTGACGCTGAGGCGCGAAAGCGTGGGGAGCAAACAGGATTAGATACCCTGGTAGTCCACGCCGTAAACGATGAGTGCTAAGTGTTAGGGGGTTTCCGCCCCTTAGTGCTGCAGCTAACGCATTAAGCACTCCGCCTGGGGAGTACGGCCGCAAGGCTGAAACTCAAAGGAATTGACGGGGACCCGCACAAGCGGTGGAGCATGTGGTTTAATTCGAAGCAACGCGAAGAACCTTACCAGGTCTTGACATCCCGCTGCCCGGTGTAGAGATACGCCTTTCCCTTCGGGGACAGCGGTGACAGGTGGTGCATGGTTGTCGTCAGCTCGTGTCGTGAGATGTTGGGTTAAGTCCCGCAACGAGCGCAACCCTTGATCTTAGTTGCCAGCATTCAGTTGGGCACTCTAAGGTGACTGCCGGTGATAAACCGGAGGAAGGTGGGGATGACGTCAAATCATCATGCCCCTTATGACCTGGGCTACACACGTGCTACAATGGATGATACAGAGGGTTGCCAACCCGCGAGGGGGAGCCAATCCCATAAAATCATTCCCAGTTCGGATTGGAGGCTGCAACTCGCCTCCATGAAGCCGGAATCGCTAGTAATCGTGGATCAGCATGCCACGGTGAATACGTTCCCGGGTCTTGTACACACCGCCCGTCACACCACGAGAGTTTGTAACACCCGAAGTCGGTGGGGTAACCCTTACGGGAGCCAGCCGCCGAAGGTGGGACAGATGATTGGGGTGAAGTCGTAACAAGGTAGCCGTATCGGAAGGTGCGGCTGGATCACCTCCTTTCTAAGGATTATTACGGAATGTAGACCACGGGTCTGCACATTGACGTTTTGCGTTCAGTTTTGAAGGTTCATTACGCTTTTCAAGCAGGTTTATCACTTGAAGAAGCTACTATATGAGCATTCAAAACTTGTTCTTTGAAAACTGAATGAAACGACATTGATAGCAACAAATCAAGTAATCAACGTAGAGAAATTTATTTCTCTAGATCAGCACATGCAAATGAGTTGATCATGCAATGCCTTTTAACGAATTCCGATTTACATCGCTGTAAAGGAGAATTCACCAAAGAGGAATTCAAGAAGCGTAAGCTTGTTGAAAACCGAAAGGTTAAGTTAGAAAGGGCGCATGGCGGATGCCTTGGCACTAGGAGCCTAAGAAGGACGGCACTAACACCGATATGCTCCGGGGAGCTGTAAGTAAGCTTTGATCCGGAGATTTCCGAATGGGGAAACCCACTGTCCATAATGGGACAGTACGTTTACGTGAATACATAGCGTAAACGAGGCACACCCGGAGAACTGAAACATCTAAGTATCCGGAGGAAGAGAAAGAAAAATCGATTCCCTGAGTAGCGGCGAGCGAAACGGGAAGAGCCCAAACCAGGAAGCTTGCTTCCTGGGGTTGTAGGACACTCTATACGGAGTTACAAAGGAATGGATTAGACGAAGCGACCTGGAAAGGTCCGCCGCAGCGGGTAAAAGCCCCGTAGTCGAAAGTCCATTCTCTCCAGAGTGTATCCTGAGTACGGCGGAACACGTGAAATTCCGTCGGAATCCGGGAGGACCATCTCCCAAGGCTAAATACTCCCTAGTGACCGATAGTGAACCAGTACCGTGAGGGAAAGGTGAAAAGCACCCCGGAAGGGGAGTGAAATAGATCCTGAAACCATGTGCCTACAAGTTGTCAGAGCCCGTTAATGGGTGATGGCGTGCCTTTTGTAGAATGAACCGGCGAGTTACGATTCCATGCAAGGTTAAGCAGTGAATGCGGAGCCGCAGCGAAAGCGAGTCTGAATAGGGCGTCAGAGTATGGGGTCGTAGACCCGAAACCAGGTGATCTACCCATGTCCAGGGTGAAGGTAAGGTAACACTTACTGGAGGCCCGAACCCACGTACGTTGAAAAGTGCGGGGATGAGGTGTGGGTAGCGGTGAAATTCCAATCGAACCTGGAGATAGCTGGTTCTCTCCGAAATAGCTTTAGGGCTAGCCTCAAACTTAAGAATCTCGGAGGTAGAGCACTGTTTGGACTAGGGGCCCATCCCGGGTTACCGAATTCAGACAAACTCCGAATGCCGATGATTTATGTTTGGGAGTCAGACTGCGGGTGATAAGATCCGTAGTCGAGAGGGAAACAGCCCAGACCACCAGTTAAGGTCCCCAAGTATTCGTTAAGTGGAAAAGGATGTGGCGTTGCCCAGACAACCAGGATGTTGGCTTAGAAGCAGCCATCATTTAAAGAGTGCGTAATAGCTCACTGGTCGAGTGGCGCTGCGCCGAAAATGTACCGGGGCTAAACGAATCACCGAAACTGTGGATTGACATCTTAGATGTCAGTGGTAGGAGAGCGTTCCAAGGGCGTCGAAGCTAGACCGTAAGGACTGGTGGAGCGCTTGGAAGTGAGAATGCCGGTATGAGTAGCGAAAGAAGGGTGAGAATCCCTTCCACCGAATGCCCAAGGTTTCCTGAGGAAGGCTCGTCCGCTCAGGGTTAGTCAGGACCTAAGTTGAGGCCGAAAGGCGTAGACGATGGACAACAGGTTGATATTCCTGTACCACCTCCCCGCCGTTTGAGTAATGGGGGGACGCAGTAGGATAGGGTGAGCGCGCTGTTGGTTATGCGCGTCTAAGCAGTGAGGTGTGGAATGAGGCAAATCCCGTTCCTATAACATTGAGCTGTGATGGCAAGGGGAGTATTCCCCGGAGTCCCTGATTTCACGCTGCCAAGAAAAGCCTCTAGCGAGGCGGGAGGTGCCTGTACCGCAAACCGACACAGGTAGGCGAGGAGAGAATCCTAAGGTGATCGAGAGAACTCTCGTTAAGGAACTCGGCAAAATGACCCCGTAACTTCGGGAGAAGGGGTGCTCTGGTAGGGTGTTAAAGCCCGAGAGAGCCGCAGTGAATAGGCCCAGGCGACTGTTTAGCAAAAACACAGGTCTCTGCAAAACCGCAAGGTGAAGTATAGGGGCTGACGCCTGCCCGGTGCTGGAAGGTTAAGAGGAGAGGTCAGCGCAAGCGAAGCTTCGAATTGAAGCCCCAGTAAACGGCGGCCGTAACTATAACGGTCCTAAGGTAGCGAAATTCCTTGTCGGGTAAGTTCCGACCCGCACGAAAGGCGTAACGATCTGGGCACTGTCTCAACGAGAGACTCGGTGAAATTATAATACCTGTGAAGATGCAGGTTACCCGCGACAGGACGGAAAGACCCCGTGGAGCTTTACTGTAACCTGATATTGAATTCCGGTGCAGCCTGTACAGGATAGGTAGGAGCCTTGGATTCCGGAGCGCTAGCTTCGGATGAGGCGTTGGTGGGATACTACCCTGGCTGTATTGGACTTCTAACCCATGCCCCTTATCGGGGCAGGAGACAGTGTCAGGCGGGCAGTTTGACTGGGGCGGTCGCCTCCTAAAGAGTAACGGAGGCGCCCAAAGGTTCCCTCAGAATGGTTGGACATCATTCGCAGAGTGCAAAGGCATAAGGGAGCTTGACTGCGAGACCTACAAGTCGAGCAGGGTCGAAAGACGGGCTTAGTGATCCGGTGGTTCCGCATGGAAGGGCCATCGCTCAACGGATAAAAGCTACCCCGGGGATAACAGGCTTATCTCCCCCAAGAGTCCACATCGACGGGGAGGTTTGGCACCTCGATGTCGGCTCATCGCATCCTGGGGCTGTAGTCGGTCCCAAGGGTTGGGCTGTTCGCCCATTAAAGCGGTACGCGAGCTGGGTTCAGAACGTCGTGAGACAGTTCGGTCCCTATCCGTCGCGGGCGCAGGAAATTTGAGAGGAGCTGTCCTTAGTACGAGAGGACCGGGATGGACATACCTCTGGTGTACCAGTTGTCTTGCCAAAGGCATCGCTGGGTAGCTATGTATGGACGGGATAAATGCTGAAAGCATCTAAGCATGAAGCCCCCCTCGAGATGAGATTTCCCATTACGCAAGTAAGTAAGATCCCTCAAAGAAGATGAGGTTGATAGGTCTGGGGTGGAAGCACGGCGACGTGTGGAGCTGACGGATACTAATCGATCGAGGACTTAACCAATTTTGAAAAGGGCTTGATTACCCTGATTCTGTGTAGCACAATGTCTGTTTTATTCAGTTTTGAGCGAACAAGCTCAATAGAGTCTGGTGACGATTGCGAAGAGGTCACACCCGTTCCCATCCCGAACACGGAAGTTAAGCTCTTCAGCGCCGATGGTAGTTGGGGGTTTCCCCCTGTGAGAGTAGGACGTCGCCGGGCACCATGATTTATATAAAACGAGAGGATTCTTTTGAATCCTCTCGTTTTATATTGTGTAAATATTATTTTGGTGAAAATTAGCGAAATGGATAAAAATAAAGTCATTACCGTGGAATGGGTAATGACTTTTTACTTATAGTTAGAGAAAAGCATTTAGAAGAACTGGGATAGAGTTGATATGAGCAGTTTCTCCAATTATATGAGCGGTTGCCTCAGTTAAATGGTCAATCAGAGATAGGATATGAGCGGTTGCCCAAGTTATATGATCGGTCCAGAATAGGATATGGGCGGTCGTCCAAGCTATATGATCGGTCGCACGCGTTCACAGACCTTTCCTTATTTGCGCTTAATGCGCACCGGATGTCGTCTATAATAGAAGGAAGAAAAGGAAGTGCAATTTATAATGACAGATCCTAAACGTCCGCTGATTGAAGCATTAACCAAGTTCAAAGAAGCAAATCCGATTTCATTGCATGTGCCAGGGCATAAGAATGGGATGCTCTCTGGATTGCCGACTGAGTTACGGGCAGCCCTCCAATATGACTTCACTGAACTAGAGGGTCTTGACGATCTTCATGAACCGACTGGCGTTATTGAAGAGGCGCAGCAGAAGTTATCTGACCTCTATGGTTCAGAACGGAGTTTTTTTCTTGTGAATGGCTCGACTGTGGGAAACTTAGCAATGGTTTATGCAGCTTGCCAAGCGGGTGAAACGGTAATTGTTCAGCGTAATGCACACAAATCAATCTTTCATGCAATTGAACTGACTGGTGCAAGGCCGGTGTTCGTATCTCCGACGTGGGATCAGAATACGATGACAGCTGGAGCTGTGACCGCTATACAAGTTGGCAAAGCTCTTGAGGCCTATCCTGATGCAAAAGCTGTTATTCTTACACATCCAACCTATTATGGGGTAACAGGGATTGAACTAGAAGAGATAATAAGGCTTTGCCATAGATATGGAGTGCCGGTTATGGTAGACGAGGCACACGGAGCGCATTTCGTCGTGGGAGAACCGTTTCCTCACTCAGCATTAGGAATGGGGGCAGACGTAGTTGTGCATTCTGCACACAAGACGTTGCCTGCTATGACGATGGCTTCATTTTTACATGTGCGCTCAGACTTTATAGCAGTAGAAAAAGTTGCACATTACTTAGGGATGCTACAGTCTAGCAGTCCTTCTTATTTGTTGATGGCTTCGCTTGATGACGCGCGTGCTTTTGCAGAATCTTATAATGAAGAAGATAAAAATACTTTTATGGAACAGCGGATGCATTTCATCAAACAGTTAGAACTGATTCCAGGGTTGCAAACGGTTGAAACGGATGATCCATTAAAGCTTATTTTGCGTATTCAGGGTTATTCAGGTTTTACCATACAAAAGAAGTTGGAAGCGGTAGGAATTTACGGTGAAATCGCAGATCCATATCAAGTATTATTCGTATTGCCGTTACTAAAAACAAAGGTACTATATCCCTTTGATGAGATTTATAAAAAAATAGCAATTGCGGTTGCCCGCTTGGATGAATCCGAGAGAACGATAAAAGGGGTTGCTGTGCTACCGCTCGACGAGGCGCTTTCCTGTCTCGCTTACCTGCCCGGGGAAATAGCACAGATGGAACTAGAGTGGGTTCCATACGCAGAGTCAGCGGGTCGTGTGGCGGCAGCTTCAATTATTCCTTATCCTCCTGGTATCCCGCTCTTGCTAGCTGGCGAGGTAGTAATGGATCGGCATATTCATATGCTTGGGGAATTACTTCACATGGGAGCAAAGTTCCAAGGAGCCATACGAATTAATGAAAGACAGCTTGTTGTAGTAAAGAATAGGACGGAGGAATAGTATGATACAGAAAGGTATATTCATCACATTTGAAGGACCTGAAGGGGCTGGTAAGACAACGGTCATCAAAGAGTTATATAAGCGTTTGGAAGATAAAGGATTGGATGTCATACTTACGAGGGAGCCGGGTGGAATCCGCATTGCGGAGAAGATACGGGAGATAATTCTTGATAATGATCATCAGGAAATGGATGCGAAAACGGAAGCGCTCCTCTATGCAGCCGCACGAAGACAGCATCTTGTTGAGAACGTGCTTCCTGCGCTGAAGGACGGAACTATCGTCTTATGCGATCGCTTCGTCGATAGCTCGCTTGCCTATCAGGGGTATGCGCGAGGATTGGGTATTGATGAGGTTCTTTCAATCAACGAGTTTGCAATCGGCGACAGAATGCCGGACTTAACGGTGTTCTTCGACATCAAACCGGAATTAGGACTTGCACGTATTGCAGCAAATGATAAACGTGAAGAAAACAGGCTGGATAAAGAAAGTATTCATTTTCACGAAAGTGTTTATGAGGGTTATCAAGAACTCATTAAGCGCTATTCAAATCGGATACAGGTAACAGATGCCTCGCTCTCCAAAGAGGAAGTAACGGAAAATGTTTGGAAAATCATATGCTCCCAACTCATTAAATAGTCAGATTCATGATATAATGGTTGGAAAGCGGAAAAGGGGAGATTATCGTGAAATTGATTGTGGCAGTTGTGCAGGATCAGGATAGTAACCGGTTGTCTACAGCGTTAACCAAAGGTGACTTCCGAGCGACGAAATTGGCCAGTACGGGAGGTTTTCTAAGGTCGGGAAATACGACTTTCCTTATTGGTACTGATGATGCACTCGTTCCGAAGGCACTGGAACTTATCCGGGAAAATTGCCGTTCACGTGATCAAATGGTAGCACCTGTTTCACCTATGGGTGGAAATGCAGATTCTTACATTCCTTATCCTGTTGAAGTTGAAGTGGGCGGTGCTACAGTATTCGTCCTTCCAATCGAACATTTTCATCATTTTTGATGAATAGAGGTGAACCGAAGTGAAAGTCAATAGTGACTACCGGGCCGGTCTCGATAAGATGAGAAATGACCCATTGCAGACACCTCAAGGCAACGCGAGGTTCGGCCAAATGGTTGTCAAACAGGAGCAACGTCTTCATGGCGAACAGGTCACCAAGCTTCTCGGGGATATTTCATCAGCCGGGGATAGAATTGCCCGTTCACGTAATTTGCGTGACATGGCTAAATTCAAAATGCTGGTTCGGCGTTTTCTGAAAGAAGCCGTAGAGTCTGGACTGGAACTTAAGCAGTCTCATACTTGGAATCGTTTCGGTGAGGGGCGTCGCTTGAAACTTGTCGAAACAATAGACGAGAGGCTTATTGAATTAGCGGAAGATTTATTAGATGAAGAAAAAACGTCTGTCGATCTATTGGCTAAAATTGGCGAGATCAAAGGACTACTCATTAATCTATACATGTAATTCCGTGTTTTCTGTCGTTTGAGAAACACGGTTTTTTTTGAACACGGGGGGGGACTATCATGCCAGATGAAATAAATAATCGGCTGGTACTAGAGCAGAAAGTGGTAATAGAACGATTAAGTTCATCATATAAAAACGGGCGGATTGGACACGCATATATATTCGACGGTGAACGTGGCACAGGGAAAGAAGCGATTGCACTCTTTTTTTCCAAACTCCTCCTTTGTATTAACCCCGAAAATGCTGTTCCATGTGAAACATGCAATTCCTGCCGGCGGGTCGCGTCCAGTAATCATCCTAACGTAACGATTATTCGGCCAGATGGACAAGGTATAAAAAAAGAACAGATGTCTGATCTTGTTTTTAGTATGACGAAAAAGGGATACGAAGCAGGCAGGAAAATATATATCATTTCCAGAGCAGACCGCATGAATGTGGCGGCAGCGAATACACTGCTCAAGTTTCTCGAGGAGCCTGAGGGCGATGTAACAGCAATACTTCTAACGGATTCTTATCAATCAATTTTACCGACCATTCAATCACGATGTCAGCGGCTATCTTTTCTTCCGCCATCTAGAGAATTGATGATTAATAAGCTTGTCGAAAAAGGGATTACTTCTTCAATGGCAGCGACAGTTACGATGGTGACAGCCAATCTGGATGAAGCATTTCGACTTGCTGGCGATGATCAATTTGCACACATGCGAAAAACAGTGTTAAAATTGGTTGAAGCATCGGAAAGACATGTCCATGAAGCATTACTATTCATCCAGTCGGAATGGTCCCCTTTATTTAAAGAGAAGGAAGAGACTGAAAGCGGGCTTGACTTACTGCTTTATGCTTACAGAGATGTAGTGGCGTTTAAAGCTGATTTACAGTCTACAGTGGCATTTCCTGATCAGCAAGAACTGTTTAGAGGTCTTTCGATGAAGATGACATATAGCCGGTTGTCTGCTAATATGGAGGCAATATTGCAGGCGAAGAAGCAATTACACGGCAATATGAATCGCACGCTTTTAATGGAACAATTGGTGCTCAGCATGCAGGAGGGGTTACTTGTTGTATAAAGTCGTAGGTGTCCGTTTTAAAAAAGCGGGTAAAATATATTATTTTGATCCTCTAGATTATGCACTTGATGAAGGTGATTATGTCATCGTTGAAACTGCACGAGGGATTGAATACGGTAAAGTTACAGGCGTGGCAAGAGAAGTTGGTGAGAATGATGTTGTCTTGCCACTCAAAAAGATTATCCGGCCAGCGCAAACGGAGGACCTTGAAAAAGTAGAGGAAAACCGTCTTGAAGCTGAAAGGGCTTTCAGTACGGGCGTAGAAAAAATTATAGAACATAAGTTAGAGATGAAGCTCGTCGATGTCGAGTACACATTTGATCGAAACAAAATTGTCTTCTATTTTACAGCGGAAGGCCGTGTCGACTTCCGGAATCTTGTTAAAGATCTGGCTGCGATATTCCGGACGCGTATTGAACTGCGACAAATTGGTGTGCGTGATGAAGCGAAGATGCTTGGCGGTATCGGACCTTGTGGTCGGATGCTCTGTTGTTCGACGTTCCTTGGTGATTTTGAACCGGTTTCGATAAAAATGGCTAAAGATCAGAACTTATCACTCAATCCTTCAAAAATCTCAGGCTTATGCGGACGTCTTATGTGCTGCCTGAAATATGAGAATGATGATTATGAAGAAGCAAAAGCGATTATGCCAGACATTGGAACGCGTGTCCAAACGCCGGAAGGGCCCGGGAAAGTTGTTGGTCTGAATCTTCTTGAACGTCTTTTACAAGTAAGTATGGCAGATCAGGACTTAGTGTTGGAATATACATTAGAAGAAATAATGGATCAAAAAAACAATATGGCTCAATTGATAAAATAATGAGGTGGGATAGTTGAAAGAAAAAAACTTTCTGGATAGGGTTATGGAATTTGAGCAAGAACTCGAATCTATGCAAAAGCAATTCCGCGAATTGATTGGATTCGTCGCGCAGATGACGGAAGAGAACCATTCGCTTCAACTCGAAAACCATCATTTGCGCAAGCGGCTTGAAGAAATGGATAAACAGATAGATGAACAAACGCAGACCATCAACACGCGACAACATCGGAAAAAACCGAATAAAACGGACGTTGGTGAAGGTGTCGATAATTTAGCACGTCTGTATAACGAAGGGTTCCACGTCTGTAATGTCCATTATGGCGGTACCCGTAAAGGGGAAGATTGTCTATTCTGCCTCTCATTTTTAAATAAGCAAAACGTGTAAAGTGAGCCGATCCTATTGTCATGTAGGCATCGGCTTTTCTTTTATTGTAGCCAACTGGCGGCAAAGTTAGAGTAAGTTTCTTAATTTGGCGCCTTACGCAGTTCTATTATGGAGGAAAGTAATATGGATGATATTTTAAAAGATGATGAACGGCTTGACTATTTATTGGCGGAAAGTCTGCGGATTATTCAGAGTCCGTCGGTATTTTCATTTTCTCTGGATGCAGTATTGCTTGCAAGATTTGCATATCTTCCAGTACGCTCAGGGAAAATTGTAGATTTATGTGCAGGTAACGGAGCGATACCGCTGTTTTTAAGCGCCAGAACAAACGCTGATATTATTGCCGTTGAATTGCAGGACCGGCTTGCAGATATGGCTGAAAGAAGTGTCCGGTATAACGGATTGGAAAACCGCATTCAGATTATTAATGGGGATGTTATAGGGATTGCAGCAAAACTTGGATATGAAAAATACGATACCGTAACATGTAACCCGCCCTACTTTCCAGCACAGGGGGCAAGTGAAAAAAACTTATCGGAGCATTTGGCAATTGCGAGGCATGAAATCCATCTAACGCTGGAGCAGGCTATCCAGTCGGCAAGTGAATTGCTAAAGCAGGGCGGAAAGGCAGCATTTGTTCACCGTCCTGGGCGTTTGCTCGACATTGTGACGGCAATGCGTGCGAATCGGCTTGAGCCGAAAAGAATTCGGTTCGTTTATCCGAAAGAAGGAAAAGAAGCGAACACCTTGCTGATAGAGGGGATTAAAGACGGCAAGCCGGACTTGAAGGTGTTGCCTCCTCTTTATGTGTACGGCTCGGATAATGAATATACGGAAGAAGTGAGGCTTCTCCTTTATGGCCACAATGGGTGATCACTTATTTTATGTAGTAGAATGCAGAGACGGCTCTTACTATGCCGGTTATACGAATGATTTAGAAAAGCGTGTTCGTGTACATAATGAAGGGAAGGGCGCTAAATATACCCGCGCAAAACGGCCTGTCCGATGTATTTATCATGAAAGTTATGAAACGAAACGTGAAGCCATGCAGGCGGAATACCAGTTTAAACAACTGAAGAGAAATGCGAAAGAACTTTATATCAGAAAGGGGCGAAACGAGAATGAAATCACAAAAAAGTGCTGAATTGGGCGGTGGAAAAC
Source organism: Sporosarcina sp. FSL K6-1508 (assembly GCF_038007465.1). Classification (NCBI taxonomy): domain Bacteria; kingdom Bacillati; phylum Bacillota; class Bacilli; order Caryophanales; family Caryophanaceae; genus Sporosarcina; species Sporosarcina sp. FSL K6-1508. The sequence continues at coordinate 781,413 of NZ_JBBOXF010000001.1, read as the reverse complement.
TATTTCTCGTCGGGACACCAATCGGCAATCTCGAAGACATGACATTTCGGGCGGTTCGTATCCTAAAAGAAGTAGATATGATCGCGGCGGAAGACACACGCAATACAATTAAGTTATGTAACCATTTTGAAATTAAGACGCCGCTCACGAGTTATCACGAGCATAATATTGAAATTGGTGGCGAAAAGATTTTAACGATGCTGGCGGAAGGAAAGACTGTTGCACTCGTGAGTGATGCAGGCATGCCATGCATTTCTGACCCGGGCGCAGACATTGTATCCAAAGCGATAGTTGCGGAGTATGACGTGGTTCCGGTACCAGGTGCGAATGCGGCAATCAGTGCGCTAGTCGCTTCCGGATTAGTACCGCAGCCTTTTACGTTTTTTGGCTTTTTATCGCGTCAGAAGAAAGATCGGAACATTCAATTAGACGATTTAAAACTACGGGAAGAGACAGTCATTTTGTATGAGGCACCCCATAGGCTGAAAGAAACCTTGCGTGCATTACAGGTGAGTTTTGGCGGGACGCGCTCTGTTGCCCTTGCAAGGGAAGTGACAAAACGTTTCGAGGAATTCCTTCGTGGAACGCTTGAGGAAGCTGTTTTATGGGCAGAATCAAATGAGATACGTGGGGAGTTCTGTATTGTTATCGGAGGCAGTGATGGAGTGGTTGTCGAAGAGCAGGAGAAGTGGTGGAGCAACTTGGAAATCCGTGATCATGTATCAGAATTGATGAAAAGAGAAGATATTCGTTCAAAAGAGGCAATTCGACTAGTAGCAAATGACCGTGGACTAAGTCGTCGTGACGTTTATAAAGAATTTCATGTTGAAATTGAATAAATGCAACAAAATCGTGTGAAATAGAAAAGATCCAGAACGGATAACCGGTCTGGATAATCGTATTATAAAATTACTTTTTTAAGCTATCTTCAATTTCCTTGATGAGTTGTTTTGCGCCCTCTGGGCTCAAAATCAACTTACCATCGATAAGACTTAAATTGTCGTCAGACACATCGCCCGTAATCGAGCATGTCATATTTGGCATATATTTCTTCAAAATGATTTTATCTTCATCAACGTAAATTTCCAAAGCATCTTTCTGTGCAATACCAAGTGTACGGCGTAATTCAATCGGAATTACCACACGTCCAAGTTCATCAACTTTTCTTACAATACCAGTGGATTTCATGACTAAAACTCCTTTCCATACTTTTGCTTTCGTCAAAATTCGACATAATTCTCTTAACCATTTCATCATACCAAGTCTTCCAATTAACGTCAATACTAGGTGCTTAAAACTATGAGAAAAATAGTAGTTTTTTTAAAAAAGGCATTTCGTTATTTCCTTCGGCTAGACTAATAGATGAAAAAGCAATAATAATGCAGACCATAGGCAGGGAATTTCATTGTATCGTCAGGGTGCTTTCGATAGAATAGACATTACATACTTATACACTGGAGGAATATTCGTGGCTGATCAAAATAAAACTTTTTATATTACTACACCGATTTATTATCCAAGCGGCAAGTTTCATATCGGTACCGCTTATACCACTGTTGCTTCTGACGCCATGGCGCGTTATAAACGATTGCGCGGATATGATGTCCACTTCTTAACTGGAATGGATGAACACGGACAAAAGATACAAGAGAAAGCGGACGAGGCAGGTATGCCGCCGCAAGAATATGTAGATGGCATTGCAGAAGTTGCAAAAAAGGTCTGGAGCATTATGGACATTTCCTATGATGACTTCATTCGCACGACGGAAGAGCGCCATAAATTAGGTGTCGAAAAGATTTTCAAAACATTTCTTGATAACGGCGATATTTATAAAGGTGAGTACGAAGGATGGTATTGCCTGCCTTGTGAAACGTATTTCACGGAAGGACAGCTTGAAGACGGCAATTGTCCAGACTGTGGACGTCCGGTTCGGAAAGTGAAGGAAGAATCGTATTTCTTCAATATGAAGAAGTACGCGGACAGATTGTTGAAGTTTTACGAAGATAACCCGAAATTTATTGAACCGGAATCACGTAAAAATGAAATGATTAATAACTTTATCAAACCCGGCCTTGAAGACTTATCTGTCTCCCGTATGTCGTTTGATTGGGGTATAAAAGTTCCTGGAGATCCGAAGCATGTTATTTATGTATGGGTTGACGCTTTAACAAACTACATTAATGCACTTGGTTATCAGTCTGAAGACGATTCGTTATTTAAAAAGTACTGGCCCGCAGATGTCCATGTCGTAGGAAAAGATATCGTCCGTTTCCATACAATTTACTGGCCGATTTTTTGCATGGCGCTCGATCTGCCGTTGCCGAAAAAAGTATTCGCACACGGATTCATTATGATGAAAGATGGAAAAATGTCGAAATCTAAAGGCAATGTCGTCTATCCTGAGATGCTTGTTGAACGTTACGGGCTCGATGCGACACGGTATTTCTTGCTTCGCGAATTGCCGTTCGGGCAAGACGGCGTATTCTCACCTGAGTCCTTTGTGGAAAGAACGAATTATGATCTTGCGAATGACTTGGGCAATTTATTGAACCGATCGATTTCAATGATCAATAAGTATTTTGATGGTGAAATCCCGACAGAAGGTCTTACAGCAACTAATTTCGATGAAAGCTTGACCGATTTCATCACAACTACAATAGGAAAGTACGAAGCATCGATGGAAAATATGCAGTTCAGCACTGTTCTTGGCGATTTATGGGCTCTTATATCACGGACCAACAAATACATTGATGAGACGTCTCCGTGGGTATTGGCGAAGGATGAAGCAGATAAAGGAAAATTGGCATCTGTAATGATGCATCTTGCAACTTCACTCCGTCACATTGCTATCTTATTGCAGCCATTCATGACACAAGCGCCTAAACAGATCATTACGCAACTTGGTCTAGATGAAAAACTGCTTGCATGGGATACGCTTGGCAATTTCAAAGCGATTCCAACCGGCACAAAAGTCGTAGAAAAAGGCGTTCCAATCTTCCCGCGTTTGGATGCGGAAATTGAAGTTGTTTATATCCGTGATCAGATGGCAATCACTGCACCTGCTGAAGTTGAGCAACCTGAAAAGGCAGAGATTGAAGAGGCGGTTGAAACTGAGATTTCAATCGATGATTTTATGAAAGTGGATTTGCGCGTTGCGACAGTAACCGCGTGTGAAAAAATTCCGAAAGCGGATAAATTACTAAAGCTGCAGCTAGATATGGGCTATGAGCAGCGGCAAGTTGTATCAGGCATCGCGGAACATTATGAACCGGAAGCGCTTATCGGTGAAAAAGTTATTGTGGTAGCTAACTTGAAACCTGTGAAATTACGCGGCGAACTATCCCAAGGCATGATTCTAGCTGGGAAGTCAGACGGTATTTTGAAACTTGCAACGGTTGACCCGTCACTAGCGAATGGTGCACAAGTTAAATAAGAATAGAAACGGCGTCCCTTATGGAAACGTCGTTTTTTCTTTTCGTGCGTATACTATTCTTTTATAAACTGAGCGAAGGACCTTTCAAGGGAGAGCCGAAGCGGATTTGAAGAAAATTTTTATTTTAACTTATATGAATCAATTTCATAATAGCCATTTTTAAAAATGTGTAGAGTAGCCCCTTGATGATTTTCAAGTTTTTTAAAAATAAAATTTCGATGTAGTTAAGCTACTTGTAACGACTGTTGCTTCATTACTACTCTGATCCGATCCGTGGCTAATTTTGAAGCATTATAAACAAGCGTCACCAATTGGAAGTGCAGCTTCGCTTTCTTTCCAGTTCGATGACGGACATTATTGAGCCCGAAGAATTCTTTTAAATACGCATTGACCCGTTCGACAGCGGTACGTTCCTTGTACAGTTCATCCCACTTTTTCGATCCCCTGGCTGGATTGGTGTACTTCCTGAAATCCGTGGATTGTCTAATTTTATAGGTCTTTTGACAAAGGGTGTCGTGTTGTAATGGACAGGTCGCACATTCTTTCGGGCGTGTATATTTCAGTGTCTTGTATTTCGGATCGAAGCTATCGTAAAGATAGGAATGCTCTACGACACACGTCGGTGCGAAATGCTCGTCGTAACCGACCATCTCTCCTTCGTTGCGTCGATTATACGGAATGACGGCTTGTAGATTTTGGTCAGTCAATTGTTGATAAATCGGTTCGTAGTCGTAACCGGCATCGAAAAGACCTGTGTTAAATAAAGCTGGAAGGTCCCGATCAATTTTCTTCAATAATGGAATGGCTGCTTTCCCGTCATTGAGACTACCGGACGTCATCATACCCGTAAGAATATATTGGCTTTTTGTGCTGACGGCCAAATGACCTTTATAACCAAACCAGAAGGTGTTTTTTCCATCACTGTTTTTCTTGATTCCCCATTTCGGATCGATAGGGGCCTCTTTAAACAACGTTTCTACTGATTCGGATAGCTGATGTACAATCTCTTTTTCATAAATCGGACGCGCTTTCTCCGCCGCCTGTTTTTCTTTCAACCATTGTTCACGTTCGGCTTTTGGCTTGCGACCGCGCTTTTTCGAAGCCGGCTTTTCTTTCTTTTCGGAAGCCTGGGCACGATCCCTCGCCTCGAAATGGGTGGCGTCAATGGCGATGTTTTCTTCGCCAATATGCCCTTCATCGATGGCCAGCAAAATAAGATTGTCATGAATTTGGGTCATCGTATCTGATTCACTGATGACGGTAATCATCCTGGAATAAGAAGCTTCGGATGGGATTTGGTCGGAATGAAGAAAACCACAGTCATAACGAAAAATGGGGTCACGATCCAACCGTCTGACAAGATCCTTGATTGTCACAATACGCTCGACGACGCGAGCGATAAGTGAATAGATCATGGCACCGTAATTCAATTCTCTAGGTGCACCTACTTTTTTCGGTTTATCGAATAGATTCAAGATAGGATTTAAGTTAACTGTTGAAAAAACTGCTTCAAAATGATGGGTGGGTTCCATCTTATATAATTCATGCATGTCAAACAGGCTTTGTTGTCGTATAATGGACATAGGGGCATCTCTCCAGTCTGTTATGTATGTGTCGTAACTTACATTATACAGGATTTGGGGAGGTGCTCTATTTTTTATGTCTTGAAAGCCTTGATACGTAAGGGCTTAGGATTATGAAATTAACTCATATAGTATGTGATAGAAGCTATAATCCGTTTAATTAAAATAAAATCATTGTGAGGCGAAAAAAGATGTATATAGATACACATGTCCATTTAAATGCAGACCAATATGAAGAAGATATAGACGAAGTGATTCAACGTGCCCAAGAGGCCGGGGTAGAAAAGATGGTAGTCGTCGGATTCGACCGTAAGACGATTTTGAAAGCTATGGAGCTGACCGAACAGCATGCATTTATCTACGCTGTTGTTGGATGGCATCCCGTAGATGCAATTGATTGTACTGAAAAAGACTTGGAATGGATTGAATCGCTCGCTGCCCATCCTAAAGTCGTTGGTATCGGTGAAACAGGCCTCGACTATCATTGGGATAAATCACCCAAAGATGTGCAGCAAAGCGTATTCAGAAAGCAGATTCGGCTTGCACAGAAAGTTAACCTTCCAATCGTTATTCATAACAGGGATGCAACAGCGGATGTCGTTCGTATCTTAAAAGAAGAGGAAGCTGAAAAAACAGGTGGAATCATGCATTGCTTCGGCGGAAGTGTCGAAACAGCAAATGAGTGTATAAATATGAATTTCATGATTTCACTGGGTGGGCCCGTTACTTTTAAAAATGCGAAAGCCCCAAAAGAAGTGGCGGCTGAAATTTCACTGGATCATTTGTTGATTGAAACAGACGCACCTTATCTTGCACCTCATCCGTACCGCGGAAAAAGGAATGAACCGGCTTGGGTGACGCTTGTCGCAGAAGAAATCGCAAGGCTGAAAGGTCTTCCTGTTGATGAAGTGGCAATAAAAACAACCGCCAATGCTTTAAAAATATTCAACATAAGATGATTAGAATGGCGGGAAGTTTTCCATACTTTGTGTATGGGGAACTTCCTAATTTTGTAATTCGATGAAATCAAACGGGTTGACACAACGAAAAGTTCCCTTTATAATCAGCCGAGTGATGAAGGAGGAGTTTTTTTCATGTCAAAAAGTACCATGAAAAACCTGTTCTATAAGTCATTGAGGAGTAAAAAAATAGCGATTACCGTAGTTTCGCTTACGCTATTTGTTACTGTTATTTCACTTGTTCTCTTTGAGGGAACAAAAAAATCGATCACGCTGGACGTGAACGGTGAAGAACTTAACATTAAAACGCACGCACATACAGTAGGCAAACTTCTTTCTGAACAAGAAATTAAAGTTGCCAAGCACGATCTAGTTATACCCTCAGTGAATACACCTATCGAAGACGGTCTTTCGGTTAGGTGGGAACAGTCGCAACAAGTTGCAATAAATGTCGATCAGGAAATTACATCCGTATGGACGACTGATTATAAGGTTGAAGATGTACTGGCTGAAGCCGGCATTGAAGTTACCGAGGACGATGTTGTAAAACCGGAGCTTCATGAACAGCTAGGGAAAGACAATAGCATTACCGTTCAAAAAGCGTTCGATATAACGTTAAATGACGGGGGAGAAGAAAAGAATATCCGGACAACTTCGACTACGGTCGCTGACTTTTTAAAGAGAGAGAACATTCATTTGAATGATGATGATCGTCTGAATAGAAAGGCAGAGGGATATCTAAAGCCTGGTTCTATAGTGGCGATTGTCCGAGTGGAAAAGGTCACCGATGTAGTGGAAGAACCGGCGAACTTTGCAGTTGAAACACGCAACGATCCATCTTTACTGAAAGGGCGCGAAAAAGTCGTCCAAGCGGGAAAAAAAGGAACGGTTTCACGGAAGTTTGAAATTGTGAAAGAAAACGGGAAAGAAGTTTCCCGTAAGTTATTAGAAGAGAAAAAAATTAAGAATCCACAAACAAAAATTGTTTCCATCGGCTCAAAAGTGATGGTTGCAAGCACTATGTCGACAAATTCCAAAGCTGGCAGAAACGTCTCCCGTGGGAACTCTGGTGCACCTGCAGGCGGCAAGGAGTTTTTCGTGACGGCTACAGCTTATACGGCAGGGTGTAATGGGTGTTCAGGAATAACACGCACGGGTATTAACTTACGTGCAAACCCGAACTTAAAAGTCATTGCAGTCGATCCTAAAGTTATCCCGCTCGGTTCGAAAGTGTGGGTCGAAGGATACGGTTATGCGGTTGCAGGAGATACAGGCGGCGCAATCAAGGGCAAGAAGATAGACCTTCATGTCCCGACGAAAAACGAAGCCTATAAATTTGGTAGACGCCAAGTGAAAGTTAAAATCATCGATTGACATCATCTATCCGCAGGACTGTAATTGGTCCTGCGGATTATTGTGTTATAGCTTGCTTCTGGCGGATGTCACACATTTTGTAAGGAGTTAATTAGTTCGAGGCGTAATTGATCATCTACCTGTCTGTACATAAGGCTGTGTGCAGAGTAGAATTGGGGAAAGACCGCAATGGGAAAGAGGATTTTTGTGAACATTAAAGAGATTATTGTCGTTGAAGGAAAATCTGATACAGTTGCCGTAAAACGAGCAGCAGGTGCGGATACGATTGAAACGAATGGATCCGCAATTGATGAAAAGACGCTTGTCCGTATTCAACATGCACAGGATACAAGGGGAGTTATCGTATTCACGGATCCTGATTATCCGGGGAGAAGAATCCGCGCCATTATTGAAGAGCGTGTATCGGGTGTGAAACATGCTTTTCTTGAAAAGAAGCTGACGATCGCCAAAAATGGATCGGGACTTGGAATTGAACACGCAAATGATGAGCATATACGAGCGGCGCTAAGTGCAGTTTACACGGTGGACGATCAACCCATTGTTGATATTCCGCTTGCAGATTTGATAACAGCCAGACTGATTGGCCATCCTGATGCGAAAAGGCGGCGGGAACGCTTAAGTGAGCTGTTGCAAATCGGCCAAGTGAATGGCAAAGGATTGAAAAAAAGGTTGGAAATGTTCCGAATCGGTTATGAACGATTGGGAGAAGTATTAAAAGTTCTAGACGAGGAGGAAATAGAAAATAATGAATAAAGATATTGCGACTCCGGTCAGGACGAAAGAGATTCTTGCCAAGTATGGTTTTGCACTCAAAAAAAGTTTAGGTCAAAACTTCTTGATTGACCCCAATATTTTACGCAATATTATTTCGCAAGCGGGCTTGTCCGAAAAAACAGGGGTTATTGAAATTGGACCTGGGATTGGTGCGTTAACAGAACACCTTGCAAGAAGTGCAGGGAAAGTGGTCGCTTTTGAAATTGATGGACGTCTTCTACCGGTGTTGGAAGATACCCTGTCGCCTTACGACAATGTGACAATCGTTCACCAGGATATACTGGAAGCCGATCTTTTAGAAGTAATGAAGGATCATTTTGCAGATTATGAAGATGTCGTTGTCGTAGCAAACCTGCCGTATTATGTGACGACACCAATTATCATGAAGTTCTTGCTTGGAAAAGTTCCGGTATCGGGAATGGTCGTTATGATGCAGAAAGAAGTTGCCGATCGCATTACTGCCGTTCCAGGAACAAAAGCATACGGTTCATTGTCCATCGCCATCCAGTATTACATGGACGCGGAAGTGGCTATGATTGTGCCGAAGACGGTATTCATGCCGCAACCGAATGTGGAGTCTGCCGTTTTGCATTTGACAAGAAAAGAAACAGTGCCTGCACAAGTAATTGATGAAGACTTTATGTTCTTAGTATCCAGAGGTTCATTTGTCCAGCGAAGAAAAACGATTTTAAATAACTTGCAATCGTCGTTACCTAACGGCAAGTTGAAGAAGGAAGAAATATTGAAGGCTTTCGACCAAATCGGCATGGATCCTGGCCGCCGTGGAGAAACACTGACAATAGAAGAATTTGCAAACCTTTCGAACGCTTTGTACAAAGACTTTTATGAAGAAAAGAAAAAACTGCAGAGCTAAATTGTTTGCTTGGGGTTAGAGGAAAAAGGTATAGGTTTTAACTGTAAATGTCTTTTAGTCTGTGAGGCCGATATACACCTCTGTGTGTTGGTAAGGGCACAGTCATTGCGGTTATAGTCTGTTTTCCTCTTTCACTTCTGCTTACCGGAATCGTCTGATGCTTGGCACTTTTCTTGGAAAAGTGCTATTTTTAATAATAAAAAGATTGACAAAGTAGATGAGCAATTGTTAAAATGAAGATTTTAATTGACAGAACTTTTTAAAAGTGTTATGCTTATACTTAGTGAGGTGTAAGCGACGTGCCAAAAACATTAGCGGACATTAAGAAGTCATTGGATTCTCACCTGGGAAAACGTTTGCACTTAAAAGCAAACGGCGGTCGGAAGAAGACGATCGAGAGAGCTGGAGTGCTGCGGGAAACATATCGTGCAGTATTCGTAGTTGAACTTGACCAGGACGAAAATGCGTTTGAAAGGGTATCTTACAGCTACGCAGATATTTTAACCGAAGCGGTTGAAATAACAATTCTTGAGGGTGCAGATACTACGGCATTCATCATCAAATGATTACAGCATTTATGATTTAATTCATTTTTAAACAGCACCTGTGAAGACATTCTAAAATGGAATGACTTATGCAGGTGTTTTTTTTTTCATTTGGCCCATACTAGGTTTGTCAGCCAAAAGGAGGAAAACCGAATGGCGAAAAAACGTGGCATAATGTCTGAAGGCTTGAAGGTAGAGATTGCAAAAGAGCTTGGATTTTATGATGTTGTTGAGCGGGAAGGTTGGGGCGGCATTAAATCACGCGACGCGGGTAATATGGTGAAGCGAGCAATTGAAATGGCCGAACGAGGAGTAGCACAAAAGAAATAACAGCTATGAATTAACCCTTTATCCAACTATACGGCTGACAAAAGAAGAGCTGGATCGGGGTCGTAAAGACATCCGGTTCAGCTCTTTTTAACGGATTAGGAAATTATGAAATTGTCATATAGTGGATAAACTACGAGTTCCAGATTTGTCATCTAGACTTGAGCGCCTTTAGCTTGAGGCCTCCTAGCGCAATTTGGGTCTACCAAGACGCTTGCGCCTTTCTTAAATAATGTTGACGTTCAGAAATCAGTTTTCTAATCATTATCATTTCACAGCGCAAATATTTCTCCTTATGGTAAAATGGGAGAACGATGACAAGCTGGAAGGGAGGAAGCCAAATGCTTTATGAAAAGGCACCAGCAAAAATCAATTTGACGCTCGATGTATTACATAAACGGCCGGATGGTTTCCATGAGGTTGAGATGATTATGACTACTGTAGATCTTGCGGATCGGATCTGGCTTCGTCCGACAGATGATGGGCAAATTACAATTAAAGCATCTGAACGATTTGTACCGAATGATCGGAAAAACTTGGCTTATCAAGCTGCTGAACTGCTGCAACTTAAATTTGGTATTTCGAGTGGAGTCGAAATCACTCTTGAAAAAAGTATCCCTGTTGCTGCCGGGCTTGCTGGAGGTAGTTCAGATGCAGCTGCTACACTTCGCGGTTTGAATAGACTGTGGAACTTGAAATTAGGCGTGAATGAATTGGCGACGCTCGGAGCGCGGATAGGTTCAGATGTATCCTTCTGTGTACACGGCGGAACGGCGCTTGCCACGGGACGGGGAGAAATAATTGAGAGCCTCCCTGCACCGCCGAATTGCTGGGTTATTCTTGCTAAGCCTGCTATTTCGGTTTCAACAGGTGATATATACGGTAAGTTAGACTTAGCATCGATTGCTCATACCGACACGGCAACGATGGTTGAAGCGCTTAGAACAGGTGATTATGAGAAAATGTGCAAGTCGGTCGGAAACGTTCTTGAACCTGTTACCATGGAACTTCATCCACAAGTAGTCATGTTAAAAGAGCAGATGAAAAAATTTGGTGCAGATGCAGTGTTAATGAGCGGTAGCGGTCCGACTGTTTTTGGTCTGGTTAAACATGAATCAAGAGTACCGCGTATTTACAATGGGCTGAAAGGATTTTGTCCGGAAGTATATGCGGTCAGAATGGTTGGTGGACGTGCAATTTTTGAAAGATAAGTATAAATTTTTTCTACCCGGGGCGGTTTCTCGACTTCGAGCGTTAGTTGCTCGGGTTATAGACGAGCCGGCTAGAAAGGATTAAACTCTAAATCTTTCTCGGACAAAGAAAGCGACATCGCTCCCAAGCGGGCACCTTGCGCTTTTCTTGATTAGACACGTACAATTGTGGTAATGTACATTAAAATATTCGGGTTTAGGAGGTGGTACCATGAAGTGGAAAAGGAGCGAGCGGCTTGTAGATATGACCCGCCAATTGTTGGATTACCCACATGAACTTATTCCACTGACCTTCTTTTCCGAACGTTACCAAGCGGCAAAGTCCTCAATTAGTGAAGATTTGACGATTGTAAAAGAAACGTTTGAAGAAAAAGGGACAGGAAAACTGGTAACGGTGTCCGGAGCCGCTGGAGGGGTGAAGTTCATTCCAAAGATGGCAGAACCTGAAATTCGTGAAGTGATGGCTCTTCTAATGGGAGAACTCGGTCATTCAGATCGTTTGCTGCCGGGAGGGTATTTGTTCATGACGGATCTGTTAGGCAATCCGCGTATCATGGACCGGGTTGGTAAAGTATTCGCCTCGGCATATGCCGACACGGACATTGACGTTATTATGACAGTGGCCACAAAAGGGATTCCGATAGCACATGCGATAGCGCGTCATCTAAATGTCCCTGTAGTTGTTGTTCGCCGTGATAGCAAAGTAACCGAAGGACCAACAGTCAGCATCAATTATGTATCCGGTTCAACTAGGCGGATTCAAACAATGGTATTATCGAAAAGAAGCATGCAGAGCGGACGAAAAGTTTTGATAACAGATGACTTCATGAAGGCCGGCGGTACGATGCTTGGGATGAAGAACCTTCTGGAAGAATTCGGCTGTGAGCTTGCGGGCATCGCTGTTTTAGTAGAGTCAGATCATGCAGAAGAAGTGCTAGTAGATAACTATCTCTCTCTCGTTAAGCTGCGCGCGGTAAACGAGAAGAGCCGAACAATCGAGTTAGAAGAAGGAAACTATTTCTCGGAAGGTGGAAAATGATATGAATTATGTAGCGACAGAAAATGCACCCCAAGCAATCGGCCCCTATGCACAAGCGGTTAAAGTGAACGGTTTGGTATATACATCTGGACAAATTCCATTGACGCCCGACGGACTGCTTGTCGAAGGAACCATCGAAGACCAGACACACCAAGTATTCGCCAACTTAAAAGCGGTCTTGGAAGAAGCCGGTTCATCTTTGAGTAAAGTGGTAAAAGCGACAGTTTTCATTAAAGATATGAATGAATTTGTTGCTGTAAACGACATTTACGCTCAACACTTCGGTGCACATACTCCTGCACGTTCGACGGTTGAAGTTGCTAGATTGCCAAAAGACGTAAAGATAGAAATCGAAGTTATCGCTCTCGCAAACGAATGACAAAAGCCCGCCCGGACAACCGGAGCGGGCTTTTGTATTCTCAAGATGTTCTAGATTTTTTTTATAACCTAAACAATGTTCACGTAATGTTTAAATAATTGCGTTTTTAAAGAAGGGAAATGCTTACTTTTGTGGAATATAGTCGTCATGCACTGTAAAGACAAAAGGAGTGGTAGGGGATGGAAGTAACAGATGTTAGATTAAGAAGGATGGATACTGATGGAAGGATGAGGGCAATCGCTTCGATTACGATTGATGATGAATTTGTCGTTCATGATATTCGGGTCATCGACGGAAATGAAGGCTTGTTCGTGGCAATGCCAAGTAAACGGACGCCTGATGGAGAATTCCGTGACGTAGCCCATCCGATCAATACGAATGCCCGAACAAAAATCCAAGATGCAGTACTGGCGGCATACCACCTTTCCGCGGAAGAAACAGTCCTTGAAGGAGCTGGTGCATGACGTGGCCCCTTTGTTTGCATGTATATTTCTTGTAAATTAACGTAGACTGCCTGTATTTAAATAGGCAGTTTTTTCTTTATGGATTTACAATGGGTACACATTTAAACTAAGCAAGAAAAGAAAAAATAGAAATGATAAAAGATTACCATCAACTTGTCAAGAGGCACGAGGTTGAAAAATAGACCGTTTTCGGCTATAGTCAATAATGAAAACATTAGAGAGGGATTCGCCTTTGTCCCTCATTCATGGGGGCCATCAAATGACAAATACATACGCCGTCGTCCTGGCTGCAGGACAAGGCACACGGATGAAGTCCGATTTATATAAAGTACTGCATCCCGTCTGCGGGAAACCGATGGTCGAACACGTAATTGATCATATACACGGTCTAGGTATCGGCCGGGTTGTTACGATTGTTGGACATGGTGCAGAAACAGTGGAAGAAACACTTGGAGAGAAAAGTGAATATGTGCTACAGCAAGAGCAATTAGGCACCGCACACGCTGTTCAGCAGGCCGAGAGACTTCTTGGCGACTTGGATGGTACAACTATCGTTGTATGCGGAGATACACCGCTCATTCGTTCTGAAACAATGGGGGCACTGATCGCACATCATAATGAAACAGGCGCAAAAGCAACAATCTTGACGGCTTACGCGGATGATCCAACAGGATACGGGCGTATTATCCGGGGAGAGGGCGGCCAAGTCCTCCGGAACGTTGAACAGAAAGATGCAACGTCCGAAGAGCAGAGAGTAATGGAAATCAATACAGGAACCTATTGTTTTGATAATCGGACCCTTTTTGAAACATTGAAAAAGGTGAAAAATAATAATGCGCAGGGCGAATATTATCTACCGGATGTTGTCGGTATTTTGCAATCCGAAAACGCACTCGTATCAGCCTATGTGACAGAAGACTTCAGTGAAACAATTGGCATCAATGATCGTGTTGTCTTAGCGGAGGCAGAACGTGTCATGCGCAGGCGTATTGCTGAAAAGCATATGCGCAATGGTGTAACGATTATCAGTCCTGAAAACACATATATAAGTGCGGCAGCCGAAATTGGACGTGATACAGTTCTTCAACCCGGAACGATGATTGAAGGATCTACTGTTATTGGTAACAAATGCGTAATTGGGCCGAATAGCCAGATTGTTGACAGTGTTATCGGTGATCGTACGACCGTGCATTCGTCTGTTGTATTATCCAGCAGAATCGGTTCAGCTACGACAATAGGTCCGTTCGCACATATCCGTCCCGATTCTGACCTTGGCAACAGCGTGAAAATCGGCAACTTCGTTGAAGTGAAAAAGTCAACACTTGGCGAGGGTAGCAAAGTATCCCATTTGAGTTATATCGGTGACGCAAAAGTAGGGGCACGTGTAAATGTAGGCTGTGGCACAATTACCGTTAACTATGATGGGAAGAACAAGCACCTAACAACAATTGAAGATGATGCTTTTGTGGGCTGTAATTCCAATTTAGTTGCTCCGGTTACAGTTGGAAAAGGTGCATATGTAGCAGCTGGATCGACAATTACTAAAAATGTACCAGAAAGTTCACTTGCAATTGCGCGCGCGCGCCAGGAGAATAAAGAAGGATATGCTAACAAACTAAATCTCAATTAAACAGGGGGAACATGATGGCTAATCACTATCCTAACGATAAACTGAAGATATTCTCTTTGAATTCGAACCAAACACTTGCGGAGCAAGTAGCGGAAAAAATCGGACGCCCACTCGGCAAATGCTCTGTCAAACAATTTAGTGACGGAGAAGTCCAAATTAATATCGAAGAAAGTATCCGTGGCTGCGATGTATTTGTTATCCAGTCGACATCGTACCCTGTCAATGAAAACTTGATGGAACTTCTTATTATGATTGACGCGTTGAAACGTGCATCCGCACGTACAATCAATGTCGTTATGCCTTACTATGGTTATGCACGTCAAGACCGTAAAGCGCGTTCACGTGAACCGATTACGGCGAAACTTGTTGCAAATCTTCTTGAAACAGCAGGAGCGCACCGCGTTATTGCAATTGATCTTCATGCACCGCAAATTCAAGGTTTCTTTGATATTCCAATCGATCATCTTGTTGCTGAACCAATCCTTACAGAGTACTTTAAAGGAAAAGGCATTAACAGTGACGAACTAGTAATAGTATCACCCGATCATGGCGGTGTCACACGTGCGCGTAAGATGGCTGACCGCATGAAGGCACCTATTGCCATTATCGATAAGCGTCGTCCTCGTCCAAACGTTGCTGAAGTTATGAATATCGTTGGGAATGTTGAAGGGAAAACAGCTATTCTAATTGACGATATTATCGACACAGCAGGGACAATTACGATTGCGGCAAGCGCTTTAATCGAAAGTGGAGCAAAAGAAGTGTATGCTTGTTGTACACACCCCGTGTTGTCGGGCCCGGCAATTGAACGAATAGACAATTCAATGATCAAAGAATTGATCATTACGAATTCAATCGAACTGCCGGAAACGAAACAGTCTCCGAAAATTAAACAGCTTTCTATTGCTTCGTTGCTTGCAGAAGCGATTGTACGGGTGTTCGAAGAGAAATCTGTCAGCACATTATTTGATTGAACTAAATTTAGATGTTTCATGTCGCTTGTCATTGGGTATTTATTAATTAACACAACTTTTTTTAAAGAAGGGTGATTAAATACAATGAGTACAACCATACAATCAGAAGCGAGAGTACCAGCAAAGAAATCAACATTAACTGAATTACGTAAAGAGGGCTACGTTCCAGCAGTCGTCTACGGTTATGAAACTGAATCAACACCGATTTCAGTAAAAGAGCGAGAGTTACTGAAAACATTGCATATAACAGGCCGTAATGGCGTTATCAAACTCAATGTTCAAGGAAAAGACATTAACGTTGTTCTAAACGACTATCAGTCTGATGCGTTAAAAGGCGATATTCGTCACGCAGACTTCCTTGCTATTAATATGACTGAAGAGCTTGAAGTAGATGTACTTGTACATCTCGTAGGCGAATCCATAGGCTTGAAAGAAGGCGGCGTACTTCAACAGCCAAACCGTGAAGTGACGATTAAAGTGAAACCTTCAGATATTCCGGAGACATTTGATATCGATATTTCACAACTTCAAATCGGCGAATCAATTACTGTCGCTGAAATTCGTGCAAAATCGAAATTTGAAATTTTGAACGAAGACGATCATGCACTTGTTCTAATCTCTTCTCCTCGTACGGAAGCGGAGATGGAAGAACTTGAAAGCGAAGCTTCTGAAACAGAAGCGGAACCTGAAGTGATCAATGAGAAGAAAGAAGAAAAGTAATACGGACAACGGCGCACGGATTCCCGTGCGCCTGTTTTCTGCTTAATCTTGTAAAAGGAAGAGAAAATCGATGAAAATGATAATAGGGCTCGGCAATCCGGGTAAACAATATGAAAAGACTCGCCATAATGTGGGCTTTCAAGTAATTGATGAACTTAGCGATCGTCTGCCGGTGAATACGGTACAAACAAAGTTTGGTGGTATGTATACGGTAGTCCATCGTCCTGAAGGCAAAGTAATGCTCGTCAAGCCACTTACGTACATGAACTTATCAGGGGAATGTGTCCGGCCATTGATGGATTACTTTGAAGTCGATGTGGAAGATATCGTTGTTCTGTACGATGACCTTGATATTGCACCAGGAACGATTCGACTGAGGCAAAAAGGCAGTGCTGGCGGCCATAACGGCATGAAATCACTCATTGCGCATCTAGGCACAGATCAGTTCAATCGAATTCGTATCGGTGTCGGCCGTCCAATCGGTGGTATTAAAGTAGCTGATTACGTTCTTTCGTCTTTTAGTAAAGAGGAAAAACCATTAATTGAAGACATGGTGAAAAAGAGCGCATCCGCATGTGAAGCATGGCTAGGCAAGCCATTTAATGAAGTCATGAACAATTTTAATGGTGTATAAGGAATAAAAAAGCCATCTCTAGCCTATACTTTGAGAAAAGGGGCGGAGAACAAAATGGCGATTCGTTATACATGCCGGCATTGTGAGACTGAAATTGGCATTCTTCCGTTTGAATCTGTGAAGGAGACCGTCCTTCTGCTACAACAGATAGACGAAGGGGAAGCCGAACAATTTCTGACGTATGAAAAAGACGGGGCATTGACGGTACGATGCATATGCGAGCAGTGTGAGCAATCGCTCCAAAGATTCCCCGACTACTATACACTTAACAAATGGCTTCAATAAGATGTACGCTTTGGCGCAAGATGCGTCCAAAGCTTTTTCTGTTTTCCCATTTAGAGGTAGTTCTAAAAGTTCAGACTTGTACAGGATGTACTGACTTCTACGTTACCGCAGGACGTCGCCTTGCGCTGTTCTTAACATATTTTATTATAAAAGAAGGGATGTGCAACATTGGAAGCGCTTATTGATTTGTTTTTACAGGAGAAAGAGATTGGCGAACTAGTAAAAGAGTTGGAGGCAGGAAAAGACCGTCAACTTATCGCAGGTTTATCAGGTGGTGCGAAGTCGATTCTTTTCAAAGTGCTTCAGCAATCGAGCGACCAGCCCATTCTGATTATATCTCCGAACTTATTACAGGCACAGCGTACATATGAAGACCTTGTCAAAATGTTGGGCGATTCGCTCGTTCACCTTTACCCTGCAGAGGAACTTATTGCAGCGGACTTTTCTATTTCCAGTTACGAGCTTCGTGCACAGCGCATCGACACATTAGATCATATGGCGCGGATTGGAAAAGGAATTTATATTACGCCGATTGCGGGCATGAAAAAATTATTGCCGGACAAAGAACGGTGGTTGAACAGTTCGTTATCTACTAAAGTAGGTGCGGAAGTTCATATAGCAGAATGGCTTGATAGACTCGTATCAATGGGCTATACGAGACAACCAATGGTAACGGCACCGGGCGAGTTTGCATTGCGCGGTGGTATCCTGGATTTGTATCCATTGAATTTGGAAGACCCGGTACGGATCGAGTTATTTGATACGGACGTCGATTCAATCCGTACTTTTTCAGCGGAAGATCAGCGTTCAACGGGTAAGTTGGAAACCGTGTCAATTCTCCCTGCCGCGGAGTTCGTTTGGAAAGCTGAAGATTTAACGGCAATCGCGGAAAAACTGGAAAAAGCACTTAGCACCAGTTTGAAAAAGATGAAAGACGCGGAAGCGAAAGAACGGTTAACCATTAATATAACAGGTGATATCAGCTTGATGAGGGAAGGATTCGTACCGGAAAATATGCTGAAGTATGCATCGTTTTACGCAGGAACCACTTCTCTTGAAAGTTATTTCTCGAGTAACGGAATTGTTTTATTCGATGAAATTGGACGAATCCTTGAGGTTGTTGCTTCGCTAGAGTCGGAAGAAAAGGAATGGATGTTAGCCCTTCTTGAAGATGGAAAAATTGTTCATGACGCAAAAACTTCGTTTTCGTTCGAAGAGATGCATGAATTAGTAAAGCAGCGAAAAATGTATTTATCTTTATTTGTCCGTTCGATTCCGGGAATTGTTGTGAAAAAGACAGTGACATTTTCTTGTAAGCCGATGCAACAGTTTCATGGTCAGATGAACTTGCTGAAAAATGAAATGGAACGGTGGCACCAAGGTCATTTCAATGTTTTCATTGTCGCAGACGGCAATGAACGGATGGAGAAGGTCCAATCGATTCTAGAGGATTATGAAATGCATTCCGCCTTGTCAGGCAAGCCCTCGGAAGCAGGCGGTATAATTATTATCAATGGAGATCTGTCTGCAGGTTTCGAGCTTCCGTTTCAACAAATGGCGGTCATAACGGATTCTGAGTTGTTTAAAGGGAATGCAAAGCGGAAAGCACGCCCGCAAAAGATGACAAATGCCGAACGAATTAAAAGTTACTCGGAAATAAAACCGGGTGACCATATCGTTCACCTTCATCACGGGATTGGGAAATACTACGGAGTTGTAACGCTTGAAGTAAGCGGTATTCATAAAGATTACCTCGACATACGGTACCGTGGAGAAGATAAGCTGTTTGTTCCTGCCGACCAAATCGATTTGATCCAGAAATATGTCGCATCCGGCGAAAAAGAACCGAAACTTCATAAGTTGGGCGGAGCAGACTGGAAGAAGACGAAAACTAAAGTCACGGCAGCTGTCAAAGATATCGCAGACGATCTGATTAAGCTGTATGCTAAACGTGAATCGGAAAAGGGACATGCTTTTGCGCCGGACGACGATATGCAAATGGCATTTGAAAATGCGTTCCCTTACGACGAAACAGATGACCAGCTCAGATCCATCACGGAAGTGAAGCTGGATATGGAAAAAGAACGTCCTATGGACCGATTACTGTGCGGTGACGTTGGTTACGGGAAAACGGAAGTTGCTATCCGGGCTGCATTTAAGGCTGTCTCTGACGGTAAACAGGTAGCATTTCTCGTGCCAACTACGATTTTGGCGCAACAGCATTACGAAACGATGAAAGAGCGCTTTTCAGGTTTCCCGGTCGAAGTATCCCTTTTGAATCGTTTTCGTAAAAAAAAGGAACAGACGGAGACATTGAAAGGATTAAAAGCCGGCACGATTGACGTAGTCGTTGGCACACATCGCCTTCTTTCAAAAGACATCGTCTATCATGATTTAGGTTTACTCGTTGTCGATGAAGAACAACGATTCGGTGTAACGCACAAAGAAAAACTTAAGCAGTTGAAAACACATGTAGACGTCCTGACGTTGACGGCAACGCCTATACCGCGGACACTTCACATGTCGATGCTTGGCGTTCGTGATTTATCGGTCATTGAAACACCACCGGCAAACCGTTTTCCTGTCCAAACATACGTTATGGAACAAAACTTCGCACTTGTTCGTGAAGCAATCGAAAGGGAGATGGGACGGGGCGGGCAAGTATTTTACCTGTATAACCGGGTGGAAGACATGGAGCGGAAAGTCGATGAAATTAAACAGCTTGTACCTGAAGCAAGGGTCGGATTTGCGAATGGACAGATGGGGGAGTCTGCGCTGGAAGCAGTCATCTTAAGTTTCCTTGAGGGAGAATATGATGTTCTTGTAACGACAACCATTATTGAAACAGGCATCGATATTCCGAATGTCAATACACTTATTGTCCAAGATGCTGACCGAATGGGGTTATCGCAGCTCTATCAGCTGCGTGGACGCGTTGGACGGTCGAATCGTGTTGCTTATGGCTATTTCCTTTACCAACGCGATAAGGTGCTGACAGAAGTTGCTGAAAACCGTCTCCAAGCGATTAAGGAATTCACTGAACTTGGGTCAGGTTTCAAAATTGCGATGCGTGATTTATCGATTCGTGGTGCGGGTAATCTGCTTGGTTCCCAACAGCACGGCTTTATCGACTCAGTCGGCTTCGATCTTTATTCTCAATTGCTTCAAGAGGCGGTGGAGGAAAAGCAGACAGGCATTGTCAAAGCAGATATTCCAGACTTGGAAATTGTCTTGCCGCTTAACGCCTATATTCCGGATGAATATGTGCTCGACGGATTCCAAAAGATTCAAATGTATAAAATGGTAAAGGCAATCGAAAGTGAAGCAGATTATAATGAACTCGTCGACGAAATGACAGACCGCTTTGGCGATATTCCACTAGAAGCTGATTTGCTACTTCGGGTAGCGCGGATCAAAGCGTGGGGTCGTATTGCAGACGTAGAATCTATTAAAAAACAGCAAAACCTTATTGAAGTTCGTATATCCCCAGAAGGAGCTTCGAAAACGGATGGTGCTAAACTCGTATCCGATTCAATGGAATTTGGCCGTGCGGTTGGGTTCACAATGGAAAATGGTTACCTCGTTATGACAATCGATGAGCGCCATGCAGGAAAGCATACTGCATTTGATATACTTGAGGAAATGATGAGAATCCTTCATACATCCATAAAGGAAACTGTTGTTACTGATTCCGTCTAAAGGGTAAGTTGCATATTTTGTCCATTATTGATGCATACTACAATTGAAATGAAGACAATGTTCAATTTTGTGGAAAGTGAGGCATCATGTATGAAGGCAACGGGAATCGTCCGCAGAATCGACGATCTTGGCAGGGTAGTCATCCCTAAGGAGATCAGGAGGACACTAAGGATCCGTGAAGGGGATCCACTTGAAATATTTACCGACCGGGACGGCGAAGTTATTTTGAAGAAGTACTCACCGATATCGGAACTCGGACAATTTGCAAAAGAGTATGCGGAGACATTGTACGAAACACTTGGCACGCCGGTGCTCATCAGTGACCGGGATGAAATGATTGCAGTATCCGGATTATCAAAAAAAGATTATTTGAATCGTCAGTTATCCCCGGATCTGGATGAGATTATGACGGGCCGTAAAATTGTCACTGAAAAACTTGAAAAGACGGTTGAATGGGTACCTGGACAAGTGGAACAGGTAAAGTCGTATTGTATTGCGCCCATCATTGCTGCAGGTGACACAATCGGTGCTGTCTACCTATTGTCAAAAGTTCATTTCATCGGTGAAATTGAGCAAAAATCGGCAGAAACAGCTGCACACTTCTTAGCAAAACAAATGGAAACGTAAAAACAGCCCCTACAAACCGGTTTTAACGGCTTGTAGGGGCTGTTTTTATTTAGCTAGTGGACAATATGGACATTTATCTGTATTTGGAAGTTCCTTATACAAACAACAGGTCAGTCGTTTATAATTTGCCATAGCATCCAGTGCTTGCTTGTTATTCAAATACTGTTTAAATGGAGAACGGCGCATGGCAGGTTTCCAAGTTTCATCTTCCAATAAAACATCTAAATCTTGCTGTGCAACCGATGAATTTTCTTCAAGCAACATCGAGTACATCCACAAGACATAGCCCCATATATTCTCCCATAAAATTAACTTCGCAATTTTTGTACGCTTGCTTAAATAATCAGCGACGGGATGCCCGTAAGTCTCAAGGATAAAGCGGATTTCTTGTTCACGAATTTGTCCGTTTCTAAAGCCGTCAGATGGAACAGAAAAAAGAATCTTATCATTTTCGATGACTAGCGACACATCTTTTAAATCTCCAGCCCATAGTAAATTATATTCACTCAACACGTGCAGTTGGGCAGCTATGAAAAAGCCATGTCTTCTCATATAAACGGACGTAGCGACAGTAGCTGTCGGTGCACCCGACAAACGTTGAACCAGTTCAAATAGTTTGTCGCTGCCTGATTCGGATAATACATCTGCCACAGATGAAAATACGTTTGACTGTTCATCAACATGCACACTGAAACGCTCCAGTGCAGCTACCTGATCCGCCTGTAAATCAGGCACCTGTATTGCTCCGTAGTTCCGACACAACGCAGCGGCCACGCCCATAAGGAACGCAATGCGGTGTGCCGAAAAGTGGATCTGTCGACACTTGGCACTCCATACCAAATACAGCGCGGACTAACTCGCAGTTAATGATATCTTCGGGTTTTCCTTGTGCATGGACACCGCCATCTTTAATGGCTACGATATTGTGTGCATAACGGGAGGCCAAATTTAAATCGTGCAGGACCATAACAATCGTACGGCCTTTTTGTTCATTTAATTCAAACAGCAAATCAAGAATTTCAATCTGGTGTGTCATATCAAGGTATGTTGTCGGTTCATCCAATAAAATGACGTCTGTATCCTGAGCGAGAGTCATTGCAATCCATGCACGCTGTCGCTGACCACCGGACAGTGTGTCTATTGACTGGTCCCGAAGATCGCTTATCCCGGTCGCTGCCAATGCAGCTTCCGTTTTCTCCGTATCCTCTTCGGTCCATCTTGAAAGCCATGATTGGTGTGGATAGCGTCCTTGTTTCACGAGATCATGTACGGTCAATCCTTCAGGCGACACAGGACCTTGCGGAAGAATGCCGATTTTCTTTGCAACATTACGTGAAGACAGTGAATGGATATCCTTGCCTTCAAGCAAAATAGAGCCATCCGCAGGTTTCAAAAGACGGGCAATCGAACGGAGTAACGTGGATTTACCACAACCGTTACTGCCGACGAAAACAGTAATTTCGCCTTGTGGAATCGACAAGTTCAAGTTTTCAAAGAGAAGGTTATCTTGATAGCCAATCGATAGGTTTTCGGCTCTTATTGAGGTATGCATTGGAATGCCTCCATATCTATAGGAAATCTAAATGATTTTCATTTTCAATTAGAGATAAGCATAGCATATTTGGCAACCATTGAGAATAATAATCAATCATTTAAAAAAACTTTACAAAACTGTACCATCAAGTTTAAACTACTAAATGAGAATGATAATCAATATGCAGATAAATGGAGGAATGTTAAATATGAAAAAATCAATAAAGTCACTGTTTATAGTAGCGCTTTTTGCAGTGTTGTTAGTCGGGTGTTCTTCGAAGAAAGAAGACAAACCTGTAGACAATACGAATGCAGAAGAGAGTATAACAATTACAGGTGTTAACGGCGCAGTGACACTTGATAAGCCGGCGAAAAAAGTCGTTGTATTAGAGTGGACATATGCGGAGGATTTATTGGCAGTAGGTGTTCAGCCGGTTGGGATGGCGGATATAGAAGAGTATCATAATTGGGTGAATATCGATGCGGAGCTAAGCAAAGACGTAGCAGATGTCGGCGGCCGCCAAGAACCTAATCTGGAGGCGATTGCTGCACTGGAGCCTGATTTGGTTATCGGTACAAGCTTCCGTCATGATGGAATGATTGCGGATTTGGAGAAAATTGCGCCTACCGTCATTTTTAACCCATATCCTGAAGATGAAAAAATGGATTTGTATCAAGAAATGATAACAACATTTAACGAAATTGCGAAGGCTGTTGATAAAACGGACGAAGCGAAACAAGTATTAGCAGACTTGGATACAAAGTATGCGGAAGCGACAGAGAAAATCAACAATGCCAATTTGAAAACAAAAGATGTTATCTTGACACTTGCTTACACAGGACCCCAAGCGCCTGAAATTCGTGTGTTCACACCGAACTCAATGGCTTCAATCATTTTAGGCAAAATCGGTCTGAACAATATTCATGTGCCAGACCAATTTGAAGTTTTCGGTTCGAGCACATATAACGTAGAAGGTTTAACGAAGTACGAAAACGCAAATTACCTGTATAGCGTACAAAGCGAAGACAATATTTATGAAAAACAATTAAAAGATAATGCCGTTTGGAAAAACCTGGATTTCGTAAAAGAAGACCGTTTGTATGATCTTGGCGGCGATACTTGGTTATACGGAGGTCCTCTTTCGGCTGAAACATTGCTCAATAAAATCACAAGTACGATGGTGAGTAAGTAATGGCAAGAAAGACTTCGGGAGTACGATCCTTTGTTGTCATGATTATAGGGTTGCTCCTGTTGGTTGTATTATCTTTTATTCATTTAACGCAAGGACAAGCTGATTATTCAATTTCGCAATTAATAAAAGAAGTGTGGACAGAGGGGCGTGTGCAGGACATCGTGCTTTCTCTTCGTCTTCCCCGATTAATGATCGGTATTCTTGCTGGTGGGGCCCTTGCCGTGGCAGGGGCTGTTTTGCAGACATTGACGAACAATCCATTAGCATCTGCAAGCACATTAGGCATTAATGCGGGAGCGTACTTTTTCGTCGTCGTCTCGATGATCTTCTTTCCAACGCTACTCGGTAATTTTCCGTTTTTAGTCGCATTGGCAGGTGCTGTACTGTCATCTGTTCTTGTCGTATTGCTTGCGGGCAAACAAATGGAACCGGTTCGTGTAGCACTGACAGGAATGATCATTTCGTTATTGTTTGCGTCGATGACGGGCTCTTTGCAACTATTATTTGAAAACCAAACGAATGGGCTTTTTTTATGGGGTTCAGGGACGCTTGTCCAGTTAAATTGGGACGGTGTATCATTTGCAGCACCAATTATCTTGGCGTTTTTCATTCTTGCATTAATTTTAGCAAAACCAATGGATACACTGTCACTTGGTGAAGATATTGCATCATCTCTCGGTCAAAACGTCCGGTTTGTAAAACTACTTGCGTGGGCTGTTGCAATTGTGCTTGCAGCTACAATGGTCAGTGTTGTCGGACCGATTGGTTTTGTTGGTCTAATGGCTCCGCATATTGTACGGATGCTTGGCGTTCGCGGACATTTGCATATTTTCTTGCAGTCGTTTTTGTGGGGAAGTGTCATACTGATTGGTGCAGATGTGTTAGGCCGGTTGATCCAGCCAGGACAAGAGGTTCCAGTCGGTGCCATGACCGCATTGATTGGAGGACCGTGGCTGCTGTACTTGGCATGGAAAACTGCAAAAACGCATAGTCGGGGCGACCGTCAAATGGGCGGTACGTTAAAGCCGGTAAAACTACCCGTTGTTATTACAATCGTTGTCGCGCTCATTGTCGTGGTGATCTCATTGGCTTTATCATTTAACGGCTCAGAATGGACGACCGAATGGTTGAAACCTGTTGTGTGGAATTTCCGAGTGCCACGCGTGTTAACGTCGTTTATTGTCGGAGTCATGCTTGCGATTGCGGGGGTCTTATTACAAGGGGTGTTACGAAATCCACTGGCGGATGCAAGTATTTTAGGCGTCACGTCGATGGGTGGCGCCGGTGCAATGATGCTACTTGTATTATTTCCCGCCATCCCGGTTGAATACATGCCTCTCGGCGCAGTTGTGGGAGCTGCCATCGCGCTCGGTATTATTTTAGGGACGTCATGGAAAAACAACTTCCAACCAATGCTTGTTGCGCTCATGGGAATTGCGATATCTGCGTTCGGCTCGGCCGCAACACAAGTTTTTGTTGTAAGAGCAAAACTAGCTGTTGCTGCTGCGCTGGTCTGGCTGTCAGGAAGTACGTATGCAAAAGGATGGGATGATGTACAGCTGGCCATTTTGTTATTCGCGTTGTTCATCGGTCCGGCCATTTACTTGACGCGCAGTTTGGATACGTTGACTTTTGGAGATGATGTTGCGGCGGGTCTTGGACTTTCTGTGAAGTCGACCCGTGTTTGGGCATTGATCGTCGGCGTCGCGATAAGTACGGCGGCTGTTTCGATTGTAGGAACGGTTGGCTTTGTCGGGCTTGTAGCGCCTCATATCGCACGCAGATTAGTCGGTTTCCGTCATCTACCTTTACTGGTTGTATCCGGATTGTTAGGCGGACTGCTTCTAGTTACCGCGGACTTTGTTGGAAGGATTGTCATCGCACCGAAAGACATTCCAAGTGGGCTAGTCGTCGCGCTGATCGGCACGCCGTATTTGCTCTATCTTCTGCGGAAAATGAAATGAAAAGAGAGCTGCCACTGGGCAACTCTCTTTTCATTTCAACTTCTTAAATCTACCTTTTCAATATTCCGAACCGCAAAGTAGGCAACGCTTATACCAATTACCGCTAGTGATAGTGGAATCACAATAATATCATTTAATGAAAAGCCACTATTATTTGAAGAAACAAGCATTACAATTAAAATCGAAGAAATAATTGTCGTTGATGTAGAATATTTTTTCATTCCAAAGTATAGGGGAATGAGGGACATACCTGAAGCAGCGATTGCGTTCATAACAACCAAAGGAACATGCTGTGTAATCGTAGAAACTGTTAACGCATTTGGAAGTAAATGATATCTTTCGTTGATGAAATAAAAAAATGATGTAACAAACAAATTTGAGATGACAATGGAACAGAAAGTAAAAAGGATAATAATTGCTAGTTTTGCGGCAATCAACTTCTTTCTACTAATGGGATACATAAACAACGTAGTAATTGTCTTGCTTTTAAACTCTCCAATAATTAGTTTAGCAATTAATGTAGCAGCAAAAATAATAAATGTGCCTCTAACAATGGAGTCAATGAAAAGCAATACTTCTTGGTGATTTTCAAAATCAGTACTACCTTCGATTTTTGAAATAAACGTAATTAATACCATGAGACCTAATATCACAAAATTTGCGATGACTGCACCTTTTATATACGACCCTAATTTAAATTTAATTATTTCTAACCGCATTAAGTTAGGCACTCACAACACCCCCGTTAATTAACTTCATGAAGTATTCTTCTAACGAACTGGTTTTTCTGCTGATTGCCTCAATCTCAATATCATGCTCAATCAATGTTTTTGAAATTACCTTTTGTGAAACTGTTGATTCATAGATACGAATACATCTCTCGTCAATTAGTTTGAAATTGGCTATAGCCAATTTGTTTTCTAAAATAAAAGCTGCTCCTTTCCCATTATCGACAATAATTTCAATGTAATCTGTTTGGTTTTGATTTATATTATCCATTGATATTTCTTTTATTAATTGCCCATTATTAATCACTCCAATTGTATCTGCAATTTGCTCAATTTCCCCTAAAATATGGCTGGAAATAATAATCGTTATTCCGTATTCTTTACATAGCATCTTAAATAATTCGCGAATATCCTTAATTCCAGCCGGATCCAATCCATTAATAGGCTCGTCTAGTATAAGTAATTCTGGTTTTGTAATAATAGCACGTGCGATTCCCAATCGTTGTTTCATCCCGAGTGAAAAATCTTTCACAGGCTTCCCATCTGTATTTGTTAGCTTTACTAAATCAAGTACATGATCAATTTCCTTTTTGTCGTAATAACCCATGTATTCACAATGAATACCTAATGTTTCCTTTGCGGTTAACTTCTCATAAAAAATCGGATACTCAATAATCGTTCCCATTCTTTTTAGCACTTCGTATGACTTATTTGTTAATGTTTTACCGAAAATTTCGATGTCACCACTTGTTGGTTTTATTAGATTTGTAATCATTTTCATAATCGTTGTTTTCCCAGCGCCATTGGGCCCTAAAAATCCGTAAATTTCTCCTTGTTTAACATGCATATTGACTGCAGAAATAACTTCTTTCCCCCGATATACTTTTGTGAGCTGATTTGTTTGTACAAGATACGTCATGTGAATTCCCTCCGATATGTGGCTCTCTTTAGTATAAGAAGTGAAACTCTCTTTTTTCTTACTTGATTCTTACAAAATTCTTAAGTAAGAAAAAGCTTGTTTAAAACGCAACATTTTTAAAAAGATAAGAAAGTATAAGTTTTTCAACCTGGAGCAGTGTCTAACTCCAGCGCCTAGCCCTTCGGAGGCTCACAGGAAGTGAGTTACGCAGTGGGGAGCGATTGAACTATATCGCTCCTTATTGCCGCAGGACGCGGCCGTACTTAGGCTGCGATCCACATAAGCAATCCAGTTATGTGGCAAAGACCGCCACGTCGTGCCTGCACGGATGCAGGTATGCAGTCGCTGCGACAGGACGTCGCGATCTTAGACTGCCTTCCTTTATCGACTTATGCCCGTCGGAACTACCAAGGCGCTTACGCTTTTCTTAATGAAACGGTGAAGATCGTTTTCTCATATGGGATACTCGATAGGTGAATGGAACCACCCAATAGTTCAACAAGTCGCTTCGTAATCGTTAGTCCAAGTCCACTGCCCTGAAATGATTTGTTCCTTGAATCTTCAAGGGTGTACATTCTTTCAAAGACACGATCTATATGAAACTCATCAATGCCTTTCCCAAGGTCCCACACATCAATATAAATATTCACATCGTCATTTCTTATGGCTAGTCCAATCACATTTCCCTCGGACCCATAAGCAATGGCATTCGATAGTAAGTTGTTCATAATTCTATCGAGTGCTTCCTCATTCCCAAGTGCAAAGACTGTTGTTTCAGGAATTTCAATCTGAATGCCAATCCCCATTGATGTCACGATATCATAGAAGGATAAAATGTTTTTTCGGCAAATTTCATTCACATTTATTTTAGTGATTGGATAATCCGTATCGCCTGCATCTATTTTTGCTAAGTCAAAAAATAGATGAATTAGCTTAAGTACTTCCAGTGTTTTTGAATGGACTCC
Source organism: Sporosarcina sp. FSL K6-1508 (assembly GCF_038007465.1). Taxonomy (NCBI): domain Bacteria; kingdom Bacillati; phylum Bacillota; class Bacilli; order Caryophanales; family Caryophanaceae; genus Sporosarcina; species Sporosarcina sp. FSL K6-1508. The sequence continues at coordinate 752,580 of NZ_JBBOXF010000001.1, read as the reverse complement.
CGAGAGCAATCGTTGTCGTTCTTCGTCGCTTATAACGGTGTCGAGTTGGAGCATTTCGATATACCCAAGGACAACAGTAAGTGGTGTTTTTAAGTCATGTGATATATTAGCGAGCATCTTCTTTGTGGAACTTTCTAATTTACGATGTGTAGCAATAATTTTTTGGTTATGATCAAGCAACCCATTGATGGCATTGAACAATTGTTGTAATTCTTGATTGCTTGTCACTGCTAAAATCTTTTCGCTCGTATGCTCGGCAAGTATTGATTGCAATTTCTTGTGTGTATAATGGATTGTTGAATTTCGAGCTTTTTTTTCTTGATACTGGGAAAAAATAACGGAAATTAATAAAAATATAATAATCGAAAGAAATAATACCATATTAATAACCTTCTAACTTATAGCCGATTCCCCAAAGCGTTTTAATATATTGAGGATTAGTTGGATCATCTTCGATTTTTTCCCTGAGTCTACTCATATGAACATTAATAATATTTTCATCGCCATAGTATTCATCATTCCAGATTAGGTGATAGATATGTTGCTTCGTAAATACGCGATTTTGATTTGTTGCAAACAACTTCAATATGGCAAACTCCTTTGAAGTGAGTTTTACTGTTTGGTATCTTTTTATGACGGAAAAATTCATTATATCGATTGTTAAGTCACCAATAAACAATACACTTTGCTTTTCTTCTATGGGATTTGAATAAGTCGTCGCCCGCCTAATCGCAGCCTTCACTCGTGCCGAAAGTTCCAGCATTGAAAATGGTTTTGCAATATAATCATCAGCGCCTAATCCAAGTCCTACTGCTTTATCAACATCACTATCTTTTGCTGACATGATTAAAATAGGAAGTGCACTTTTCTCACGAATAATCTTTAACACTTCTAATCCATCAAGCTTCGGCATCATAATATCCAAGATCATTAAATCAAAAGAAGTACTTAAACATTTCTGCAGGGCCTCTTCACCATTTGAAGCGGTTGTAATAAGAAAGCCTTCAATTAGTAAATACTTTTCTACCATTTCACGAATTGATTCATCGTCTTCAACTAATAAAATATGTTTTTTCATCTATACGCACCTCTTATTTTTAACAATTTTATTTTGCCCATGATTCACATTGAACCTACTACTCTCTAATTATTATAACTAACTCGTAGATGTATATATAGAAAAGAATGGAAGTCCGTTGTTGTGAGGCATGGATATCTGTACAGTTCAAATAATAAACCATCCCCGAATTCCTGTTGAGGATTTAGGGGATGGTTTTATTGATTTTTAAATTTTATTTTAAACCTTTAATAAAAATCATAAGTATTTTTCCGCTAGTGACCGATGTAAATCCTCCCTTATTTCCAAATAACACCCTATAAAGTAATCTTTATATGTAGATTTTAAAAAACTACTAAATATGTTGAACAAATGAATACGACATATGCACTCTACAAAGGCTTTTGGGGGGATACTGAAAAGGCTCCAATACTTGGAATGAATCAGAATTCCTCCTAATACCGCTTCGACGCTTTGTGGATGCCTCCCGCGATAAGCCGGAAAGGAGAGCGCTTTCAGTCTTACCGCTCTGGCTACCACGAAGTCGCGTCTTCGCTGGATAGTCTATTTGAGAAAGATCATTTCATTAGCTGTGATGAAATTTGCAACCTGGATTGCGTCTTTCTTGACTATAATTATATATATTGAACTATTGAATCCGGTGTATAAACTGAGCGAAGGCGCCTTAGCAGGGGTAGCCGAAGCCATAAGACTGGCGGCGAAGTTGCTTGGCTTATGGGAAGTCACTGAAAAAGTTCTTTTTTTGTAAGAACTAGTTGATTGTAGTGGAGAGCGGCGACTCCAGCGGGAACAGCACGAGCTGAAGACCCCACAGGAAGAGCCGTTACGAAGAACGGCTTTTGCGAGCAAAAGCGCTAGCGTTGGGAGCACAGGGCAAGAATGCCTTAATTTCTGCAAAGAACGCAGAAATACGGCAAATCGAACCCTTCGTAGTTCGATTGGCTGAAGCCGTGCCCGCGGAAAGCGTCCGCTCGGAACGGAAATCAACGGGATTGAAAGAAATCATACTTTTTCAGTGCCCTCGCTTATGGCGGGAGGCATTCCCTAGCGCTGTAGCGGTTCAATGGAGTTCTTTTTTCAATATATAGTATCTAATAGTAATCATCTTAAAATAACATTTCTCTCGATTAAGAACACCCTAGCGCAGGCGCGACGAAAGGCATCCCCAAAGCGCCAAGCGTTCTACAATCCACACCCCGTATTACAACTCTCTCATTATGGAGCGCTATAGCGGATTCAATGGGATTCTTTAATTCAACATATATACATACAAAAAAAGTGTCTTTTTTCTACCGTGTATTGGTAGAAGAAGACACTTTTTATTCTTATTATGAGATAAGCATATTAATAAGTAAAACACCCGCTAATCCAACTAACGAAAGAATCGTTACCATGACCGACCAAGTTTTAATTGTTTTCCCGATTGAAAGATTAAAGTATTCTTTATAAATCCAGAATCCTGCATCATTTACATGGGAAAACGTGATACTACCAGCACCAGCAGCTAACACCATCAGTTCAGGGCTAACACCCGTCATCGCAACTAAAGGTGCTGCAATGCCAGCAGCTGTCATACCAGCTACGGTAGCTGAACCGACTGCTACGCGTAAAATAGCAGCAATTAACCAAGTTAGAAGTAATGGGGAAAGTGTCGAACCGGCCATGATATCTGCAATATATTGATCAATGTGACTGTCAATAAGTACTTGTTTGAATGCACCGCCGGCCGCAATGATCAATAGAATCATGGCAATTCCACTCACAGCTTCTGTAACGGATTGCATAATCTCTTTCATTTTTTTACCGCGGTTCAGACCAAACGTAAAGAAGGCAAGAATCACAGAAAGCAACAAAGCAATATTGGCATTACCAATAAAGTCAAAGAACGGCATCATTGCTGTATCCGGCATAGCAATTTCTACAACTACTTGAGAAGCGATCAAAATAACCGGCATTAAGGATGTCAGAAGACTCGTAACAAACCCGGGCATTTCTTCCTCTTTAAATTCTTTCGGATTAAATAACCCCTTTGGAATATCCACTTCTAAATCTTCTTTTTTGAACAACTTCGTAAATAGCGGTCCGCCAATAATGATGGCGGGAATCGCGATAATAATTCCATATACTAATGTTTTTCCTATATTCGCATCAAATACACTGGCAATCGCTGTTGGTCCTGGGTGAGGGGGAACAAAGCCGTGCATTGTAATAAGTGCTGCAATTACTGGCATCCCAATATACAATACTGGTACGCCAGCTGCAGTAGCAATCGTAAATACTAAAGGAATTAAGACAACAACTCCTGTTTCAAAAAACAGTGCAATCCCGACGACGGAAGCCGTCAAAACAGCAGCTAGTTGAACCCTCTTTTTCCCGAATGATTTAATAAGAGTTGTAGCAATTCGTTGTGCGCCGCCTGAATCTGTCATCAATTTTCCGAGTATTGCTCCAAAAATGATAATCATCGCCAGACTTCCAAGTGTTCCACCTAAACCGCCTTGTACAGATGCGACTGCGTCAATCGGCGACATCCCTTCTAATATCCCTACTACGAGGGCAACAAGGATTAAAGAGATAAAAGCATTTAACTTAAAAACAATCATTAATAGAAGTAATAGGGCAACTCCTACACAGATAGATACTATCGGCATTGTATCCCTCATTTCCTTAAGTATTAAAAATTAAATCGCAAAACTAGAGATATGGATGTTATTGTTTATTCGCAAACAATTGAACAAATTTCCTCATTACAGGTTCCATAGACTGTTGCATTTCTACCATAACGGTGGAAAGGTGAACCATTTGTTTATTCTCAAAACAATTTTGTAAATAGGAAACGGCAGCCATGGATACCTCTGTATTGACATTGACCTTGCATATTCCAAGTTGTATTGCTTGTTTAATAATAGAATCAGGGGTTCCCGATCCACCATGAAGTACAAGAGGAACATCAACGTTCCGTTGGATTCTTTCTAGAAGCGGTAAATCTATTTTCGGCTCACCTTTATACATACCATGGACAGTACCGATGGCGGCTGCCAAAAAGTCTACCCCTGTTGCTTCAACAAAGTCTTTTGCCGACTGCGGGTCAGTCAACGTGCCATCTCCTTCTTCTTCATCGGAGAATTCACCTTTCGCTAACGAACCAATTTCAGCTTCAACAGACACGCCTGCCATATGGGCAATTTCTGTAATCTCTTTTGTACGTCGGATGTTTTCTTCTAACTCGTAGGTAGAACCGTCAAACATAACGGATGTAAATCCACAACGAATGGCCCGAATAATCGATTCCTTTTCATAAGCATGATCCAGGTGAAGTGCAACAGGAATAGGGGATTTTTCAGCCATTGCTTTAACAAAAGCTGAAAATCCTTCAACGTCAACTGTTGGGAAATAACGTTCTCCTAGCGCGATAATGACCGGTTGATTTTCCTGTTCCGCAACTCGTATCGCTGCTTGGGCAGTTTCCAAATTGTATACATTAAAAGCTGCAACTGCATATTTTTCTTTCTGCGCATGTTGTAAGATCTCTTTCGTATTTACTAACATGTTTAATGCCCCCTTGTCTTACTTAATGAACGATTGTTTACTTATTTAAAATTTCAACTGTTTCTTTTAACGTTGTAACAGCTCCTACATTACCTGGGAAGATAATGTATGCAATTCCTGGAAACTTACTTTCTTCTCCAGTAACCCATACTGGAATTCCGGGCTTTATTTGACCGGCTACTGTTGCTCTTTTTACTTCAAGGCCTTTTGTTCCAATGTCGCTAGATGTAATGCCGCCTTTTGCAATAATATAATTTGGTCTCACTTTCAGGCGTTGCACTATACTTGTAACCGCATCTGAGATTTTTACAGATAGTTTTAACTCTTCTTCTTTTTTGCCTTCACCGAGATCTAATCTTTCGCGCCTCGTATAGACAGTGACTGTTTTACCCGTGCGAACAAAGTTCTCGGTTGTTTCAATCACTCGATCTATTTCTTCTTGGAACTTGGCAGGTTGCAACACAAGATGGGAATCGAATTCAATAAACTCGATGAACTCACTTGTTTTCAATGCTTCTAATTGCTCAGTTGTCTTTTTAACATGAGAACCAACGAGGATTAAACCGCCATGACCCGTTTCTTCTTGAATCAATTCTTCTCTCGTTAGCAGGGCTTTATCACTTACTCCGCCAATCACTTTTGTCAGAGCTGCCGCACTTCTGAACATGAATTGCTTCCCGCATTTCATGGCCTTGATAAGGGCAATGACAAAAACTTCTACATCTACGTAATCGACTGCATTTACGACTACTTTATTGAAATCATTAACTTGAAGTAATTGGTTCGAAATTGTTTCAATATCGAGCGCTCTCAAGCTTTCAAGCGTAATGTACGTAGTATTCGTCGCTTTGAATTCACCACTTGTTTTTTCCTCAACCCATTCTCCTAAATGAGACTTGGAATAACCAAATGTTCTATCCTTCGCAAATTCTGTTTCCCCAGCAGGCACTAAATAATCTTCATATTGCACATAGTGGATATTGTCTACTGTATAGCGGCCGCCTTCTTTGAAAAACGGCAGAATTACTTCCCCGTGATAGTGGATATCTAAAGCTGCTTCAATTGTATTTTTCAACACTTCTGTCTCAAGAGGATAGTGCCCTCTTAAAGTAGAATCCCCGCGACTAATAATGATAAAATCTTTGCTCTGTTTTTTCGCCACTTTTACAATGTTTGCCGCCATTTCTATATGTGCTTTTTCCGTTTCGGCAGCAGTGAATCCTCTAGAATTAGTCAGTATAAAAAACATAGCGTTTTCTTCGCTAAACCCTTGTTCCAAACTTTCGATTGACCAATCCGTGTATACAGAAATATCATGAACCGTTTGAACGCCTGTTGGATCATCATCGAGTACAATGATTTTTTTATTTAAGTCAACTAATTCATTCGCAAGCATATCCTTCACAGCACGTGCATCAGTTGCTTGGATATTACCCAAAACTTCTTGAACTAATCTCTTCTTGTTACTTTCAATTATGGTCATTACTTAAACTCTCCCAACTGTAACTTGTGCAAGTTTTTCATAATACTGAACAATCCCACCGTGATCATCCGCCGCTTTACCGTCGACTTTTAGAGCATGGAAAATTTCCAGTAGCTGGCTGGATAATGGCATAGGAACACCGATGCTATGCGCGGTTTCCATCACGTTTGTCATATCTTTTAAGTTAATATCAATTCTTCCACCAGCTACGAAGTTGCGATCAAGGATTAATGGCACTTTTGCATCTAGAACGGCACTTCCCGCTAATCCACCTCTAATAGCTTGGTACATTTTTTCTACATCGATGCCTGCTTTTGCAGCTAATACTAACGCTTCTGACATAGCAGCAATATTTAAGTTTACGATTACTTGGTTGGCTAACTTCGCGGTTGCTCCGCTTCCGTTCCCGCCGACTAGTGTTATCTCAGAACCCATTGCGAATAATATATCCTTTACTTGTTCAAACACTTCTTCTTTACCGCCAACCATTATCGCAAGCGTTCCGTCTTTCGCTTTCGGTTCCCCGCCACTAACAGGAGCATCTAACATTTCTACGCCTTGTTTTTCTGCTATTGCAGCAATTTCTTTTGAAACGACAGGGGAAATTGAACTCATATCAATAATAACGGCCCCTTTTTTCGCGCCACTAAGGACACCATTTTCACCCAACACAACTTGTTGTACATGATGAGAAGCGGGCAGCATTGAAATAATAACGTCACTATTTTCTCCAATACCTTTTGCAGAATCCGCTTTTTTTGCACCAGCATTTATCAATGTTTGTACTGCTTCTTTATTCAAATCATTCACCATCACTTCGTACCCTTTAGCTAATAAGTTCAATGCCATAGGTTTGCCCATGATACCTAAACCGATGAAACCAATTTTTTTTGACATAACAATTCCTCCTATTTAACTTAGTGTGGATTACTTTATTGTGTTAAATACTTTCAATTAATTGAATTTGTAACCGTTTACAATAACTATAACGGTTATATTGTATACCGTTTTTAAAATTTTGTACACATTTATACTCATATTGTATACGAAAATTTAGTTGTAACAATTATAGCTTTCTTTCTATATCTACATTTGATAAGTTAGTGGTAATTAGGTTGAAGGAAATAGGAGTGAAAGAAGTGACCCAAAACAATAAAAGCCCTCGCTCTGCTTACCATCAAGCATACGAAGTGATTCGTGATAGAATTTTAAACGGAGATATGCCAGGCGGCACCAAAGTTGTAGAAGAAAAATTAGCAGCAGAATTAGGGTTTAGCCGCACACCTATCAGAGACTCACTACGACAACTTGGCCATGAAGGACTTATCGTCAATAAAAAAGTTGTACAGCCTACAGAAAAAGATTTACGCAACTTATTTCAAGTAAGGATTCTTCTGGAAGGTTTCTCAGCGAAATCAGCAGCAACCTATTTGCCGGAGGAAGAATTAAACTCACTTTCCAATTGCGTTAGACTAGGAAGAGAAGGTACAGTCGAAGAGATAATGGACGCTAATGAGCGATTTCATAAAATTATCGTTCAAGCCAGTGGTAACGCTCTAATGATAGATACAATCGATCGCATGAAATCCATAATTTATCTTTTTCGCAAGACCGTAGTGCTTTATAATCGCCCGCGTTTAATAGATGAGCATGAGGAAATTTATGAAGCGATCAAAGCAAGAGACGGTGAAAAAGCAAAACAGCTAATGGAAGCTCATCTGAAGGAGGATTTAGATTTTTGCCTCCATATATTAAGAAGTTCAAATCATAATCGTATATAAATACTAAACGGCCCCCAACTTTCTTGGAATTGGGGGCCGTTTAATATGGAAAAAGGGTTTAAGTCAGTGACGTTGAACTTAATGTTTAAGGAGGGATTTAAGTGAAACCTTGTGTAAGGACTGGATTTATCCTTTTAATCTGTGTATGGCTTGCGGCGTGCGGAAACAGCATACAAGTAGGACATAAAAGCGGAGAGGTTTTTACGCCATATGATACAGATATTGTTCAGGTTGGAAATAAAGTAGAGAATTTGGAAGCCATGGATCAATTTGTGGAGGATTCAAAGAATGGAATAGAAAAAGAAGTTCGCTATATAGTTTTTGAAAATGAAAGCGCTGATCCTACGGCAGTTTATACGTTAAAAGCTCGCACAGATTCAGAAGCTGAATTAAGTTGGGTTGAGATATCACGGGATTGGAATTATGATGCAGAGGGTCATGACATTATTGAGCCGCAACAGTGTAGCAGCGTTTCCAAGGATACAGAACGAGGTGCATTTTATCTTAATGAATGCTTCCATACATGGGAGATTAAACTCATGCCTCTTAGCTAAAAAAACAAAAGTGAGTTAGGTGGAAGAAGAAAGTTAATTAACTCGCAGGAGTGATACATATGATTACTGAGCTCGTTAAAAATTGGACATCAATTTGTGTGAATAAAAACATTGCAGGAATCGGCTCTACAAGAAAAGTATATCGTTGGCAGAATTATGTTTTGAAGGTTCCTCTATATGAAATGGGGCACCTTTAATCTTTATTAGGGATAGCAGTAATTACGGGTTGAATGATAAAAATGAATTAGTGTTGATTGACTATGGGATGAGTAAGAAGCTGTATGAAGAAGCGTGGGTTCCGGCAGCTGAACGAGACCAGGTTAAGCGTTGTTTTACGTGTGGCAAAGAGTAAAATAGTAAACTTGAAAGTTTAGGAGGATGTCAATTGTCAAAAGGACTCATTCATCATCTGGAAATTTATGTTTCTGATTTAAAGAGCACCGTTGATTTTTGGAGTTGGTTTTTAGAGGAATTGGGATATAACCAGTTTCAAGAGTGGGAAGGTGGTATGAGTTGGAAAATAGAGGAAACGTATATCGTATTTGTACAAGCCGAAAAAAGGTTTCTTGATGTACCCTATCATAGGTGTCGGGTGGGTCTTAATCATCTAGCATTTCACGCACTGTCACGTCAGCATGTCGATGACGTGACGGTGAAATTAAGGGATAAAGGAGTAAGGGTACTCTATACTGCTGAGCATCCATTTGCGGGAGGGAAGGACCATTATGCTGTTTACTTTGAGGACCCAGATAGAATTAAAGTTGAATTGGTAGCGCCTTAATTTTCATTAGCTATCAATACATAACTAATTTCAGATGCAACAGCAACCTTTGGAATGAAGGACCAAAATGGTACCTATTATGATGCAGATACTTTACAGGCTATATCGCTAGCGACATTGCATGAAGAATTTGCAACAATACTGACAACAGAGCAACTTTAAAAAAAATACTTATAAAATTTTTCTTTGCTACTATGAAAATTAAACTTTGCGGGGACGATAGCTTTTAAGAAATCTATTGATAGTACTCAGAATATTTGTGTTCGAACACCTCAAATTGACGTATAATGGAGCCATATAACTCATTCTTACTACCTTTATAAACTTTATTGAATATAAGTGTTGTGTAATTAACTTTTGGTTATTTTATTTTGTAATTCAAAACATTAAATTTTAGGAGGCATTTGTCGAGTGTAAAACTACCCTGTATGAATCAGAATTAAATTTTGATTGTAAAGGGGTAGTAAGAATGAAGAGTGCATCTTTCCGTTTTCTATGGATTGGTCAATCAATGGCCAATTTGGGTGATATCTTTTATATTGTGGGGCTTATTTCAATTTTATATGCTTCGACAGAGTCACCATTTGTATTGGCGTTGGTACCGTTTCTCAATATGATGGGCCGTTTTAGTAGTGGGATGATTTCTCCGCTACTGTTAAATCGCTATCCACTGAAGACGCTGCTTGTTTATTCGCAAGTAAGTAAGACACTTTTATTGTGTTTGCTGGCGCTTATCTTAGTATTTCACATGACGCTGAGCATACTTGTTATAGTAAGTTTCGTATTTGCAATTGCTTTTTTAGATGGATGGGCAGCGCCGGCAAGCCAAGCAATGTTGCCGCGCTTGGTTCCCGAAAATGAACTTGTGAAAGCCAATAGCGTCTTTTCCATTATTTACGAAACTGTAAATTTAGGCGGATGGGCACTTGGTGGCCTGCTTGTTGCATTTTTAAGTGGTCAAAATGTTATTTTAATGACGGTGGCATTGTATTTGCTAGCTACTTTTTTGATGACTAAAATAGTTGATCCAACCAAATTCTACAGAAAAAAATCCGTAGGACGTAAGAGCGGTGAGTTAAAAGAAGGTTGGCATATTGTTTGGAGAAATCCGCTATATAAGAGCCTTTATGTGATCATCGTTTTTGAAGCCGTTGGAAATGTTGTATGGATTGCTTCTATCCTCTATGTCTTCGTGAATGAAATTCTTGGTGAGACTGAGGCTTGGTGGGGTTATATTAATACAACATTTTTCATTGGAATGGTCGTTGGTGGGATTATATGTTCACGTTTTACCTCGATATTTGAGAAGAATTTAAAGTATGTTTTGATTACTTTTTCTTTTGGAATCAGTATCCTGACACTTCTTTTTGGTTTATCGACGATTGCTTGGTTGTCCCTTGTCTTTTCGGGACTTAATGGGGTTTTTCAACAACTAAAAGCAATTGCCACAAACACATTTCTTCAAAAATCAGCCAGTTCTGAAGAACTCCCTAAAATTTACGCTGTGGAAAGTGCATTGGTGTCGTTATTATTTGCAGTTTCATCTTTAGTATTTGGTGCTCTTTCCGAAATATGGGATGTCCGAATCACATTTATTATTGCAGCAGTATTGTTAGGGGTGGCAGCAATTTATGCTGTGATCCGTCATCGACGTTTTTTTATTAAGGACTAAAACTTTCCGTTTGAAAGATAATCAGTACGAATAGGTAAACCACTCTAGCTTCGTAGACTTAGGGGTGGTTTACTTTTGGTTTTTACTTATACCCACCAATTAATTTTGCTCGTTTGATAGAGGTTACCAAGAAAGTCAATGAAGTGAAAATGTATTCAATCTTTACAGGACAGGAGGTGATTTCATATGGGAACAAAAGTAGCGGTTATTGCAGACGTTCATGGTAATAGTTCTGCTTTGCGTTCGGTGTTGGACGACATAGATAAGGACTCTGAAATTCAGCATATCTACTGTGTAGGAGATATGGTTGGTATCGGTCATGAAACAAACGAGGTTTTAGAGCTGTTGTTTTCTCGTCATGATATTTCTTTTGTAATGGGCAATCATGAAGAAGAATTTATAGCTATCTTGGAAGGAAGGGAATCACGAAGTATGGGAGGGGAAAAGGAACACCATGAATGGTTAGTTTCAAGAATGGATAAAAAATTCACATCAAAACTAAAGGAATTACCCAAGAAAATAATGGCTGAACATGAAGGGAAAAAGATCTTATTTATTCATTATCACTTAGACTCAAAGAATCAATTTCTTACGATTGATAATGCACCATCGGTAATAAAACTTGATGATCTATATATTGACTCCCCGGTAAATATGGTGTGTTTTGGTCACCATCATCCATTACATTTTTATAAATCAGACCAAAGATTATACCTTAACCCCGGTTCGTTAGGTTGTTATGACAAACCCTTTGCAAGATATGCTGTACTAAATATAGCCGCTAATATTGATGTGGAATTAAAAGAAATCCCTTATAATAATCGGGATTTCTTACTTGCGTATGAAGACTTAAATGTCCCAGTTAAAGATTTTATATTAAAGGTTTTTCACGGGGATCAACATTTATTTTTAGAATAAGAAGGTCTAAAACTATACGGGGTATCCTTCTTGAAAAAGGTACTTTACCTTTTTGTTTTAACTTAGTTGTTGGCTCACGATTTATTTGCACAATAATAAACTCTCCCTTTATATCTTACAATACGATACAATCGTATTGTAAGATATAAAGGAGTGGTATTTGTGAATAGTAAAATTACGCTATTAAATCAATATTGGACGGATATTTATTATCATTTACACTATCCACATAAAGAAAAGATCTCTCACCAAGTGGTCCGTATTCTTCAACTTGTAGATAAACAGGAAGAGATCGGAATCAATGAAATCGCTTCATACATACAAGTTTCACATAATACAGCTTCGGAACATGTTAAGAGAATGATTGAAAAGAGTTATGTAACAAAGGGAAGAGACCCTTCCGATGAAAGAAAGGTAATTCTTTATTTAACGGATTTAGGTGAGGAAGTTTTACATAGAAATACAAGGCTTGATGAAGACAAATTAGAAGAAGTGTTGAACAAACTAGATGATGTTGAAAAAGATTTAGTGGAACAGGCACTAAAGACTTTAAGTGAGCAAGCGAAACAATGTATGTAATAACGAAAATTATTGCTTCAGCTATCGTTATTGGTATTGTTACGGAGATTTCGAGAAGATTTCCTTCTTATGGAGGGATTATAGCTGCTCTTCCGCTGGTCAGTCTACTTAGCATTGTATGGCTGTATGTTCAAGGAGAACAAACAGCGACGTTAAGCAAGTTTGCATTAGGGGTACTTTGGGGATTTCCTGCAACCGCTTTTTTGTTAGTAATCGTTTACATAGCCTTACAAAATTCTGTTCATTTATTCATATCCATCGGTTTAGGAGTATGTGGCTGGTTACTCTTTTTATTGGTTCAAGAAATTGTTTTAAAGTACGTAAAAGTTCTTTTCTTAAGTTAACGAAGCGGTTTATAACAAAAAGGAGCTAAAACCCTAGCGGTTTACAGTTCCTTTTTGTTTGTATGCAGGAGATGGTTATTGTATGGTTCGGATACCTTGATACCTATTCAATAATAGATCCAACTCTTGGCTACATGCGACGACAATCGGATGAGTCAAACCAAAATGTTTTGCTTTAGTATACATATCGTTTCTCTTTGATTTTATGAGTACTGATAAGATCCGTTTTTTTGGAATTGTTTTTATCATTTTTAGCCCCTCCGTTTTCCTTTTTTATCATCTTTTATTTTTAAATGTAATTTACAGTAAGATGTTTACAAATAACATATCTATGTCTTTCCCATAAATTCTAACAATTAAACCTATTTAGTATAATCTTCAGAAAATTATGTCGTTACTCAATCATGGTATAATAGCTACACTATGCAGGAAAGAAAGAGGCACGGATATGGAGCAACAGTGGAATATGAAAACATTTATGAAAGGCGCGTCAATTCTGACGATCTCTGCAATCATTGTAAAATTGTTGGGAGCAGTCTATCGGGTTCCGTTTCAAAACTTAGTCGGCGACAAAGGGTTTTATATTTATCAGCAAGTATACCCGTTCATTGGCATTTTTATTGTCTGGACGTCGTATGGTTTTGCGGTGGCTGTATCGAAGCTGCTTGCGGGAAGTACGAGTCGAGGTGAAGCAAAAGCGATGATGCGTGTGGCATTTACATATCTTCTTATATTATCAATAAGCTTTTTTGTTCTACTAACTGTTTTTGCTCCGTTTTTCGCGCGTTCCATGGGCGATGCTGAGCTCGTTCCTCTTCTGCGGGCGGGCGCGTATATCGTTCTGCTCATGCCGGCATTAGCCGTTTTGAAGGGCTCATTCCAATCGGAAGGGCGGATGGTGCCGGTTGCAGTTTCGGGTGTAGGTGAGCAGGCATTTCGTGTAACGGTCATCCTCGTTGGCACATGGATTGCGGTGCGATCAGGCGCTTCACTTTATACAGCGGGCGAAGTGGCGATGTGGGGGGCGGTTGTCGGAGAAAGTGCTGGTGTTATTATACTTGCGCTCTATTTTCGGAATAAGTTTAAAGGACCATTAGAAAAAGTGGACACATGGCAAGTCGTGAAAGAATTGACGGTTGTCAGTTTGGGGGTCAGTGCAAGTTCACTCATTCTCCTGCTGTTTCAATTAGCCGATTCCTTTACAATTTATAATACTCTCTTATCTAACGGTTTTGCGGAAGAACCAGCTATGGTAATGAAAGGTGTCTATGATCGTGGACAGCCGCTCGTGCAAATGGGGATTCTCATTGCATCGACATTGGCGCTCGCAATTGTTCCTCTCATCGCTCATCACTCGACCAAAAAAGCTGGCCGGGGTGCATTGCCGTTTATCCGGCTAACGTTCAGGACGGCATTTCTTTTCGGCTGGGCAGCTGCTGCAGGACTTGCGCTTGTTTTACCCTATGTAAATGAAATGCTGTTTGAAACACGCGACGGTTCTGTTACACTCATCATTTTCTCGCTGCAAATTCTCTGGTTATCACTTATTTTACCTTTAACGGCGATGCTACAAGGCGCGGGAAGAGTGAAGGTACCGACGCTCCTGCTCATTGGTGGACTGGTTATAAAAATCATTGCTAATCAGCTCCTGATCCCTGTATGGGATGTCGCGGGAGCAGCAATTGCAGGCAATATTGGTTTCGCAGCGATTACAGTCGGACTACTACTGTATTTTAAAAAGGTATGGCCAATTCGCCTTGCACCGGCACGTTTTTATGGATGGGTGATTGTGGCGTCTGTCTGCATGATAGCAGTTGTCTTACCATGGATGATCGTTGCAGACGGGTTTTTATTCGACAAGTTACCGAATCGGGTTGGAGCGACGCTTATCGCATTAACCTCCGTCGCGGCAGGTGCGAGTATTTTCCTTTTCGTCATTATGAAATCACGTATAATGGCAGAGAAGGAATGGTTTCTTCTGCCATTCGGCAAACGTTTGGCTACATTGCAATTACAACTCAATAAGTCTAGGAAATGAAGGTGAATGACGTGCATCAGTTAACAATTATCGGTCTTGGTGCAGGTGACCTTGACCAATTGGCCCTCGGGACATACCGGAAATTAAAAGAAGCAAACCGCATCGTAGCACGCACGGATCAGCACCCCGCTGTTGTGGAATTAAGGGCAGAAGGAATCGTGCTGACAAGCTTCGATGAAATTTATGAAAAACATGATTCGTTCGAGCAAGTTTATGATGAAATCGTAGAACAGCTACTCAACATGTGTGCAGAACAACCAGTGACCTATGTTGTACCCGGGCATCCACTCGTGGCAGAACGTACGGTACAATTATTAGTTGAAAAAGAACGCGAAGGCGTCGTCCAGCTTGAAATTGCGGGCGGAAACAGTTTTCTTGACCCGATTTTCGCAGCATTGCGAATTGACCCGATTGAAGGATTTCAACTGCTCGACGGGACGGATATGAAACGCGATGATGTCCATATGACACAGCATATTCTTATTGGACAAGTGTATGATTCATTCGTGGCGTCTGAAGTGAAATTATCACTGATGGAGAAGTATGCTTACGATCATCCAGTGACGATTGTAACCGCGGCAGGTTCGACGGGCGAGCAATTGATTTCAGTGCCGCTGTTTGAACTGGATCGTGTGACCGAAATTAATAATTTGACGACGGTATATGTTCCTCCTGTAATTGAACGGGAAGCACGGCTGAAAGACTGGTCGACGTTCAGGGATATTATTGCTGCACTGCGCGCTCCGGACGGTTGCCCTTGGGACCGTGAACAAACGCATTCATCATTGAAACGGTATCTGATTGAAGAAGCGCATGAACTGCTTGAAGCAATCGATAATGAAGATGATAATGCGGTGATTGAAGAACTTGGCGATGTGTTGCTGCAGGTGTTCCTACATGCTCAAATTGGCGAAGACGATGGTTATTTTGCTATGGAAGACGTGCTTCAATCGATTGGTTCGAAAATGATTCGCCGACACCCGCATGTTTTCGGAGACAAAAATGTGGAAAATTCCGAAGAAGTTCTTCAAAATTGGCAGGAAATCAAACAACAGGAAAAACCGCAAGCTGAATCACTCTTAGAAGGTCAAGAACGTCCTTCTTCCTCACTTTTAACATCGCTTAATTATCAAAAAGAGGCAGCGAAGGTTGGGTTTGATTGGCCGACAATTGACGGTGCATTTGAAAAGTTTGAAGAAGAATGGATGGAGTTCCGCAAAGAGTTGGAAAGTGGAACGAAATATAGTCAAATGGATGAGCTAGGCGATGTTCTATTCACAATCGTCAACATTTCCCGTTTTCTCAAGCTATCGCCGGAAGAAGCGATGGTCCATGCAAATCAAAAATTCAGCAGACGGTTTTCATTTGTCGAAAAGAGTGTGAAAGATGGACACGGCAAGTTTACTGACTATACACTTGATGAACTCGAAGTATTTTGGCAATTAGCGAAAAAAGGGGAAGATAATCATGAGACTCGATAAATTCTTGAAAGTATCCCGCCTTATCAAAAGGCGTACATTGGCGAAACAAGTGGCCGATCAAGGCCGTATAACGATTAATGAAAAAGTCGCCAAGGCATCGTCCGTCGTAAAAGAAAGCGACGAACTTGCGATCCGTTTTGGTCAGAAGATTGTAACGGTGAAAATCAATATGTTAAAAGATACAACGAAAAAAGACGATGCTGCTTCAATGTACACCATATTGAAGGAAGAAAAACTTGAAAAAGTGGAACCGGAATTCATGGACGACGAAGACTGATCAACATGGCGGGGAATTTCCCTGTCATGTTTTTTTATATCCCGGCATAAGATGGCTGTGAACGTACAAGCAAAGGGGGAAGCATATAATGCAATTTCAAACTGACAGTCCTACGTACGCAATTCCATCAGGAGACCATGTCGTGACTATGCGCAACAGAAAACGAATGGATCTTACATCGGTAAAATCGATCGACCGCTTCGATCAGGAAGAGTTTCTCGTTCGGACATCTCAAGGATTATTGCAAATCCGGGGAGAGGAACTGCGCATCGTTCATCTCGATGTCGATAAAGGGCTCCTTACATTGGAGGGCACGGTCGCCACGATTCAATATGACGAAGAAGAATCAGGCTCAAAAGGTTTCCTCCATAAATTGTTTGGATGAGTCTATCCGTCCAGTTTCTTAGCCTGCTCGCTATGATTGGGACGGGCATTGTTGCCGGAGCATTCATGGACATGATTGGAACAGGTACCGCGCAAGCCGGCAAGAAATCAATTATTCGAAAGCGTGCGGCCTGGCTCGAAGTAATTGGATGGGTACTAGTCGGATGTTGGACTTTTTATATCCTTTATCTTGTAAGGGATGGGGCATGGCGGATATATGATCCGTTTGCACAGATTAGTGGAATGCTACTTTACGTAACTATCTTCTATAAGCCATTCCGCCTTTTCGGAAGGATCTTATTGCTGGTGTTTGTAAAGCCACTCTGGTTCATTGCTCGGCTGATCGTATCCATCATCCGTTATATCGTACGTTTTATCATGAAAGTCATTAAAGTTCTCTTTACACCATTTGTTAAATTGTACCGTATCGTTTCCAGAAAACTCTTTAAAAGAAGAGCGAAATGATATACAATGTATGAACTAACAAATTGTATCGTGTGAAGAGAGGAAGTGCAGAACTTGGAACAAAAGCAGCAGAGGAAATCGTCCGAAAGGGTCGCATCGATTCAAACTGAATATGTCCGCTCACTTCAAAAGAAAGAAACGAGAAAGAATGCGCGGAAAGTCCGTTTATATCGTAGACTGACAGTGTTTGCTTTTGCTGCGGCCATTATTCTCGGTGGTATGACCAATATGTTTATTAACCAGAAACATGCATTGGCGGCGAAGGAACTGCAAAAAGTTGAGACAATGGCCGAGCTTGAAGAGGTGCAAGAAGAGAAGGAGATACTGGAAAGACAACTCGTGAAGTTGAATGACGATGACTATATCGCAAAACTCGCGCGCAAAGAGTACTTCTTGTCTGAAAAGAATGAAATTATTTTCTCAATACCGGAAAATAAGAAAAAAACGGATAAAAAAGACGACAGAAAAGAGTAGTCTTATTGACACTCTTTTTTTATTGGCTATAATAGAAGTAAGGATCCTGTATTTTACAGGGTCATTAATACGGTTGCAAGGCTCCCAGCGCGGGGCCCGCTTAAATTTTAAGGAGGAGCATTTTTTTTATGTCAATTGAAGTAGGCAGCAAGCTAGAGGGTAAAGTAACAGGGATCACAAACTTCGGGGCATTTGTTGAGCTACCGAACGGTTCAACAGGCCTGGTCCATATAAGTGAAGTGGCGGACAATTACGTCAAAGACATTAATGATCATTTTAAAGTCGGTGACATGGTTGAAGTGAAAGTGATGAACGTCGGTGCAGATGGTAAAATCGGGTTGTCGATCAGAAAAGCGAAGCCTGAATCTGAGCAGCGTCCAGAACGTCCTCAACGCCCGCAACGTCCGCGTCAAGGTGGTCGTCCTACTACAGATCGCCCGGAGAACTTTGAACAGAAAATGGCAAAGTTCATGAAAGATAGCGAAGAGCGTCTCTCTACTTTGAAGAGAGCGACGGAATCGAAACGCGGTGGCCGTGGCGCAAGCAGAGGATAACTTGCTAGCTGTTTCAATTCATGAAAAAATGTACTAATAGCATAGAGAAAAGCGGCAAACAAGGGCACTACACTTGTTTGCCGCTTTTTGATTTTTACATATAGAAGGTTTCTGGGATCACTTTGCAGATAAAGAAGAAAGTCATGGGGAATGCATGCGAATTCATGGCAATTCGGAAGATAGTCATGGCTCGCGAGACAGTTCGTGGCAACTTGCTTGGAATTCATGGGGGATGTTCTCGAATTCATGGCAATTCGGAAGATAGTCATGGCTCGCGAGACAGCTCGTGGCAACTTGCACGGAACTCATGGGGAAAGCCCGCGAATTCATGGCAATTCGGAAGATAGTCATGGCTCGTGAGACAGTTCATGGCAACTTGCCTGGAATTCATGGGGGATGTTCTCGAATTCATGGCAATGCGGAAGATAGTCATGGCTCGTGAGACAGTTCATGGCAACTTGCACGGAATTCATGGTAAAAGCCTTCGAATTCATGGCAATCCGGCAGATAGTCATGGCGCGTGAGGCAATTCATGGCAACTCGAGTGGAATTCATGGGGAAAGCCCGCAAATTCATGGCAATCCCGAAAATAGTCATATCTCGCACCAAAACTAGTATGCAAATTCAAAAAACTGTCACAGCTCACCAAATAATCTCTAGATTATTCATTTTAAAAAGCAGTCCCTGCATCGTAAATTCAAGATGCAGGGACTGCTTTTTAAATTAATTATAGTCTTGCTCCAACTCTAAAACGCTTGGTCATAAACCGTCTTATGTCTGTAGAGTCTGAACGGTCTTCTTGTATTTCATTAATGGCGGCAGAGGGGATCGAACCCCCGACCTCACGGGTATGAACCGTACGCTCTAGCCAGCTGAGCTACGCCGCCTTTGTATATTCTAGCAAGTGCTTGTTTCGACTTAATCAGAACAACAATATTTATAATACAATCGAACCAATCATGTGTCAACCCATCTTATGAAAAAAGAAAAAACAGTTCGGAAAGAGTCGAAACATTTTGTTCATTCACTGTCATGAACAGACAATTTCTTTTGATCTGCCTATGTATACTCAAGGCATAGTAGACATAGGGGGAATGGGAAATGAAACTAATGGAACATGTAGTGCGTCCGGTGAGCTATCCAATTGGCATGTATGTCGAAATGATTGGTAAACGAAAAATGCATATTTTAGTTGCGACCCTATTCTTATTTGGTTCTTTTTTCTTGTCGCAAGCCGTATTGTTTGATGCAGCTGTCCCTTTTTTCTTGCCGGTCTGGGCATTGGCGCGAGCGCGTTTCAGAAAGCATCTGATATGGGTGTTCATCGGAGGGATGTTCGGGAGCGCGTTTCTTGGTCTCGGACAGGCTGTTATTCATTTACTCATGCTCGCTTTATTCAATGCGGTCATTAAGTATCCGCTAATGCGGAAGTCAATTCCGCTAACAGTGGCAGGAAGTATCATCGTTGTTCAAGTGTTATGGCAGTTTATTATGCATGTCGGGCAACCGCCAGTGAATGTGCAACTATATATTGGCTTTGAAGCAGTTCTCGCATTGTTCATGACTTTTTTCCTTTTTATCGCATTTCCTGCAGCAGATAGAATCTTTTTCGGCAAATGGACGCCTGAACGGCTTGGTGCAGCATGTCTGGTCGGTGCGATGGCTACTACGGGCATGAGTGGAGTAATGTTAGGCCCTGTATCGGTTTCAGGGACACTCATCCATCTCACAATCTTACTCGCGGCACTTGTGGGAGGCCTTCCGTTTTCAACAACAATCGCAATGATCATCGCTGCTATTGTGGGTCTCGCAGAATTGTCGTTCACGGGAATGATGGCGGTATTTGGCATGACTGGTTTTTTTGCAGGCACGCTACGTCGTTTTGGGAAAGTTGGTATTGCGCTGGGCGGAGTCTCTGTGTCACTATTTTTCCTCATGTATGATTTGACATTGCCGCTTGATACTTCGCACTTTATAACAATTGCAACGGCAACTGTTATCTTTTTACTTATCCCATCGAAGAGACTCGAGCCAATTCGACGTGTCTTTTACCCAGAAAATACGGACACAAATGAAAAACGACAAAAATGGCTTGCTGAACGGCTTGACGAACAACTGTCTGATTTCCAACAGTTCTCTGAATTTATGTCAACGCTTGTTGGCGATCGATTTACATCCCGCACAAGTTCGGATGAACCGTCTGAGCAGGTTGTGCCAAAAATCTGTCAATCCTGTTTCCGTTACTCTAAGTGCTGGGAAAGTGCTGATAATGACATGGGCGGACTTCTTAGCGAATGGGAAGCGACCTATTCTATGACCAAAAAAGCTAAGCGCCATCGGGTTGAGGAAAAGATTAAATATAAGTGCATCCGGTTTAATGGATTGGTGACGGAACTTGAAGAACAGGCCGCTAATCGCTTATTGACGGGGCAACTTCAGCATGGTCGAAAAATGCTTGCGCTTCAATTACGGGATATGAGCACCCATCTCGACAAGATTATGAATGAAGTAAAGGAAGATTTGACGGTTTACAAGCCGGCCGAAGAAGAGTTGGCGAAGCGGCTTCAAGAGAAAGATATTGAATACTTTCAGATTGATGTCTTGTCAGGAGAGCGGGGAGCACGTCGCATTATCTGCTGTATCCCTGAAAAAAGATCTGACTTTGAAACGGACACGACAGTGGCGGAGAGGTTTATACTGCCGATTCTGGAAGAGATGTATGACGAACCGTTCCGCGTCGCAAAATCTGCGGTTCTGCAAGACCCTTTTCCACATATTCAATTGACATTCGGTTCGGCGGTCCGCTTTTCACTGGATTACGGGATTGTTGCGACAGCGGGCGGTGAAACATTCCATGCAGGTGATGCTTATGAAGTGTTCCCGATCCATGAAGGGTTGACGGCGGTCCTGTTGTCGGATGGGATGGGACAGGATTTGAATGCATATCGTGAGAGTCGAAAAGTAATTCGTCTAATGCGGGAATGCTTGGATCGGAAAATGGACCCTGAAACAGCTATGCATACACTTCACTATATGATGTCTCTGAATGGTTTAGATGATATGTACGCTACGCTTGACTTAGCGCTTATCGATTTACAGGACGGTCGCATCTGGTCGTGGAAAGCCGGGTCGATGAGTACGTATATTAAACGAGGGGATGATTTTTTAAGACTTGATAGCAAATCCGTGCCAGTTGGTTTTCTTCCCTCTTTTTCTGTTGAGGCAAAAAATGAAGAGTTAAAATCAGGTGATATTATAATGATGGTAACGGATGGTATTTTCAATGGCGATATCCCGCTTGAAAAACAAGAAAAGACGTTGTATAGCACCCTTGAAAAGTACGGAAGTTTTGACTGTGACAAAATTGCGGACCGCATTATGCAGGAAATGGAGAGGAAGTTCGGTGTGATAGGAGATGACCGAACGGTGTTAATTATGAAAATCGATCACGTACTCCCCAAGTGGTCAAGCTTTACTCCATATTCACAACTTATTTCCCGGGAAAACGTGGTTGGCTGACTATACCCCCCACTTATCTTGAAGTGGGGGTATTCTATGGTAAAATTTAATTAAAGAGTTTGTTGAAAAGGAGGAAGCCCGGCAATGAATAGATTTAAACAGACAATTTTCCATTTCGTAAAAGAATGGTCACTTGTCGCCCCGGGGGACCGTGTTCTTGTCGCCTGCTCAGGTGGCGTCGACTCGGTGGCACTTTTAGATTTCATGGCTTCGAATCGAGACAGGATGGGAATTGAAGTTGCCGCAATTCACGTCGATCATAAATTGCGCGGAGAAGAGTCTGCCGCAGACGGTGCATTAGTGGAAAGGCTTTGTGAAACATATAAAATCCCGTTTTTTGGCGGGAGTGTTCCGGTTCCTGAAATTATTGAGAACGAAGGCGGTAATGTGCAAGCTGTCTGTCGTGACGGACGTTATGCCTTTTTCACTAAAATTATGCAAAAACACCATTATCATATTTTGGCGACAGCGCACCATGCAGAAGATCAGCTGGAGACGGTACTTATGCAAGTGACGAAAGGTAATCGGCCTTCCGGTATTCCTGTAAAACGCGAAGTCGATGGCGGGCTTCTTATTCGTCCTTTCCTGCCAGTCATGAAAGCAGATCTTCATTCATACGTTGCAGAAAATGACTTACATTATCGTGAAGATCCTAGCAATGCAAGTGACGCCTATTTGCGAAACCGTTTTCGTCACCGAATTGTTCCATTTATTCTTGATGAAAATCCGGGAGCCGCTGAAAATGCAGTGAAAATGTCTGGCTGGTTGCAGGAAGATGAAGAGCTGCTTGAAACACTGGCAAAGGACCGTTTTGATAGAATTACCAGATTCACAGAAGCGGGCCTGCCTATCGTTGATGGAAATGCATTTTCCAACATGCACCAAGCTTTACAAAGACGGATGATTACACTACTATTGAGGTATCTTTACAATGGGGAAATTATGCCCGTAAAATATAATTCCGCGCTTATAAGCCAACTATTGCACCATCTATCTTCGCAAAACGGGAATGTATCCGTTCACCTTCCACGCGGTTACCGATTCATTCGGGAATATGACGTGCTGACATTCGTTCGCGATACACCAACTGAGGAAATGGATTCGCAAAAAGTGTTGCCGAAAGGCGTTTGGACCCGCTGGGGAAATGATTTACAGCTTTGTTGGACCGAAGTGGGTAATCTCGATACGGAGTTATTCACGGATACAGATGATACCATGTATTTTGACTTGCCTTATTCCGCGCTTCCTCTGTCCATCAGGAGAAGAGAGGATGGGGATCGAATCTTGTTACCAGGGATGACACATCCGAAACGTTTATCTAGGTTGTTTATCGATGAAAAGGTTGGCATGACAGAACGCGACCGATTACCGGTAATCATTACAGCGCAAGGTGAAATTTGTGCAGTTCCAGGTGTACGGTATGGAGTGGCATTTTCGCGAAACAAGACAGATCAAAGTAAGTACATAGTTAGAACAAGAAAGATATAATTGATTTACATGAAAGAGGAGGAATTTCGATGTTGAAGAAAGATATCGAAGAAGTGCTAATTACAGAAGAAGAGATTCAAGAGAAAATCCGTGAGCTTGGTGCAGTGTTGACCGAAGAATATCAAGACAAGTTCGTACTTGCGATTGGTGTACTTAAAGGTGGGCTACCTTTCATGAGTGATCTCATTAAGCGCATCGATGCTTACATCGAACTCGATTTCATGGATGTTTCAAGTTACGGCAATGCAACTGTTTCGTCGGGTGAAGTGAAAATCGTCAAAGACTTGAACACAAGTGTCGAAGGGCGCGATGTACTTATTATTGAAGACATTATCGATAGCGGGAAAACATTAAGTTACCTCGTTGAACTGATGAAATACCGAAAAGCGAATTCCATTAAAATCGTCACTCTCCTTGATAAGCCGTCAGGCCGGAAAGTGGATTTGAAAGCAGATTATGTAGGTTTCAACGTACCGGACGCGTTTGTTGTCGGTTACGGACTTGATTACATGGAGAAATACAGAAACTTGCCTTATATTGGCGTGTTAAAAAAGGAAATCTATTCTTTCTAAACACTTTTGAAAAATCTTTTAAAGGGCCCGCGGAATTCTTTCTTGACGATAAGAGGGAATTAGCTATTGAACTAAAAAGCTGTCTAGGCTTCAGCGCCTAGAGGCACTTACGCTTTTCCGTCAAGGCATTTCCTTTGTAGGTTGAATCAGACCTGTGATAAGATTTACACTAGTTTTCTGTCTAATGAAATGAGGAGGCTTGGGATGAATCGAATACTTCGATACTTTCTATTATACGGACTGATATTTCTTGCAATCATGGGGATATTCAGTTCACTAAACAATACAAATCCGAAACAAAAAGAGATCCGGTATGATGAATTTATTACTGCGATGGAAGAAGGAAAGGTTACGTCGGTTACCTTGCAGCCAGTTCAGCTTGTCCTTGAAGTGAAAGGGAAGATGAAAGGTTATAAGGAAGGCGAAGAATTCGTAACGAATGTTTTGAACGATGTCGCCATACAAGATGACATCCGTTCACTTGCTACACAAACCCAAACGGATGTTGAAATCTTGCCAACTCCTGTTGCAAGCGCATGGGTATCCTTCTTCACGGGTCTTCTACCGTTCATCATCATCTTTATCCTGTTCTTCTTCCTGTTAAATCAGGCACAAGGCGGAGGCGGCGGTGGTGGCCGTGTGATGAACTTCGGTAAGAGTAAGGCGAAGCTTCATACGGATGACCGTAAAAAGGTTCGTTTCACAGATGTTGCAGGCGCAGACGAAGAGAAAGCGGAACTTGTGGAAGTCGTTGATTTCCTGAAAGATTCAAGTAAATTCGTTGAAGTTGGCGCGCGTATTCCTAGAGGGATCCTGTTAGTCGGACCTCCGGGTACAGGTAAAACGTTATTGGCACGTGCGGTTGCAGGTGAAGCGGGTGTTCCGTTCTTCTCAATCTCAGGTTCCGATTTCGTAGAAATGTTCGTTGGGGTCGGGGCATCCCGTGTACGTGATCTTTTCGAAAATGCCAAAAAGAATGCACCATGTATTATTTTCATCGATGAAATCGACGCGGTCGGACGCCAGCGTGGCGCAGGTCTCGGGGGCGGGCACGATGAACGTGAACAAACGCTGAACCAGCTGCTTGTTGAAATGGATGGTTTCGGTGAAAACGAAGGGGTTATCATCATTGCGGCGACAAACCGTCCTGACATCCTCGACCCAGCACTTCTTCGTCCTGGCCGTTTTGACCGTCAGATTACAGTTGGACGTCCAGATGTAAAAGGACGAGAAGCGGTTCTTCAAGTACATGCGCGCAACAAGCCGCTTGACGATACCGTCAATATGAAGGCTCTTGCACAGCGTACACCTGGATTCTCGGGTGCGGATCTTGAAAACTTATTGAACGAAGCGGCGCTAGTCGCGGCAAGACGCAACAAAACGAAAATCGATATGTCGGATATCGATGAAGCGACGGACCGTGTTATTGCGGGACCTGCGAAGACGACACGAGTCATTTCGAAAAAAGAACGTGATATTGTGGCATTCCATGAAGCGGGTCACGTTGTTGTAGGGCTTATGCTTGATGATGCTGAGATCGTTCATAAAGTTACAATCGTTCCTCGTGGGCAAGCGGGCGGTTATGCAGTCATGCTTCCGAAAGAGGACCGTTACTTCATGACTAAACCTGAACTTCTCGATAAGATTGCAGGACTGCTTGGCGGCCGTGTTGCAGAAGAAATTGTCCTTGGTGAAGTTTCTACTGGGGCTCACAATGACTTCCAGCGTGCAACTGGTATTGCGCGTTCGATGGTAACGGAATACGGCATGAGCGACAAGCTTGGCCCAATGCAGTTTGGTCAATCTCAAGGGCAAGTGTTCCTTGGTCGTGACTTCAACTCCGAACAGAACTATTCCGAGTCGATTGCGTACGAAATCGACCAAGAGATGCAACGTATCATTAAAGAACAATATGCCCGTACCAAAGAGATTCTTACAGGTAAACGGGAGTTGCTTGATTTGATCGCAACGACGCTTCTTGAAGTAGAAACGCTCGATGCCGAACAAATTAATCACCTGAAAGATCACGGCACATTACCTGATCGTCCATATGGCCGATATGGCTTAGATAATTTAGAGGAAGTTAAGAGTGTAGATATAACGGTTGGAGGCGATGACACAGTCATTTCCGATTCGACTGGCGCACCTACGGACCCATCAATCGGTGATTTACCGAATGAGTCTACTGGGGAACAGCCTCTTAAGCCGATCGACGAAGAACGCAGAGATTGAACAAAGAATGAAAGCTGACTGTTTCTTTTGAAGCAGTCAGCTTTTTTCTATCCATAAGAATGTGGTATGATGTGTTGGAAAATGACGAAGTTAGCGAGGAAACTATTATGATTTTAGTGCTGGATACAGGAAACACGAATATTGTCCTTGGTGTCTATGAACAAGGGCAACTTAAACATCATTGGCGTATGGAAACTTATCGACATAAAACAGAAGATGAATATGCGATGCAAGTGAAGTCGTTGTTTTCACACGTTGGACTTTCTTTCGAGGATGTAACTGGCATTATCATTTCATCGGTTGTTCCACCGGTCATGTTCCCGCTTGAACAAATGTGCAAAAAGTACTTTAACCAAAAACCGCTTATTGTGGGGCCAGGACTCAAAACGGGATTAAATATCAAGTACGAAAATCCCCGTGAAGTTGGTGCGGACAGAATCGTTAATGCTGTAGCGGCAATTCATGAATACGGGAACCCGTTAATTATTGTCGATTTTGGAACGGCGACGACGTATTGCTATGTGAATGAAAAAGGCGAGTACATGGGTGGGGCAATTGCGCCAGGTATCGGAATTTCAATGGAAGCTTTGTTCGACCGTGCATCTAAATTACCGCGAATCGAATTAACGAAGCCGGATCATGTGGTAGGGAAAAACACGGTAGCTGCTATGCAAGCGGGGATTGTCTACGGATATGTTGGGCAGGTCGATGGAATTGTTGCACGTATGAAAGCGCAAAGCAAGGAAGAGCCGACTGTAATTGCGACAGGCGGGCTTGCCGGTTTAATCGCAAGCGAAACGACTGTTATTGATGTCGTTGACGACTTCCTTACGCTGAAAGGGCTACATCTAATTTATGAACGAAACATGTAAAAGGAGTAGAGATAATAAATGACTGATTACTTAGTAAAAGCACTCGCATTCGAAGGGACAATCCGGGCATATGCGGCCCGTTCAACAGAAACTGTTGCAGAAGTGCAACGCCGCCACGTGATGTGGCCGACAGCGACGGCTGCTCTAGGACGCTCGATGACAGCTGCGGTTATGATGGGTGCCATGTCTAAAGGTGAAGATAAACTGACGATTAAAGTAAATGGCAACGGCCCTATAGGTTCGATGGTCATCGATGCAAATGCACATGGCGAAGTCCGGGGCTATGCATCAAACCCGCAAACACATTTTGATTTGAATGAACAAGGTAAACTTGACGTCAGGCGTGCAGTTGGAACTGATGGCATGCTGACGGTTGTAAAGGATCTTGGTCTACGAGATTATTTTACTGGACAAGTTCCGATTATATCTGGTGAAATCGCGGAAGATTTCACGGAATACTTCGTTGTTTCGGAACAGGTGCCTTCTGCTGTAGGACTGGGTGTCCTCGTTAATCCTGACAATACAGTGAAAGCTGCTGGTGGTTTTATTGTCCAAGTAATGCCTGGCGCAACGGAAGAAACGATCGGAAAACTGGAAGAGCGTATTGCGAACGTGGAACCAATTTCAACCTTAATCGCTCGCGGTCTGACACCCGAAGAGATTCTGGGAGAAGTTCTGGGTGCGGAAAATGTGGAAATACTTGACCACATGGATGTTTCGTTCGCATGTAATTGCTCGAAAGAACGATTCGGAAATGCAATCATCGGCCTTGGGGAAAAAGAAATCCAAGAGATGATTGAGGAAGATGGAAAAGCGGAAGCACACTGCCACTTCTGTATGGAAACATATGTATATCCGAAAGAAGAGTTGGAAGGTTTTATCGATGAAATACAATCGGAAGCCTGAATCTGGAACGATGGGTTCGCAGAAGCGTAAATTAAAGACAAAGCCGCTTCTTTTGTTGATCGGAATCCTTTTGGCCTTCAATATTTTCTGGTTCATTGGCTGGCTCATACCTGACAAGCCGAAGCAGACAGATGAAGAAGTAGCGTCTGTTGCGGGCAAGCCTATTACAAGGGAACAGTGGATGACGGCAATGGAAAAGGAAGTGGGGCGCGAAACTCTTCTTGACCTGGTCAATGAAAAGGTGATGGCAGTTGCCGCGGAACAATACGGGATTGATGTATCCGATAAGGAGGTCGATCTTGAAATGGCACTAATCCGCTCTGTGGATGGCCGCTCTCATTCGGGTCAAGACGAGGAGAAAATGCGCCAAAAGATCCGTTCTAACCTAATCCTTGAAAAGGTATTAACGAAAGATGTCGTTGTTAAAGATGGCGACATAAAGAAAGCGTATGATGAAAACGTTGCGCTTTACAATATTCAAACGGCTTATCGCACGGCTATCATCGTTGTTCCGACAAAAGACGAAGCAAAACAAACGATTGAGGAACTATCGAAAGGCTCCAGCTTCGACGTTCTTGCAAAAGAGCGGTCGACGGATCTAGCTTCGGCTAGTCTCGGAGGAGATATTGGTTATATTAACGATTCGACTGATTCAATCGACAAGGCAATCGTTGAAGCTGCGTCCGGTACGAAAGAAAATTCGACAAGTGATTTAATCGCCCTGAGCGACGGGACATATGCCGTGATTCATGTTAGTGAAGTGGTAAAAGGGCAATCATTTAAATTTAAAGAAGTAAAAGACCATATTCAGCGTGAAATTGCGCTTGGACAAATTTCACAAACGGTTAGTCCGGAAGCATTCTGGAAAGAGTTCGATGCAAAATGGTTTTACGGTAAATGATAGAGAGCTGTTTGGAAACCGACAAAGGTTGGTGTATCCGAACGGCTTTTCTGTATGTAAGGGGATTAAGTGAAATGAGATAGGGAAAAGATTAAATAATGGCTATTCAATCATTGACAATGTTCACATAATGGGAGTAAAATCAATAGTATAAAGCATATCAAAATAGTAGGGATTGGGAGAGGATCATAATGATGTTAGTTGGAAACTCGGTTGCAGATCTTGTTGGAAAGACGCCCCTTGTTAAGATGAACAGAATGACAGGCTCGGAAGACGCGGACGTTTACTTGAAACTGGAATATATGAACCCTGGATCCAGTGTAAAAGACCGTATTGCACTTGCGATGATCGAAGCTGCTGAAAAATCCGGTGATTTAAAAGAAGGAAGTACAATCATTGAACCAACAAGCGGTAATACAGGAATCGGCCTTGCGATGATTGCGGCAGCAAAAGGATATAAAGCCGTTTTGGTCATGCCGGATACAATGAGTACAGAACGACGCAATTTGTTGCGTGCTTATGGAGCGGATCTTGTGCTGACGCCGGGAGCTGAAGGGATGAAAGGCGCCATTGGAAAAGCGGAAGAGCTTTCAAAGCAAAATGGATGGTTCATGCCTCAACAATTTAACAATGAAGCAAACCCTGAAGTTCATCGTTTGACAACGGGTCCTGAAATTGCGGATGCGCTAGATCGTGTGGATGCGTTCATCTCGGGAATTGGGACTGGGGGCACGATTACGGGTGCAGGCAGTGTTTTGAAAGAGCGTTTTCCGGAAGTTCAAATTATTGCCGTGGAACCAACGGACTCTGCTGTACTGTCAGGGGGAAAACCAGGACCACATAAGATTCAAGGAATCGGTGCCGGATTCGTTCCAAAAGTGCTTGACACAGACATTTATGATGAAATCGTTTTGGTGACGAACGACGAAGCATATGACACAGCGAGACGTGCGGCGAGGGAAGAAGGGATTCTTGGAGGCGTTTCATCAGGCGCAGCAATCTTCGCGGCGCTACAAGTGGCGAAGAAGCTTGGCAAAGGGAAGAAAGTCGTTGCGATTCTTCCGTCGAATGGCGAACGTTATTTAAGCACGCCGCTCTATCAATTTGACGAATAGTAATAAGTGCATGAAAAAGGAGCCGAGATGCTCCTTTTTTTGTTGATTAAAATTTTTTATGTTTGGTTTGTCGTTGTATATGCTCAGTCGGCGGGGGGGATATGATTGGTCTGCCGTGGAATATATCCGCTCCACAAATAAAAAGGAGCAGTCCGCTTTTCTTTTAATAGCATTAAGCAGCTTTCACGCGGTAAGATAAAGATACTAATAGTTAGCGGGAGGAAATCGAGAATGGAAAGACAAAAAGTTGCTTACACGACATCATCAATGACGAAAGAACAATTTTTCTACGGATATAAAGAACTGGCACACATGCATGACAGCCATATTCTCCTTGAAAGTGGACGGGGCGGGGCGTTGTGTATGGCGGGAATTGATCCACTTGTCACGCTACGGACATTGAATGGAGACAAATTGCAACTGATCTGGCGTGATGGGACGGAAGAAGTGCGAGAAGGTGAACCGCTCGAATTACTGTCAGAGTTTGTTCGGTCGTTTGAGATGGAATCGGTTCAAGGACTTCCGGATTTTCAAGGCGGTGTAGCTGGTTTTATCAGTTACGATTATGTTCGCAACTATGAAAATATCCCAACTGATACGATAGATGATCTCGATACACCAGACTTGTTCTTTTATTTATTCGACCGCTGGGCGGTACTTGACGTCAAAACTGAAAAAGTTTATTTCATGACACTCCCAAATCGCGGACTGGTACCTGCAGAACTTAAGGCTGAATGGGTGGCTGCAACCTCAGAAGGGGTGAAAAAACAGGTCTTCATGCCAGGGGAAGCAGAGGAAGTCTCTTTGGATGAAGGAAGTCTTGCAGTATCTGTAACGGGCCCACAGTTTGAGCAGATGGTGCGCGACGTGCAGACTTACATTTCCACCGGTGATGTTGTCCAGGTCAATCTCTCGGTGAGACAGTCAAAACCGTTGACAGCGCATCCACTCGATATGTACGAAGCACTTCGCTCATTTAATCCATCGCCTTATATGGCGTCCATCGGTTCACCGGAATTTGCTGTTGTCTCCGGTTCACCTGAACTGTTGCTGAAAAAGCGCGGGAATGAATTGAGTACACGACCGATTGGTGGAACGCGGCCGAGGGGGAAAGACGAAAACGAAGATGCAACACTTCAAACAGACTTATTGTCGAACAAAAAAGAAACGGGCGAACATATTATGCTCGTAGATCTTGAACGGGAAGACTTTGAACGCGTTTGCGCACCTGAAACAGTGGAAACGGATGAATTCATGGTCGTGGAAAAATATTCACATGTCATGCATCTCGTTTCAAATGTCCGCGGAACAGCTGCAGAAGGTATTTCGAATGCAGCTATCGTCAAAGGTGTGTTTCCGGGCGGTTCAATTACAGGGTCGCCAAAGCTCCGAACGATGGAAATTATTGAAGAACTCGAACCGACAAGAAGAGGTTTGTATACCGGTTCGATTGGTTGGTTTGGCTATAATGACGATTTTGAACTGAACATCGTCATCCGGACTGCATATATCAAGGATGGTATTGCGCATATTCAAGCAGGTGCGGGTCTAGTTGCTGATTCAGTGCCGGAAGCGGAATATATTGAATCGTTGAATAAGGCAAAAGCGCTTTGGCAAGCGAAAGCGATGGCGGAAAAATAAGAATGGAGGGTTCGACATGTGGTGTTGGATGAATGGTGAATTCGTGCGTACGGTGGATTTGAAAATTTCTCCGTTTGATCATGGATTTCTGTACGGCGCCGGTTTTTTCGAAACGTTCCGGACATACGGCGGCAACGTGTTGCTGTTTGATAAACATATGGAAAGGTTACACACTGCGCTCATGGAGTACCGGATTACAATGCCTTATGATGAAACGGAAATTCTTGCGGCGGTCAGGAAGCTCGATGAATTAAATGAAGGGCAAGACGGCTATTTTCGATTAAATGTCTCGGCCGGTGCCCATGATATCGGTCTGTCTCCATCGTCTTATCCGACGCCGAATGTCATTTTATTTAGGAAAGAGCTGGCTCCCACAGTTCGTGGTACAGCAAAGAAGGCGGTTTGGCTAGACACAGCCCGAAATCTCCCGGAAAGCGCTGTGCGCCATAAATCACATAACTTTCTAAATAACGTACGAGGGCGACTGGAATTGCATTCATTGAAAGAAATGGAAGGGCTCTTCGTAACAGCAGAAGGTTCTGTAGCGGAAGGTGTCACCTCGAATGTCTTTTGGATGAAAGGTGGTGTGCTGTTTACACCGGCCATTGAAACCGGGATTCTTCCGGGGACGACGCGTGCCTATATTATCGAAGTTGCTAAATCTGTTGGAATCACAGTAAACGAGGGGTTTTTCGGCAAAGAAGATGTAGAATATGCGGATGAACTATTTGTCACAAATGCTGTGCAAGAACTCGTGCCGTTATCTGCGATTGAGGACATCGTACTTCCGGGTGCTTCAGGTGTGTATTATAAAAAGTTGCACGAATTATACAGGCAAGCAGTAGAAGAAATGAAAGATGGTGGCTGTTGATGGAATTGACTCGGGCACGTGATGTGTATCGATTTGGAAATACGGAAATGGATTTTAAAAAAGAAACAGTAATTATGGGGATTTTAAATGTGACGCCGGATTCGTTTTCGGATGGAGGAAAATATGGTCGCATCGATACCGCTCTCAAACACGCGGATGAAATGCTGCGCAACGGAGCAAAAATCATCGATGTCGGCGGAGAATCGACGCGTCCGGGGCATGTCCCCATTTCGTTCGAAGAAGAGCTTGAACGAACAATCCCGGTCGTTAAGGCATTGACGAAAGAGCTCGGATGCACGGTGTCGATAGATACATATAAGGCGGGTGTCGCGGAAGAGGCAATTCTAGCGGGCGCGCAAATCATAAACGATATATGGGGAGCGAAACGCGAACCGTATATCGCGGACGTTGCGGCGAAGTACAATGTGCCGATCATTTTGATGCATAATCGTGAGAAGGCTGAGTACGAAGGTGACTTTATGGACGAAGTTATCACTGATCTGCAGGAAAGTGTCGAAATTGCAGTTGCGGCAGGAGTGGCGCAAGATAATATCTGGCTAGATCCGGGCATTGGATTTGCTCGAAATGCAATTCAAAATGTATGGACGATGCAAGGGTTAGATCGGATTTCAGAGATGGGCTACCCGGTGCTTCTAGGTACGTCTCGGAAGTCACTAATCGGAAATGTGCTTGGATTGCCTGTTGAGGAACGGTTGGAAGGCACCGGAGCAACCGTTTGTTATGGAATCGAACACGGTTGCCACATTATGCGGGTCCATGACGTGAAAGAAGTCGCAAGGATGGCAAAAATGATGGATGTCCTGACGGGAAAAATGGAGTTCGAACAATAGGAGGATGCAGTATGGATTATATACACCTGAATGAGTTAGAGTTTTACGGTTACCATGGGGCATTGCCTGAGGAAACGAAGCTTGGGCAACGTTTTCGGGTGACGGTATCACTTGCGACAGATCTTTCTGAGGCTGGAAAAACGGATGACTTGGATAAAACAGTGAATTATGCGGAAGTATATAGCGTATGCCGATCAATTGTTGAAGGTAGCCCGGTAAAGTTGATTGAGGCAGTTGCCGAAAAAATTGCTACGGACATATTGAACGAGTTTGCGAATAAAGTGACCGGTGTCCGAGTTGTGCTTATTAAGCCAGACCCGCCCATTCCGGGGCATTATGCATCGGTGTCGGTAGATATAACGAGGGGGAGCTTCGTGTGAATACGGCGTACATCTCAATCGGATCGAATATCGGCGACAGGTTGCATCATCTGGTAGAAGCAGTGAGAATTCTTCGTTTGCGAGAGGGTATAACGGTGACGGCGGTATCTTCAATTTACGAGACGGCACCTGTCGGCTTTACGGATCAAGCAGATTTCCTTAACATGGCGGTAGGTGTTGAAACAGGTTTAGTAGCGGGGGATCTTCTTGAAGTTTGTCAACAAGTTGAACATGAACTCGGTCGGGTTCGTGATATAAGATGGGGTCCGCGAACTGTAGACCTTGACGTGTTGCTGTATAATAATGACAATATTGAAACGGAGAACTTGATTGTACCACACCCAAGAATGCATGAGCGGGCTTTCGTTCTTATTCCTCTTCTTGAAATCGCTCCTTTAGTGGCACATCCAACGGCGGAAGCTAAATTGTTTGCAGAGGAAGCGGCTGTCCGGGATGAAGGTGTTATACTTTGGAAGAAACTTAACGGTGTCGACGAATTACTGCAAGAAGGCGAATGAAGTGCCTCCGGCGAAATAGTAAGTGGAAACAGGTAATTCGCTTGTAGAAGGAAGAAATTAAATGAATGATAGTAAAGAAAGACTAATTAAAATTGGCAATATAACAATGGACAACCAAATTGTTCTTGCGCCGATGGCAGGTATTTGCAACTGTTAGATCAAACAGGCGTCGATGGCGTAATGATTGGACGCGCAGCACTCGGGAATCCGTGGCAACGCGAAAACCCACAATATGATTAATGCAATGGAAACAGCTGATCGATTAACGAGCCTTATGAACGGTTTTGCCGATGAAATGATGGAAAGTGAACAGGCGGCAGTTGGCGTAAGTGCTGTTTGAATCAGATAACTCGGGCGGCCACGTATTGTGGCGGCTCTTTTTTATGAGGTAATCGAAAGAAGCGGATAAGTAAAGCGTGTCCGTGCGGCGCAAATTGTGTACAATAGATGCATGCTATCCAATGAACGGATAATGATGAAGGAGTGAAAGAAATGTCACACTTAGATGAAATGAACGACCAACTTTTGGTGAGACGCCAGAAGATGGAGGATATAAGGGAAGGTGGATTAGATCCATTCGGCTCTAGATTCGAACGGACACATCTATCCAACGAAATTCGCGAAAGGTTTGAAGGCTTTTCTAAAGAAGAGCTTGATGAAACACCGCATGCTGTAACAATTGCCGGTCGTATAATGACGAAACGCGGAAAAGGGAAAGCGGGATTTGCAAATCTGCAAGATCTCGGTGGCCAGGTTCAAATCTATGTAAGACAAGATGCAATTGGTGAAGATGCTTATAAACTTTTCAATAGTACGGATCTCGGGGATATCATCGGAATTTCTGGTACGGTATTCAAAACGAAAGTTGGCGAGCTTTCTATTAAAGCGACTGAATTCACATTCCTCACAAAAGCATTGCGTCCATTACCTGAGAAATTCCACGGGTTGAAAGATGTTGAACAGCGCTACCGTCAACGCTATTTGGATTTGATTGCAACAGAAGGTAGTAAAGAGACATTCATTTTGAGAAGCCGGATCATCCAGTCGATGCGCCGTTACTTGGATGGACAAGGTTTCCTTGAAGTTGAAACGCCGATGCTGCACTCGATTGCAGGCGGAGCTTCTGCACGTCCGTTCATCACGCATCATAATGCACTCGACATGGAACTATATATGCGTATTGCAATCGAACTCCATTTGAAACGCCTCATTGTAGGTGGACTTGAGAAGGTTTATGAAATTGGTCGTGTTTTCCGTAATGAAGGGATTTCGACGCGCCATAACCCTGAATTCACGATGATTGAACTATATGAAGCGTATGCGGATTATAACGATATTATGGAGCTGACGGAAAACATGGTTGCGCATATTGCGCAAGACGTGCTTGGTACGACGGAAGTACAGTACGGGGAAGATCTGATTAATTTAGCGCCAGGCTGGACTCGTCTACATATGGCTGATGCGATAAAAGAATACACGGGCGTAGACTTCTGGAAAGAAATGACGAAGGAAGAAGCTCACGCGCTAGCTAAAGAACACGGCGTAGAAGTGACTGCTATGATGGAAGTAGGACATGTGTTGAATGAATTCTTCGAACAGAAAGTTGAAGAGCAACTTGTACAACCGACATTCATCTTTGGACATCCGGTTGAAATCTCTCCGCTTGCGAAGAAGAATGCGGAAGACGGTCGCTTTACAGATCGCTTTGAATTATTCATTGTACGTCGTGAACACGCGAATGCATTTACAGAACTGAACGATCCAATCGATCAGCGTGAACGGTTCGAATCGCAACTTGTTGAGAAAGAACAAGGGAATGATGAAGCGCACGATATGGACGAGGACTTCATTGAAGCACTTGAGTATGGATTACCACCTACTGGGGGTCTTGGAATTGGAGTCGACCGACTTGTTATGTTGTTAACGAATGCACAATCGATTCGTGACATCCTTCTATTCCCGCAGATGCGTTCGAAGGAATAAGGAGAATAACCGCTATGCAATGGCCTCGAAAGCGCATTGCATGGCGGTTTTTGTTTTATTGAAGAAGAAGTTGAAACTAATTTTGAAATTAGTGTTGCATTTAAAAAGATCAGGTGTTATATTAGATAACGTTGCCAGTCCGACATATCGAAAACAGTCAAACAACGAAAAAGAAATTGAAATTAGTTGTTGACAAGGATGACGTAACTTGGTATGATATAAAAGTTGTCACCGAAACAACGACAACAAGGAACGCTACTTAATTCCAATACAATGAACCTTGAAAACTGAACAGCAAAACGTCAATGAAATACAGCGAGAGTGCCACGTGCACTTGAGCAAAACGTTTCTAAGTAAGCCGACTTATGTCGGATGAAAAGAAACACAACTGAATCTTCGGATTCAGGGGAGGAACTTGATTCCTCCCAAGTCAGCAAGAAATGAGCTATTCATTTTCTTCTATTATGGAGAGTTTGATCCTGGCTCAGGACGAACGCTGGCGGCATGCCTAATACATGCAAGTCGAGCGGAATGATGGGAGCTTGCTCCCTGATTTCAGCGGCGGACGGGTGAGTAACACGTGGGCAACCTGCCCTACAGATGGGGATAACTCCGGGAAACCGGGGCTAATACCGAATAATCAGTTTGTCCGCATGGACAAACTCTGAAAGACGGTTTCGGCTGTCACTGTAGGATGGGCCCGCGGCGCATTAGCTAGTTGGTGGGGTAATGGCCTACCAAGGCGACGATGCGTAGCCGACCTGAGAGGGTGATCGGCCACACTGGGACTGAGACACGGCCCAGACTCCTACGGGAGGCAGCAGTAGGGAATCTTCCACAATGGACGAAAGTCTGATGGAGCAATGCCGCGTGAGCGAAGAAGGTTTTCGGATCGTAAAGCTCTGTTGTAAGGGAAGAACAAGTACGGGAGTAACTGCCCGTGCCATGACGGTACCTTATTAGAAAGCCACGGCTAACTACGTGCCAGCAGCCGCGGTAATACGTAGGTGGCAAGCGTTGTCCGGAATTATTGGGCGTAAAGCGCGCGCAGGCGGTTCTTTAAGTCTGATGTGAAAGCCCACGGCTCAACCGTGGAGGGTCATTGGAAACTGGAGAACTTGAGTACAGAAGAGGAAAGCGGAATTCCACGTGTAGCGGTGAAATGCGTAGAGATGTGGAGGAACACCAGTGGCGAAGGCGGCTTTCTGGTCTGTAACTGACGCTGAGGCGCGAAAGCGTGGGGAGCAAACAGGATTAGATACCCTGGTAGTCCACGCCGTAAACGATGAGTGCTAAGTGTTAGGGGGTTTCCGCCCCTTAGTGCTGCAGCTAACGCATTAAGCACTCCGCCTGGGGAGTACGGCCGCAAGGCTGAAACTCAAAGGAATTGACGGGGACCCGCACAAGCGGTGGAGCATGTGGTTTAATTCGAAGCAACGCGAAGAACCTTACCAGGTCTTGACATCCCGCTGCCCGGTGTAGAGATACGCCTTTCCCTTCGGGGACAGCGGTGACAGGTGGTGCATGGTTGTCGTCAGCTCGTGTCGTGAGATGTTGGGTTAAGTCCCGCAACGAGCGCAACCCTTGATCTTAGTTGCCAGCATTCAGTTGGGCACTCTAAGGTGACTGCCGGTGATAAACCGGAGGAAGGTGGGGATGACGTCAAATCATCATGCCCCTTATGACCTGGGCTACACACGTGCTACAATGGATGATACAGAGGGTTGCCAACCCGCGAGGGGGAGCCAATCCCATAAAATCATTCCCAGTTCGGATTGGAGGCTGCAACTCGCCTCCATGAAGCCGGAATCGCTAGTAATCGTGGATCAGCATGCCACGGTGAATACGTTCCCGGGTCTTGTACACACCGCCCGTCACACCACGAGAGTTTGTAACACCCGAAGTCGGTGGGGTAACCCTTACGGGAGCCAGCCGCCGAAGGTGGGACAGATGATTGGGGTGAAGTCGTAACAAGGTAGCCGTATCGGAAGGTGCGGCTGGATCACCTCCTTTCTAAGGATTATTACGGAATGTAGACCACGGGTCTGCACATTGACGTTTTGCGTTCAGTTTTGAAGGTTCATTACGCTTTTCAAGCAGGTTTATCACTTGAAGAAGCTACTATATGAGCATTCAAAACTTGTTCTTTGAAAACTGAATGAAACGACATTGATAGCAACAAATCAAGTAATCAACGTAGAGAAATTTATTTCTCTAGATCAGCACATGCAAATGAGTTGATCATGCAATGCCTTTTAACGAATTCCGATTTACATCGCTGTAAAGGAGAATTCACCAAAGAGGAATTCAAGAAGCGTAAGCTTGTTGAAAACCGAAAGGTTAAGTTAGAAAGGGCGCATGGCGGATGCCTTGGCACTAGGAGCCTAAGAAGGACGGCACTAACACCGATATGCTCCGGGGAGCTGTAAGTAAGCTTTGATCCGGAGATTTCCGAATGGGGAAACCCACTGTCCATAATGGGACAGTACGTTTACGTGAATACATAGCGTAAACGAGGCACACCCGGAGAACTGAAACATCTAAGTATCCGGAGGAAGAGAAAGAAAAATCGATTCCCTGAGTAGCGGCGAGCGAAACGGGAAGAGCCCAAACCAGGAAGCTTGCTTCCTGGGGTTGTAGGACACTCTATACGGAGTTACAAAGGAATGGATTAGACGAAGCGACCTGGAAAGGTCCGCCGCAGCGGGTAAAAGCCCCGTAGTCGAAAGTCCATTCTCTCCAGAGTGTATCCTGAGTACGGCGGAACACGTGAAATTCCGTCGGAATCCGGGAGGACCATCTCCCAAGGCTAAATACTCCCTAGTGACCGATAGTGAACCAGTACCGTGAGGGAAAGGTGAAAAGCACCCCGGAAGGGGAGTGAAATAGATCCTGAAACCATGTGCCTACAAGTTGTCAGAGCCCGTTAATGGGTGATGGCGTGCCTTTTGTAGAATGAACCGGCGAGTTACGATTCCATGCAAGGTTAAGCAGTGAATGCGGAGCCGCAGCGAAAGCGAGTCTGAATAGGGCGTCAGAGTATGGGGTCGTAGACCCGAAACCAGGTGATCTACCCATGTCCAGGGTGAAGGTAAGGTAACACTTACTGGAGGCCCGAACCCACGTACGTTGAAAAGTGCGGGGATGAGGTGTGGGTAGCGGTGAAATTCCAATCGAACCTGGAGATAGCTGGTTCTCTCCGAAATAGCTTTAGGGCTAGCCTCAAACTTAAGAATCTCGGAGGTAGAGCACTGTTTGGACTAGGGGCCCATCCCGGGTTACCGAATTCAGACAAACTCCGAATGCCGATGATTTATGTTTGGGAGTCAGACTGCGGGTGATAAGATCCGTAGTCGAGAGGGAAACAGCCCAGACCACCAGTTAAGGTCCCCAAGTATTCGTTAAGTGGAAAAGGATGTGGCGTTGCCCAGACAACCAGGATGTTGGCTTAGAAGCAGCCATCATTTAAAGAGTGCGTAATAGCTCACTGGTCGAGTGGCGCTGCGCCGAAAATGTACCGGGGCTAAACGAATCACCGAAACTGTGGATTGACATCTTAGATGTCAGTGGTAGGAGAGCGTTCCAAGGGCGTCGAAGCTAGACCGTAAGGACTGGTGGAGCGCTTGGAAGTGAGAATGCCGGTATGAGTAGCGAAAGAAGGGTGAGAATCCCTTCCACCGAATGCCCAAGGTTTCCTGAGGAAGGCTCGTCCGCTCAGGGTTAGTCAGGACCTAAGTTGAGGCCGAAAGGCGTAGACGATGGACAACAGGTTGATATTCCTGTACCACCTCCCCGCCGTTTGAGTAATGGGGGGACGCAGTAGGATAGGGTGAGCGCGCTGTTGGTTATGCGCGTCTAAGCAGTGAGGTGTGGAATGAGGCAAATCCCGTTCCTATAACATTGAGCTGTGATGGCAAGGGGAGTATTCCCCGGAGTCCCTGATTTCACGCTGCCAAGAAAAGCCTCTAGCGAGGCGGGAGGTGCCTGTACCGCAAACCGACACAGGTAGGCGAGGAGAGAATCCTAAGGTGATCGAGAGAACTCTCGTTAAGGAACTCGGCAAAATGACCCCGTAACTTCGGGAGAAGGGGTGCTCTGGTAGGGTGTTAAAGCCCGAGAGAGCCGCAGTGAATAGGCCCAGGCGACTGTTTAGCAAAAACACAGGTCTCTGCAAAACCGCAAGGTGAAGTATAGGGGCTGACGCCTGCCCGGTGCTGGAAGGTTAAGAGGAGAGGTCAGCGCAAGCGAAGCTTCGAATTGAAGCCCCAGTAAACGGCGGCCGTAACTATAACGGTCCTAAGGTAGCGAAATTCCTTGTCGGGTAAGTTCCGACCCGCACGAAAGGCGTAACGATCTGGGCACTGTCTCAACGAGAGACTCGGTGAAATTATAATACCTGTGAAGATGCAGGTTACCCGCGACAGGACGGAAAGACCCCGTGGAGCTTTACTGTAACCTGATATTGAATTCCGGTGCAGCCTGTACAGGATAGGTAGGAGCCTTGGATTCCGGAGCGCTAGCTTCGGATGAGGCGTTGGTGGGATACTACCCTGGCTGTATTGGACTTCTAACCCATGCCCCTTATCGGGGCAGGAGACAGTGTCAGGCGGGCAGTTTGACTGGGGCGGTCGCCTCCTAAAGAGTAACGGAGGCGCCCAAAGGTTCCCTCAGAATGGTTGGACATCATTCGCAGAGTGCAAAGGCATAAGGGAGCTTGACTGCGAGACCTACAAGTCGAGCAGGGTCGAAAGACGGGCTTAGTGATCCGGTGGTTCCGCATGGAAGGGCCATCGCTCAACGGATAAAAGCTACCCCGGGGATAACAGGCTTATCTCCCCCAAGAGTCCACATCGACGGGGAGGTTTGGCACCTCGATGTCGGCTCATCGCATCCTGGGGCTGTAGTCGGTCCCAAGGGTTGGGCTGTTCGCCCATTAAAGCGGTACGCGAGCTGGGTTCAGAACGTCGTGAGACAGTTCGGTCCCTATCCGTCGCGGGCGCAGGAAATTTGAGAGGAGCTGTCCTTAGTACGAGAGGACCGGGATGGACATACCTCTGGTGTACCAGTTGTCTTGCCAAAGGCATCGCTGGGTAGCTATGTATGGACGGGATAAATGCTGAAAGCATCTAAGCATGAAGCCCCCCTCGAGATGAGATTTCCCATTACGCAAGTAAGTAAGATCCCTCAAAGAAGATGAGGTTGATAGGTCTGGGGTGGAAGCACGGCGACGTGTGGAGCTGACGGATACTAATCGATCGAGGACTTAACCAATTTTGAAAAGGGCTTGATTACCCTGATTCTGTGTAGCGCAATGTCTGTTTTATTCAGTTTTGAGCGAATAAGTACCGTTCATAAAAAAAGTACTTGCAATTAACTTAAGAGTTGTTATAATGAATATTGTCTTTGAGAAAAGATGATACAAGTCTGGTGACGATTGCGAAGAGGTCACACCCGTTCCCATCCCGAACACGGAAGTTAAGCTCTTCAGCGCCGATGGTAGTTGGGGGTTTCCCCCTGTGAGAGTAGGACGCCGCCGGGCTTGTGAAATTCATTACATAGACTTTCAAGAAGGACAAGCAACTATTGTCACAATTATACCCAGGAGGATTAGCTCAGCTGGGAGAGCACCTGCCTTACAAGCAGGGGGTCGGCGGTTCGAGCCCGTCATCCTCCACCATATACTTTAATATTTTAATTCATTCGCCGGAGTAGCTCAACTGGTAGAGCAACTGACTTGTAATCAGTAGGTTGAGGGTTCAAGTCCTTTCTCCGGCACCACTTTTCGAGCCATTAGCTCAGTTGGTAGAGCATCTGACTTTTAATCAGAGGGTCGCAGGTTCGAATCCTGCATGGCTCACCATTTTTATGACTTCTTAGTCATAATTTATATTGCGGGTATGGCGGAACTGGCAGACGCGCTAGACTTAGGATCTAGTGCCTTCGGGCGTGGGGGTTCGACTCCCTTTACCCGCACTTATAATGCGGAAGTAGTTCAGTGGTAGAATACGACCTTGCCAAGGTCGGGGTCGCGGGTTCGAATCCCGTCTTCCGCTCCATTTACAAGCCGGGGTGGCGGAACTGGCAGACGCACAGGACTTAAAATCCTGCGGTAGGTGACTACCGTACCGGTTCGATTCCGGTTCTCGGCACCAAAAAGTACCGATTTGAACTTAATACCATTTCTTTTTATATGCGCTCGTAGCTCAATTGGATAGAGCACCTGACTACGGATCAGGAGGTTGTGGATTCGACTTCTGCCGGGCGCACCATTTTTATTATAATTTATATTACTTCGGGACGTAGCTCAGCTTGGTAGAGC